>NZ_AP028067.1:317339-634679 GCF_030297155.1 Vibrio sp. FE10 | reverse complement strand
ATTAAAAACATTCATTCGCGACCTTAAGCCTGTTGTTGAGATGGGCCCAGATGCTCTTATCATGTCAGACCCTGGTCTTATCATGATGGTACGTGAATCGTTCCCTGAAATGCCGATCCACCTTTCTGTTCAAGCCAATGCTGTAAACTGGGCGACTGTAAAATTCTGGTCTACTCAAGGCGTTGAGCGTGTGATCCTATCTCGTGAACTATCACTTGAAGAGATCGAAGAGATTCGCGAACACTGCCCAGAAACAGAGCTAGAGATCTTTGTTCACGGTGCACTATGCATGGCTTACTCAGGTCGTTGCCTACTTTCTGGTTACATGAACAAACGCGATCCAAACCAAGGTACTTGTACTAACGCTTGTCGTTGGGAATACAAAACCGAAGCTGCGAAAGAAGACGAAAACGGTCAGATCGTTGAAGCAAACCCAACAGGTGTTGCTATTCAAGAAGTAGAAACTCAAGGTATTGAAGTTCAAGACGAGCGCCCAGACAACACACTAGGCCTTGGTAAACCAACGGATGAAGTCGTTTTACTTTCTGAATCACACAAACCTGAAGAGAAAATGGCGGCGTTTGAAGACGAGCATGGTACTTACATCATGAACTCGAAAGATCTTCGCGCAATCCAACACGTTGAGCGCTTAACTAAGATGGGTGTTCACTCATTGAAGATTGAAGGCCGTACTAAGTCTTTCTACTACTGTGCACGTACAGCACAGGTTTACCGTAAAGCTATCGACGACGCTGTTGCAGGCAAACCATTCGATGAGAGCCTTATGGGTACGCTAGAGAGCCTAGCTCACCGTGGTTACACTGAAGGTTTCTTGCGTCGTCACACTCACGACACATACCAAAACTACGAGTACGGTTACTCTATCTCTGATACTCAACAGTTTGTTGGTGAATTCACTGGTAATCGCCGTGGTGACTTAGCAGAAGTCGAAGTTAAGAACAAATTCCTAGTTGGCGATAGCTTAGAAATGATGACACCAAAAGGTAACATCGTTTTCAAATTAGAAGTTATGGAGAACCGTAAATCTCAGCCAGTAGAAGACGCAAAAGGTAACGGTCACTTTGTCTTTATTCCAGTACCTGCTGATCTTGACCTAGAATTTGGTTTGTTAATGCGTAACTTGAGCGCAGGACAAGATACACGTAACGCTTCAGGTAAATAACTTTACCTAGAAACTCTACTGAGAAGAAAGCAATGGCTCTGTTAATAACTGACAAGTGCATAAACTGCGATATGTGTGACCCAGAATGCCCAAATGGCGCAATCACTATGGGTGACAGTATCTTCGAAATAGATCCTGATTTATGTACTGAGTGTAAAGGTCACTATGAGAAGCCAACATGTCAGTCAGTATGCCCAATTACTAAATGCATCATTACTGACCCTAAACATATTGAAACCGATGACGAATTATTAGAAAAGTTTGTCATCATTCAAGGCTTGACCTAAAAGATAAAAGGTTCAACTTAATCATCAAGTTGAACCTTTTTTTTAACCCGATTTCTCAATGGGATATATGTTACAGAACATCTCTTTCTCAAATTGATATTCAAGTTGCTCTCGCCAGTTTTTAGCTTGAGACACCGGTACTAGATAAAAGCTCTCCCGACTGGTATCAGTGACAAACGCCATTCCATGCTGCATCAGTTCATAATGAACATCATTAACAAAGCTAGGGTCTAACCGTTGTCGACCTGTTAGCTGGCTTATATCTTCTCTAGAAATTGAAATACCGACATTCTCATTACTGAATCTATGTCTTAACCATTGAGAGAATTCCCTCGCACAAATCATAGTCATTGTCTTATCCTTGGAATTTTTATAGACGGGTATCAGACTCTGATTTTCATATACTGCACATAAGCCGCATCTTTCACCCAAGAAACACGCCATCCCTGACTAAGCATTATCAAATTCGTCGTTGTTTTTGCTATTGTCGTTATTCGTTTGTTTTGATATCAAACGATGTTCTTAATTACGTGTTTATAAACTCTAGACAAAAGTGTGACATTTCTCCAGTTTTAGAGACGAGAAAGACAGTGGCATTACCACTGTAAGGAGCCTCGACAAGTACGATTACTTATCTGATATCAAGGCTAAACACTGACTCGGCATCACTTTAACTTTCTTTTTTTTCTTACTTTTAGCCACTTTTTTAGGTGGAGGAACTGGAATGGTCTGCGGAGCCCAACTTGCAAGTTCATCTCCACAACCATCACCTTTTGGCGGGTTTGCTTGAGCGATACAGTTAGAACTGCCTTGAGGGCATTTTAAGCGAACATGAAAATGAGAATGATGTCCCCACCAAGGCCTGATTTTACCTAACCAAGCTCTCTCATTGGCATCAGAATTTTCTTGGTCACAAAGAGTTTGTTTAATGACAGGATGGACGAAGATTCGTACCACTTTTTCATCTTTGGCTGCATAGCGAATCACTTGAAAATGATCATCGGTCCAATTTGATTTACGTAATTTGTAGTTGGTAAGGTCGACAACACTTATTGGCTTAGGAACAGCGAGTTCATTCACGGAAAGTCTCTCATCAGTGAGCCTCAACCATATATCAATATCCAACCCAGTCTGGTGGCTTGAATGACCAGATGAGAAGCGTCCACCTCGAGGTAGCGAAATATCGCCAACTAATAAATTAGTGTTGAGTTGCTCGCTTGTAATGACACCTAGCCTTTCAATAAACTGAATGGCCTCGGTATGGCCATAGTAGCGTTCTCGCTGAGGGCGAATAATTTGATAACCCTCCCCGTTAATAGGCAAAGCCTGTGCACCGTCTAGACAGCCATTAGCATAACTGCCAATAGATGATGTTGAGTTGATTGTCGGGCTCTTAGCCTTTTCCCAAGGCGTTGCTATGGCTACGAATGAACATAACACAGTAGCCGCAGCGCAAAGTAACCTCATAACGATCCTAAATGATTTGTCTTTAGTATTTATACTAGCTGTCATTGAGGAATTGGGGCATATAAGTAGTAAGTTTTTCGGGGCATTAAATGAAAATAACAAGCAACGCGTCTTATCGGTTAACTTTCACCACTACTATTGGCTAACTGAAGAGACGTAAAGCTCTCAAACTAGTCACTGATGTTTGAATTTCATATAACGGTTATTCACTGCACCTTAACGATTAACAGCGTTAATTCATCGCCTTATAGACGAAATTTAAATATGAGCAGAAAATAAAAAGGCTGTAGCCTTTCTACCGGGACGCGCAGTCTAGAGCCTTAAATATTGCAGGGGTGGACTGAACTAGCACTCCGGAGATTCGACCGAGCTGGCGAATCAGGGGGTTCGCCTAGTTCTCCCAACATCGCTTCGCAGAAACAAAAAAGACGTAAAAAAGCCCCAGTATTTCTGCTGAGGCTTTGTATATGGCAGGAGTAGAGGTTTATTAGACTACAACACGCGCTGTTTTGGTAAGTCGGGGGAATCCGCTGCTCTGCTAATGATGTATATCAGATTCAGAAAGCAAAAAGGCTCTAGCATTTCTGCTAGAGCCTTAAATATGGCAGGGGTGGAGAGATTCGAACTCCCAACACGCGGATTTGGAATCCGCTGCTCTGCCAATTGGAGCTACACCCCTATTTTCAGTTTTAAAGAGCTGAAACTCTGAATAAGTGGCGGAGTGGACGGGACTCGAACCCGCGACCCCCGGCGTGACAGGCCGGTATTCTAACCAACTGAACTACCACTCCGCAGTGGTCAACTCACTAAGTGAGCGTCCATATCTTCAGGTCGGTCAACCTAAAGATTTAATTTAAAGCCTGGCGATGTCCTACTCTCACATGGGGAAACCCCACACTACCATCGGCGCTATTGTGTTTCACTTCTGAGTTCGGCATGGAATCAGGTGGGTCCACAATGCTATGGTCGCCAAGCAAATTTTAAAATTCGGAAAGCTTATCTAAAAGTATTTCTCTTCAAACGCATTCAAGGTCTGGTACATCTGAGTCCACAAAACCCCTTGGGTGTTGTATGGTTAAGCCTCACGGGCAATTAGTACAGGTTAGCTCAATGCCTCGCAGCACTTACACACCCTGCCTATCAACGTCGTAGTCTACGACAACCCTTTAGGACACTTATAGTGCCAGGGAAAACTCATCTCAAGGCTCGCTTCCCGCTTAGATGCTTTCAGCGGTTATCGATTCCGAACTTAGCTACCGGGCAATGCCATTGGCATGACAACCCGAACACCAGAGGTTCGTCCACTCCGGTCCTCTCGTACTAGGAGCAGCCCCTTTCAATTTTCCAACGCCCACGGCAGATAGGGACCGAACTGTCTCACGACGTTCTAAACCCAGCTCGCGTACCACTTTAAATGGCGAACAGCCATACCCTTGGGACCGACTTCAGCCCCAGGATGTGATGAGCCGACATCGAGGTGCCAAACACCGCCGTCGATATGAACTCTTGGGCGGTATCAGCCTGTTATCCCCGGAGTACCTTTTATCCGTTGAGCGATGGCCCTTCCATTCAGAACCACCGGATCACTATGACCTGCTTTCGCACCTGCTCGAATTGTCATTCTCGCAGTCAAGCGGGCTTATGCCATTGCACTAACCACACGATGTCCAACCGTGTTTAGCCCACCTTCGTGCTCCTCCGTTACTCTTTGGGAGGAGACCGCCCCAGTCAAACTACCCACCAGGCACTGTCCGTAATCCCGATTCAGGGACCAACGTTAGAACATCAAAACTACAAGGGTGGTATTTCAAGGACGACTCCACCACATCTAGCGACGCGGTTTCATAGTCTCCCACCTATCCTACACATGTAGGTTCAATGTTCAGTGCCAAGCTGTAGTAAAGGTTCACGGGGTCTTTCCGTCTAGCCGCGGGTACACTGCATCTTCACAGCGATTTCAATTTCACTGAGTCTCGGGTGGAGACAGCGTGGCCATCATTACGCCATTCGTGCAGGTCGGAACTTACCCGACAAGGAATTTCGCTACCTTAGGACCGTTATAGTTACGGCCGCCGTTTACCGGGGCTTCGATCAAGAGCTTCGACCGAAGTCTAACCCCATCAATTAACCTTCCGGCACCGGGCAGGCGTCACACCGTATACGTCATCTTACGATTTTGCACAGTGCTGTGTTTTTAATAAACAGTTGCAGCCACCTGGTATCTGCGACTCTCGTCTGCTCCATCCGCAAGGGACTTCACTGATAAGAGCGTACCTTCTCCCGAAGTTACGGTACCATTTTGCCTAGTTCCTTCACCCGAGTTCTCTCAAGCGCCTTGGTATTCTCTACCCGACCACCTGTGTCGGTTTGGGGTACGATTCCTTACAATCTGAAGCTTAGAGGCTTTTCCTGGAAGCATGGCATCAATGACTTCACTACCGTAGTAGCTCGACATCGTATCTCAGCGTTAAAGAAAGTCCGGATTTACCTAAACTTTCCGCCTACGTACTTGAACCTGGACAACCGTCGCCAGGCCCACCTAGCCTTCTCCGTCCCCCCATCGCAATTGTAAGAAGTACGGGAATATTAACCCGTTTCCCATCGACTACGCCTTTCGGCCTCGCCTTAGGAGTCGACTTACCCTGCCCCGATTAACGTTGGACAGGAACCCTTGGTCTTCCGGCGAGGGAGTTTTTCACTCCCTTTATCGTTACTCATGTCAGCATTCGCACTTCTGATACCTCCAGCAGCCCTTACAGACCACCTTCAACGGCTTACAGAACGCTCCCCTACCCCACATACCCTAAGGTACGTAGCCGCAGCTTCGGTGTATAGCTTAGCCCCGTTACATCTTCCGCGCAGGCCGACTCGACCAGTGAGCTATTACGCTTTCTTTAAATGATGGCTGCTTCTAAGCCAACATCCTGGCTGTCTGAGCCTTCCCACATCGTTTCCCACTTAGCTATACTTTGGGACCTTAGCTGGCGGTCTGGGTTGTTTCCCTCTCCACGACGGACGTTAGCACCCGCCGTGTGTCTCCCGGATAGTACTTACTGGTATTCGGAGTTTGCAAAGGGTTGGTAAGTCGGGATGACCCCCTAGCCTTAACAGTGCTCTACCCCCAGTAGTATTCGTCCGAGGCGCTACCTAAATAGCTTTCGGGGAGAACCAGCTATCTCCAGGTTTGATTGGCCTTTCACCCCTAGCCACAAGTCATCCGCTAATTTTTCAACATTAGTCGGTTCGGTCCTCCAGTTGATGTTACTCAACCTTCAACCTGCCCATGGCTAGATCACCTGGTTTCGGGTCTAATCCTAGCAACTGTACGCCCAGTTAAGACTCGGTTTCCCTACGGCTCCCCTAAACGGTTAACCTTGCTACTAAAATTAAGTCGCTGACCCATTATACAAAAGGTACGCAGTCACACCACGAAGGTGCTCCTACTGCTTGTACGTACACGGTTTCAGGTTCTATTTCACTCCCCTCACAGGGGTTCTTTTCGCCTTTCCCTCACGGTACTGGTTCACTATCGGTCAGTCAGTAGTATTTAGCCTTGGAGGATGGTCCCCCCATATTCAGACAGGATATCACGTGTCCCGCCCTACTCGATTTCACTGATTATGATGTGTCGGTTACGGGGCTATCACCCTTTGTTGCGCCACTTTCCAGAGGCTTCACCTGCATCATTAAAAGCTTAAGGGCTAATCCAATTTCGCTCGCCGCTACTTTCGGAATCTCGGTTGATTTCTCTTCCTCGGGGTACTTAGATGTTTCAGTTCCCCCGGTTTGCCTCCTGTTGCTATGTATTCACAACAGGATACGTGCTTATGCACGTGGGTTTCCCCATTCAGAAATCCCAGACTCAAAAGGTTATTACTACCTAATCTGGGCTTATCGCAAGTTATTACGTCTTTCATCGCCTCTGACTGCCAAGGCATCCACCGTGTACGCTTAGTCACTTAACCATACAACCCGAAAGGGTCTTAGTGTATGGCAACTAACCAAGGTTTTTGGTTGTCATCAAGAAGGGTTAATTCTCAATGACTGTTTGCCGGACTCAATTGTGAATCAAACTAAGTTTGATTCGAATACAAGACACTTGAATGTGTTTGTTGTGTTTATACCGTTCTTATTAAATAAGAGCAGATAAACATTGAGAACTTTTAAATTTGATTTGAATTACTCGTAAGTAATCAAATCAGTCAGCTTTCCAAATTGTTAAAGAGCTTGATTCATCTTCTATTAAAAGAAGGGAACCATTTTTAAATATTTTCAAAGAAAAACACTTAAAGATGGTGGAGCTATGCGGGATCGAACCGCAGACCTCCTCGCTGCCAGCGAGGCGCTCTCCCAGCTGAGCTATAGCCCCATCTGGAAAAGTATTTCTACTCTTAACTTTTTAAACCTAAATCAATCTGTGTGGACACTCATCGTGACTATCTTCGTATAAGGAGGTGATCCAGCCCCAGGTTCCCCTAGGGCTACCTTGTTACGACTTCACCCCAGTCATGAACCACAAAGTGGTGAGCGTCCTCCCCGAAAGGTTAAACTACCCACTTCTTTTGCAGCCCACTCCCATGGTGTGACGGGCGGTGTGTACAAGGCCCGGGAACGTATTCACCGTGACATTCTGATTCACGATTACTAGCGATTCCGACTTCATGGAGTCGAGTTGCAGACTCCAATCCGGACTACGACGCACTTTTTGGGATTCGCTCACTATCGCTAGCTTGCTGCCCTCTGTATGCGCCATTGTAGCACGTGTGTAGCCCTACTCGTAAGGGCCATGATGACTTGACGTCGTCCCCACCTTCCTCCGGTTTATCACCGGCAGTCTCCCTGGAGTTCCCGACATTACTCGCTGGCAAACAAGGATAAGGGTTGCGCTCGTTGCGGGACTTAACCCAACATTTCACAACACGAGCTGACGACAGCCATGCAGCACCTGTCTCAGAGCTCCCGAAGGCACACCTGCGTCTCCGCTGGCTTCTCTGGATGTCAAGAGTAGGTAAGGTTCTTCGCGTTGCATCGAATTAAACCACATGCTCCACCGCTTGTGCGGGCCCCCGTCAATTCATTTGAGTTTTAATCTTGCGACCGTACTCCCCAGGCGGTCTACTTAACGCGTTAGCTCCGAAAGCCACGGCTCAAGGCCACAACCTCCAAGTAGACATCGTTTACGGCGTGGACTACCAGGGTATCTAATCCTGTTTGCTCCCCACGCTTTCGCATCTGAGTGTCAGTGTCTGTCCAGGGGGCCGCCTTCGCCACTGGTATTCCTTCAGATCTCTACGCATTTCACCGCTACACCTGAAATTCTACCCCCCTCTACAGCACTCTAGTTCACCAGTTTCAAATGCAGTTCCGAGGTTGAGCCCCGGGCTTTCACATCTGACTTAATGAACCACCTGCATGCGCTTTACGCCCAGTAATTCCGATTAACGCTCGCACCCTCCGTATTACCGCGGCTGCTGGCACGGAGTTAGCCGGTGCTTCTTCTGTTGCTAACGTCAAGATATGCAGCTATTAACTACACACCCTTCCTCACAACTGAAAGTACTTTACAACCCGAAGGCCTTCTTCATACACGCGGCATGGCTGCATCAGGCTTTCGCCCATTGTGCAATATTCCCCACTGCTGCCTCCCGTAGGAGTCTGGACCGTGTCTCAGTTCCAGTGTGGCTGATCATCCTCTCAGACCAGCTAGGGATCGTCGCCTTGGTGAGCCATTACCTCACCAACTAGCTAATCCCACCTAGGCATATCTTGACGCGAGAGGCCCGAAGGTCCCCCTCTTTGGCCCGTAGGCATTATGCGGTATTAGCCATCGTTTCCAATGGTTATCCCCCACATCAAGGCAATTTCCTAGGCATTACTCACCCGTCCGCCGCTCGACGCCCATTAAATCCTCCGAAGAATCAATAATGTCGTTTCCGCTCGACTTGCATGTGTTAGGCCTGCCGCCAGCGTTCAATCTGAGCCATGATCAAACTCTTCAATTTAAAGTTTTGATTACCTAAATTAATAGGTGTGACTCAACGAATACTGACTTCAAAACTAATATTCATGTAAACATGAACATGTAATTTTAAAGCTATTACCATTCCAACAGAATGGTAATGAATTGACTGTGCCAAAATTAAGTAAACTTAATTTCGTATTGGTCACTCAGTTCATTGAAATCAATTTTGATTCCGAAGAATCTGTTTTATCTAACGATAAAACGTTTTGATATTCATCAACGAGTGCCCACACAGATTGATAGGTTTAAATTGTTAAAGAGCTTTACTTATTGAGCGTTCCTTTTAGTAAGGAGCCTCTCTAAGTGGACGGCCATTCTAGCGAATTGGGTTCCAGTGTCAAACACTTTTTCCAGCTAATTTTTCAAAGCATCTTAAATGCTTAATGTCGTCTCGTTACTTAGTTCAAACCGCTTGGTTATCCCTGGCAACGGAGGCGCATTATAGAGAGAATCCCCCTTTGCACAAGACCAAAAACGAAAAAAAACCGCCGCAGGCGATCGTTCGGACACTATTCACACAAAGCGTTCAAAATAGGTACGATTAAGCCTTAATTTCGGCTAATCGTACTTATTATTCATAGTTTGATTATTGGTGAGCAATAATTCGGTCGTTATTCACTAATAGCTGCACTTTCTTATCTGGATTTATTTTTCCAGCCAGTATCGCTTTCGCTAATGGGTTTTCTACAGTTTGTTGAATTGCTCTTTTAAGAGGCCTTGCACCATATACAGGGTCAAAACCAACTTGAGAGATTAGCTTGAGCGCTTTTTCTGAAACTTCGAGTTCATACCCATTGTCTTCCATTCGCTTTTTCAAATGCTCAAGCTGAATAGCAGCAATTGATTCGATGTGCTCTTGGCCTAATGGATGGAACACGACACTTTCATCAACACGGTTCAAAAACTCAGGTCGGAAATGTTTACCCACCACTTCCATAACCTCATTTTTAATCCCTTGGTAATCCAATGTATTGAAGTTCTCTTGAATACGGGTTGAACCTAGATTCGATGTCATGATTACCACGGTATTTCTAAAATCGACCGTGCGACCTTGTCCGTCAGTTAATCGTCCATCATCTAAAACCTGCAATAGAATATTGAAAACATCTGGGTGAGCTTTCTCTACCTCATCAAGTAGAATCACAGAATAAGGTTTTCGACGAACGGCTTCGGTTAAATATCCACCTTCTTCATAACCCACATAACCCGGAGGAGCACCAACTAAACGAGCAACAGAGTGTTTCTCCATAAACTCAGACATATCGATACGCACCATGGCATCTTCACTATCGAACATAAAGTTCGCCAATGTTTTACACAGTTCCGTTTTACCGACACCTGTTGGCCCTAAGAACAAGAACGAACCAATCGGCTTATTAGGATCAGACAAACCAGCACGGCTACGACGAATTGCATTCGACACAACTTCAACCGCTTCCGCTTGACCGATAACCCGCTTATGCAGAACACCTTCCATTTTCAGAAGCTTCTCTTTCTCTGCTTCTAGCATTTTAGAAACCGGGATGCCGGTTTGTTTTGAAAGGACATCGGCAATCTCAGCGTCAGTCACCTTATTACGTAACAAGGTCATTTCTTGCATTTCAGCTTGAGTCGCGAGATCTAACTGCTTCTCCAACTCTGGGATTCGACCATATTGCAATTCAGACATACGGTTAAGGTCACCAGCACGTCGTGCAAAATCCATATCCATCCGAGCTTGTTCTAACTCTGACTTGATATGTTGCGTGCCAGACAAAGCCGCTTTTTCAGCGTTCCAAACTTCTTCGAGCTCTGCAAAATCTCGCTCTTTCTCAGAAAGTTCGCTTTGTAGCGTACGCAGGCGTTTTTCACTGGCCTCATCATTTTCATTCGTCAGGGCTTGTTGCTCGATCTTCAACTGAATGATTTTGCGCTCTAACTTATCTAGTGACTCAGGTTTTGAATCTATCTGCATTCGAATACTCGAAGCCGCTTCATCAATGAGATCAATCGCCTTATCTGGTAACTGACGATCTGAAACATATCGGTGAGATAACGTTGCTGCAGCTACGATAGCGGGATCGGTAATTTCTACATGATGGTGAAGTTCATAACGCTCTTTCAAACCACGAAGAATAGCGACTGTGTCTTCTACTGTTGGTTCATCCACGATCACTTTTTGGAAGCGACGTTCTAACGCAGGGTCTTTCTCTATATATTGGCGATATTCATCGAGCGTTGTTGCTCCGACACAATGCAGTTCACCACGAGCTAATGCTGGTTTCAGCATGTTACCCGCATCCATAGAGCCTTCGCCTTTGCCTGCACCGACCATCGTATGAATTTCATCGATAAAGAGAATGACATTGCCTTCTTCTTTCGATAATTCGTTAAGCACCGATTTTAGACGCTCTTCGAATTCACCACGATACTTAGCACCCGCTACCAATGAACCCATATCTAATGAAAGCACTCGTCGACCTCTTAAGCCTTCAGGAACTTCATTATTGATAATACGCTGAGCCAAACCTTCAACAATCGCGGTTTTACCCACGCCGGGTTGACCGATAATGACAGGGTTGTTCTTAGTTCGACGTTGAAGGACTTGAATCGTGCGACGAATTTCATCATCACGACCGATCACAGGGTCGAGTTTGCCTTGCTCTGCTCTTTCAGTCAGATCAATAGTGAACTTCTCTAATGCTTGGCGTCTATCTTCTGCATTCGGGTCATCAACTTTTTGACCACCGCGCACTTGCTCGATAGCTTGAGATAGTTTTTGCTCAGTAAGACCTAGCTCTTTAAGTAAGTTTCCTAAAGGACCTTTGTCTTCAATTGCAGCGAGTAGGAATACTTCTGAAGATATGTAACTGTCTTGACGCTTTTGCGCGACCTTGTCACATAGATTGAATAGCGTTCCCATTGCGTTAGAGAGCTGAACATCACCACCGATACCACTTACTTTTGGCACTCGGTCTAATATTTCGCTTAATTTAGAACGCAATTGAACAACATCAATATTTAGCATGGTGAGCAATGGGCGAATTGCACTACCATCTTGATTTAGCAAAGACACCATTAGGTGTACAGGTTCTATATATTGGTGATCACGACCTAATGCGAGCGACTGAGCATCAGATATCGCAATTTGGAATTTACTAGTGAATCGATCGAGACGCATGCCAACCTTCCTACTCTTAGATATGTTTATCTTATGATTAGAAGATGGATACGGTAACGCGGATTTTCAAGGGATAAGAATGAAGAATAGAGCTTATATGAAAATATAAATGAGCTGGATGAGTGGTTGTGCTAGTCAGAGATTACTCTAACCAAATAAATGTCGCCTGACGCCCAGTGACACCATCACGACGATAAGAATAGAAAGCATCTGAATCTGCGTATGTACATAGATTCGAATCCGTCACCGAAGTCACGCCAACTTTCATTAGTCGTTGAGTCGCAAGTTGAGACATGTTTGCTAACCACTTGCCCGGTTCAGATTTGGCTTTAAATGCTAATTTCGCTTGAGGGTCAAAACGAACAAAAGCGTCCAATACATCGTCGCCAACTTCAAATGCATCTTTACCAATTGCAGGGCCAAGCCACGCAATGATCGAGTTATCTGAATCTAGGTTTGAAAACTTTGCGACGGCATTTTCAAGAATACCACTAGCAAGACCACGCCAACCCGCATGAACTGCAGCAACTTGAGTACCTTTGGTATCGGTAAGGATGACCGGTAAGCAATCGGCTGTCATCGCAGAACAAACAACACCCGTTGCAGTGGTAAATGCACCATCCGCATCAAGCACATTCGCCACAGGTTCTAAAACCGTAACGACATCCGTTGAGTGAGTCTGATTTAGCCATACCGGAGCAGTAGGCATCTTAGATTGTTGCTTTAGCCACGCTCGATTGCTTTCAACAAGCGAAGCATCATCCCCAACGTGCATACCGAGGTTTAACCCTTGATAAGCACCTGTAGAACAACCATCAAAACGAGTCGAAGCAAATGCCTTCACGTTTTGAGGAGCATTCCAGTCAGGGATGATCATTGACATGATTAAATGTCGTCTTCAATGTTTTCGCGAGCATCAACACGCAACGCTTCAGCCATCACAACCATGTCATTTGGCACAGGTGCGTGGAACTCAACTTCTTCACCAGTAATCGGGTGAACAAATTTCAGCATAACCGCGTGTAGCGCTTGACGATCAAAAGAACGAATCATTGTCGTCAGCTCTTCAGATGCACCTTTAGGAATACGTGCACGACCACCGTACGCAATATCACCTAACAGCGGGTGCTGAAGGTATGACATGTGAACACGGATTTGGTGAGTACGACCCGTTTCTAGACGCAGACGAATACGAGTATGTTCGCGGAAGTGCTCCGCAACACGGTAGTGAGTTACCGCAGGCTTACCCAATTCATTAACGTCCATTAACGTACGCTTCGTTGCATGACGGCTAATGCCTTTCTCAACAACACCACCCGCAGTCATTTTGCCAATTGCAATTGCTTCATATTCACGAGTAATACGACGTTTAGCAAGAGCACGCACAAGACGAGTTTGAGCTGGAACCGTTTTAGCCACAACCATAAGACCTGTTGTGTCTTTATCAAGACGGTGCACAATACCCGCACGAGGTACTTCAGCAATCTGAGGGTAATGGAAAAGCAATGCGTTTAGTATGGTTCCATCCGGCGTACCTGCGCCTGGGTGTACAACCAGATCGCGAGGTTTATTGATAACCAATAAATCATCATCTTCATAGACAATGTCTAACGGAATATCTTGTGCTTCCCAGCGCTCTTCATCCGCAAGCTCCGCTTGTAAGATGATCGCTTCACCGCCCAAAACTATGGTGCGCGGTTTAGTGATAACTTCGCCATCCACTTGGATTTTGCCGTCAAGAAGCCACTCTTTAATACGAGAGCGAGAAAAATCGGTAAATAGTTCAGCGACAGCTTGGTCTAAACGTTGACCTAACTGGCTGCTTTTTACTGTGTCTGTTAATGTTATCTGCTGAGCCATATCGAACTTTTTTAAAAACCGTGAGACTAATACCCATTAGTATGGATAAAATAGAATAATTGCATCATTGTATCTGTTACTGGTTAGAAAGTAACGGAAGCTTACGAAATATTTAATTCAAGGAATCGACGCCTGACATGAAACACCTTACTTTATCGGGTCTATTAGCCGTATCACTCTTAGTTGGTTGTTCAAGTAGTGAAGAAATAGTACCGGATGTACCGCCATCGGTTCTTTACTCTGACGCCCAAGAATCACTGCAGAGTGGTAGCTGGCTTTCGGCAATCGAAAAGCTAGAAGCCTTAGACTCTCGTTACCCATTCGGCGCCTATTCTGAACAAGTACAACTGGATCTGATTTACGCGTACTACAAAAATGATGACTTGGCGTTAGGCCTTGCCACCATTTCACGATTCCTACGCTTAAACCCAACTCATGAAAAACAGGATTGGGTTCTTTACATGCGTGGCCTGACACACATGGCTCAAGATCGAAACTTCATGCACGATATTTTTAATATCGACCGTAGCGACCGAGATCCAGAACCAGTGAAGCTAGCGTTTGCTGATTTCAAACGACTGTTAGAACGTTTCCCTGCAAGCCCATACGCAGAAGATGCACAAAAACGCATGTTCGCACTGAAAAACCGCCTAGCGGAGTATGACTTAGCAACGGCTGATTTCTACCTACGCCGTGAAGCGTGGATTGCAGCTGTGAATCGTTCACAGGAATTACAAAAGACTTACCCTGACACGATTGCAGCGCGTAAATCTCTGAAAATACAGTTAGAAGCCTACGAGCAGCTTGGATTAGAAGACGCAGTGAAAAGAACAGAAGCCTTGATTGAGCTTAACCCACTGCCTTAGCCAACGAATCACACTCGTTGTTTACTAAAACAATCACTTCAAAATCGCGCTAATTTGTTAGCGCGATTTTTTTTGAACTTCGTCTGGTAAACTTGATGAATGGCAGCATAAGCAGTATCTTCAATAGATAACTTTTAACAAAACATCAACATGGAGTGTGGATGTGAGCAGGATGTTATTATTTATCTGGATCGGGTTATTTAGCCCACTTTCCAACGCGTTAGAACTATCCCCATTGAGCAATCAGCCTTACATGGGCGACTTAGACGTACTCAAAACAAAAGGAACAGTGAGAGTATTGGTATCGGCTGATCTCGGTTTTTACTACATAGAAGATGGCAAGCCAAAAGGTATTGTGGCAGAAATGCTCTATCACTTTGAGAAAAGCCTTCGCAAGAAACACCCCTATCTTAATGTGCAAATCATTCCGGTTCAGCGAGATGATCTCCTTCCTTCACTAGAATCTGGATACGGTGATGTCGCGGTAGCAAATCTCACGATTACCGATAAGCGATTAAGCGTGATCGACTTTTCAGATCCAATGATCAAAGACGGACAAGAACTCATTATTACCGGAAAAAACTCAGACCCTATTACCGAAATCAAGCAATTGAGCGGCAAAGAAGTGTGGATCCGTGCGAGTTCTAGTTACTTCGAGAGTGTGCAAAAAGTGAATAAAGAGCTCAATAAAATGGGCCTGCCACCACTGCATGTTCATTTTATCGAAGAGTCGCTGCAAGACTATGAGCTGATAGAGCTCGTTAACCAAGGTTATATCCAAGGAACGATTCTAGATAGCCACAAAGCGAAGTTATGGACTGATGTGATGGAAAATATACAGGTGCATACTGAGTTGCCGCTGCGTGAAAACAGTCAAATAGCTTGGGCACTGAGAAAGGATAGCCCTCTTCTCAAGAAAGAAATCAACAAGTACGTCAAGAAAGCCCGATCAGGTACTTTACTGGGCAACGTGATCTACCAAAAATATATCGATAATACACGTTGGTTAGGTCGAGCTCTCAATCCAAACAAAGTCGACAGGGTTGCCAAGCTCGCTGACGTATTTGAGAAATACTCCAGCAAGTACGAATTTGATCCTTTGATGATGTCTGCTCAAGGGTTCCAAGAGTCAGGGCTCGATCAGAGTCAAGTCTCTCATCGTGGGGCGATTGGCGTCATGCAGGTTTTACCAAGTACGGCCAAAGACAAAAACGTTAATATCAAAAATATTCACAAAGTGGATAACAACATCCATGCCGGTGTGAAATATATGCGTTTTATCAAAGACCGATATTTTAATGACCCTGCCATAACGGCTGACAACCAGATCTATTTTACGTTGGCGTCTTATAACGCAGGCCCAGCTAAAATAAGAAAAATGAGATCCCTCGCGAAGAAGAAAGGCTACAACCCTAACATCTGGTTTAAAAACGTCGAAATCGTTACGCGAAAATATGTCAGCAAAGAACCCGTCACGTATGTCGCCAACATCAATCGCTACTTTGTTATTTATAAACAATTGGCGGCGATTAATGCCACTCGAGAGAACGGAACAGCAAGGCTACTGCAAACCAACGATTAGCTGCTGTTTATCATTATGAGCTTAAGCAGTGAACGCCTAAGGCTGGACTAAAAACACAAAAGCCGCATAAGGAAACTTATGCGGCTTTTGCTTATCAAATTCGGATCGTTCTTTGGTGTGACTTAAATCACGAAAGTATATTGCGTAAATTTTCATCAGACACTTTCAAAAAGCTGTAGAACGCCCCTAAAAACTGGTTTAATTTTTAGCGAAGCCTTGCCTCCAACTTATCGTTTTTCATAGGGATAACAAGCATTTTTCGACAAAAAGATACCAAGACTTGCGTGAGATCACATTTGATTTTAATGCTTATCCCACCCAACCAAAACAAGATCCAGATCACATTCTTTATTCCTAAAAGTCGTAATCTGAAGTTAACCCATGAGGGATACAACAGAGGAAAACTTCTATGAAAATGAACATCACTGGTAAAAATATCGACATTACCTCTGCAATCCGTGATCACATAGAAAGCAAATTTAAAAAGCTGGATAAATGGCAAGTAGACATCATTGGCTGCCAAGCGAGCTTTAGCGAAGAACCAAACAAGAAGAAAAAATTCGAAGCCGTTCTAACGGTGCCAAAAGGACAACTTGTTGCTTCATCAATCCATGACGACCTCTACGTAGCTATCAACGAAGTAGAACAAAAACTAGAGCGTCAACTCAACAAGCTACGCCATAAACCTGAAGCGCGCCGCGCTGAAAAGCCTGAAATCGAAGAGCTAGAAGCTGAAGTAGAATAAGGAAAAAGAACAGATTAAAAAATAGCGCCTCAGGGCGCTATTTTTTTTCTTGACGCTCGTTGCTCGCTTGCTTATTGTGTTTAAACATTCATAAAACAATCACTTTTTATGCACACTCAATCTTTGTTTATTTTTGACTTCTTTTTTCTTCCGTAAATCGGAGGCTGAGTCGTTTTAGAAAAACAAGTCAAAAACGAACAAGAAGCCTCCCACACTAGGGAGGCTTTTTTATAAGGACACATTTATGACTGACCGCTCAATTTCACTGGATGATATCCGCCTTCGTCTCAATGATTTAGATGACGAACTGCTGAGTTTACTTTCAGAACGCCGCAAACTCAGTATCGAAGTTGCGAAAAGTAAAGTAGAGACATCAAAGCCTGTACGCGATGCCGTTCGTGAGCAGCAGCTTCTGGTTAAGCTGATTAACAACGGTAAAGATAAATACGAGCTTGATGCGCAGTACATTACTAAGTTGTTTCATACCATCATTGAAGATTCGGTTCTGCTGCAACAGTCATACCTGCAAAACCTTGCGAACCCACAAAGCCGTAAGCCACTGGCTCGCGTTGCGTTCTTAGGTTCTAAAGGTTCATATTCTCATCTTGCTAGCCGTGAATATTTCAGTCGCAAGAATATGGAATTGATAGAGCTTAACTGCAATCACTTCAAAGAAGTCGCATCGACAGTGGAATCTGGTCATGCCGATTATGGTGTGCTGCCGATTGAGAACACCAGTTCAGGTTCAATCAACGAAGTTTACGATCTCCTGCAACACACAACGCTCTACATCGTGGGTGAGCTGTCTCAGCCTATTGAACACTGCTTAGTTGCTAAAAGTGACATTCGATTAGAAAACATTAAGACGCTTTATTCGCACCCACAACCTCATCAGCAATGCAGTGAGTTCTTGAGCCGTCTTAAAGGTGTCAGCCTTGAGTCTTGTGCAAGCACCGCTGACGCAATGAAGAAAGTGAAAGAGCTGGATAGTGATGATGTAGCGGCCATTGGTAACGCTTCAAGTGGCAAACTGTATGGACTTCAAGCAATTCAAGGCAACATTGCTAATCAAACCGAGAACCACACTCGCTTCATCGTTGTGGCGCGTAAACCGGTTGAAGTCTCGACTCAGATCCCAGCGAAAACGACACTCATCATGTCGACCTCTCAAGAAGCGGGCTCTTTGGTTGAAACCCTACTGATTCTGCAACGCTTGGGCATCAATATGACGAAACTGGAATCTCGTCCAATTATGGGTAACCCATGGGAAGAGATGTTCTATGTTGATTTAGAAGCACACTTGAATGCGGATAACATGCAACAAGCGATCACGGAACTGACGGCCATTACTCGTCACTTAAAAGTTCTAGGTTGCTACCCAAGTGAGAATATTAAAGCGACTCAAGTTAAGTTGTCGTAAGTTTGGGTTGCCAAAAGCAATGCGCCTATCATAGGCCAAACAGTAAAAATTAACGCAAACGGAATAACAATCGAACTCAGTAATACGCAAAAATAAGTACTGCTGGCTACTAAATTGTTATTCCGTTTGCTATCTCTTCACACCCCTCTCCTAAAATCATTATCAACATAATAAAACCCCACTAATCATATTTTTATCAATAAAGACAAAACCTTATTGCCTTCACAGGAAATCATCTAACAACGTGTAATTGATAGCGAGCTATCAGTAAGTAACATAAACTTACGCACAAAATTATAAATAGTGTTGTATGTAACAATGAAGCTCAGTACTAAAATATTACTTCTAATAGCCCCTGTTATACTGATTAGTACCGCAGCTTCTAGCTATATCATTTACTCAACGCAAAAAAGCAGCTTCATCAAACGCGAAGACAACGTACTGCAACTGAATATGGAAAAGTTGGCTGGGTATTTTCGCCAATCCCGCTCCTTTCTAAATAGTTATTCTTACACTCTTACTAAAAGTGACTTGGTGCGACGTTATTTTTTAGTTGATGACAATCCTTATCGTGAACTTGAACTGATCAATAACCTTCGAGAAACCATACATTTCTTACAAGATGGGGATGAGAGTTTTACAGGGCTAGCACTGCTTGATGGTGAACGAAAACTCAGTTATTACGCAGACAATACTAGTGACTCACTCGCGAAAATGGACCCTAAAATTCTTGAGTTTATTGATCGTCAGTATCAAAAGACTTTAGAAGAGTCGAGCACCAATTACGTCCAAAACTCTCAAGGCGAAGGGATGTTAGTTCACTACGAAGTACTCGATAAAAAAACGGTTTCGCCCCCTGTAAGCTATCAACCTAGTGATGTTTTTTTTGTGGTGGTTTCTGTTTCTCTCGACAAATTTAATACATTGCGAAAGCAGATCGAGTTCGACTATCAGACCAGTTTGTTTTTCACGCCAACCGCCATCTCTTTGGAAAATGATTTAACACAGTCAGTGAAGTTGGCACCTGAGCTTTACGCGACGGTCGATCCTGCTCAGTTTCTTTTAAACAATAAGCTCGACTCTATCTGGAATAAACTGAGCCTGTCGTTTGCACTATCAGCCTTAGTAACGGTTGCCTTACTGCTTATGCTGCTCTCTCGCTGTGTCATTAGCCCAATTTCTAGGCTAGACCGACAATTACAGCAAGTAGAGAAAAAACAAAGAAAGAACATTGAGCGCTTAAAAACGAATGACGAATTGGGCCGCTTATCGCATCGCTTTTATGACATGTACCAAGAGTTGGATAACACCTATCAACAGACCAAAGTTTTAGCTGAAAATGACCAACTGACTAAGATCGCCAATCGACGTCAATTCCAAACCTTTATTGAGCAATCACTCCCGAAAACAAACTCGAAAACATACACGTGGGTACTCTATCTAGATTTAGATAATTTTAAGTTTGTGAACGATAAATATGGTCATCAAATTGGCGACTCGATCTTAGTCTCTTTCGCTCAACGTATTTCCGAGATCGGTGCCCTATACCAAACGGATTACGACGCCCATTGCATGCCCGCTCGACTCTCTGGTGACGAGTTCGTTGTTTACATCAATGCACCGGCTCGCCATGGGAATATCGCACATAAGTTTTCAGATACATTATTGGCACCTCTGCAAAAAGGGTTTATCACTGAATCTGGCAACTATCCGATTACGGTCAGTATCGGCATTGCAACCTATCCTAATGACGGTCACTCAATAGAAAAACTGCTTTCAAATGCAGACACGGCTATGTACCAAGCCAAACGAGCTGGTAAGAACCAGTACGCTGATTACTCTTCAGACTTAGACAAAACCATTCAGCGACAGGCAAGCATTGAACAGGCTCTGAGACATAAGAACTTTGATGAGGAATTCAAACTCGTTTATATGCCATACATGGATTCAACAGGAAGTCAGGTCATTGGTGTTGAGGTGCTGTTACGTTGGGACTCGCAACAACTAGGTTCAGTACCGCCGGATGAGTTTATTCCGATTGCCGAACAAACCGGGTTATTCGAACTGGTCGATCGCTGGGTAATCCAACATGCTTTTGCTTCGTTCCATAAGCTTCAAGCTCAGTTTGATCATTCAATTCAGCTCTCTATCAATCTATCTTCTGCAGGAATAGAAACGACTCACCTTGCTGTTTTCATTGGTGAACACGCCAAGATCAATGGTATTCCGCCGAGCTTAATTGATTTTGAAATCACCGAGACCTTCTACTCAAACTCACAAGGGTTTCCATTATTGAACGAGCTCTCTCGGATGGGCTACCGCTTAGCGATTGATGACTTTGGCTCTGGTTACACATCGATAACCCAGTTGGTTCAATATCCGACTCAAAAAATCAAATTGGATAAGGGCTTTTTAGAAACCTTGATCGAAACAGACAATCAGAACATAGTAAAACCAGTGATAAGTTTGTGCCATGCACAAGGAAAAAAGGTCACCGCTGAGGGCATCGAAACCAAACGCATGCATCAATGGTTACAAGAGGCGCAGTGCGATATGCTGCAAGGCTACTATTTTGGCAAACCGATGCCACTTGAAGACCTAAGTGATTGGTACAGAGAACATCAATTGCAATTTAACCAACAACAATAAGAACTCATTCATGAAATCCGTAGTCATTGCATCGCTCAACCCAGCAAAAATCAACGCCGTTAAAAGTGCGTTCTTGTCAGCTTTCCCTAATACTGAATTCGAATTCATCGGGGTTAGCGTACCCAGCGGGGTTGCCGATCAACCCATGAGCAATGATGAAACCTATCAAGGTGCAGTGAACCGTGTAAGCAATGCGATTCAAGAGCTGCCAAATGCAGACTTTCATGTTGGATTAGAATCTGGAATTGAAGGTAACGTAACCTTTGCTTGGATGATAATTGAAGCAAATGGTCAACGTGGGGAATCTCGTTCGGCAAGCCTGATGCTGCCACCCGTTGTGCTTGATAAGCTCCAGTATGCGAATGAGTTAGGGGATGTGATGGATGAAGTCTTCGGAACGGACAACATCAAGCAAAAAGGTGGGGCGATTGGCCTACTGACACACAACCAACTCTCGCGCAGTTCGGTATATGATCAAGCTTTGATCTTAGCGCTTATCCCTTTCGTTAATCCTGAGCACTTCCCCGCTTAGCTTTAAAGACACAGTTTTTCAAAGACACGGTTTTTCAAAGACATGTTTTTTCATAGGTTTAGTTTAAGTTATCTCGTTGAAAGCCTAACCAGTACAGCAGAAACAAAAAACGCTAACGGATTGTTAGCGTTTCTATCAAACTTCAGTGCTTAATAAGTGGGTCTACTTAAGCAGTAACTCGGCGATGGCCGCTTTCTCTTGTTCAGATTTAGCCTTGAGCTCATTAGAGCCTCTGGTGATCGTCGCAACACCTACTCCCAGCATTTGACTCACTTGTCGCTGAGACATCTCGCCTTTCATCAATTCACAAAGAATATTAACTCGAGCAACCAAAGCATCGCGTTCATCAGATGTCATCATCATGGTCAACAACAGCTCATGCTGATCTTTTTCAGCGGCTGTTTTTACCAAATCCATTAGTTGTTGCCAATTATCATATTCAGGTTGTGATGCCATATTTCTACACTTACTTTTAAATTCTGACTTGAAAGAGTCGCTTAACGATTGAAAGCGTTCAACACTTTATACCGAAACACTCGCTGTGATCCAATGTAAAAAGGCAGTAAGTGGAAATGGTTCGCACTCACTGCCTTTAATATTTACTCAGTTTCGGACAAAGCGCCGAGACCTTAGTATTTCGTTTTTGCCTCATGCGGCGCTAAAAACGTTCCCTTCTCACCCAAGATATCTCGATAGTAAGTCTCAAACATCAAGATGTTCTGAACATAGCCACGAGTCTCCTTGAATGGGATCATTTCGATAAAGGCGTACGCATCTAACTTTTCATCACTGCGTGAACGCCATTGTTTCACTCGGCTCGGACCTGCGTTGTATGCAGCGAAAGCAAAAATACGGTTGTTATCATATTGAGACAGCAATCCATCAAGGTAATGACTGCCAATCTCAATGTTCTTGCTCACATCGTAAAGATCATCGCTACCTTGATACTTAATCTGATGCTTCTTCGCCGTATATTGAGCCGTCTTCGGCATGATTTGCATGATACCGCGAGCCCCAACAGGAGAACGAGCCTCTGAATCCATTGCACTCTCTTGTCTCGCTAAAGACATCAAGGTGATCGGGTCGATATCGTGCTTTTCAGCATAGAAGTTAAACCACCACTTGTGGGCGACAGGGAAACGTAACGCGATGTTGTCCCACATCTTCGCTGAGATACTCGCCGTTACCGTAAAGTGATTCCAACGCTGTGTCGCAGCATGAGCGGCAAGCATTGATTTCTGATCTTTATCAGCATTGGTTAGTAACCAACGCCATTCACTTTTCGCTGCCGCTATTTTATCTCGGTCAATCAGCTCGCCAATACGAACCAAAGAGGTGTCGAACGGCTTCACCATTTCGGCATTGTATTTAAGTGTCGACGTGGGATAGCTAACCGGCTTACCTAATTGCTTAGCCGCCGCCACACTGTAGAAATTTCGCTGACCCAAAATATCTGATAGTCGCTTGTTACCTTCTGCAGTATCGCCTAGTGCTATCTCAGCTCTACCTTGCCAATATTGCCAGCGAAGCGAAGCTTGATGTTTATCATCTAAGCGCGCAATCCACTCTTTCAAGCCAGTCCAATCGGCATGTTGAATCGCTAAACGAGCACGTCGCTCAAGCAGCACTTGCTTTGATGAGCTCGCGAGCATTTTGTCTCGCCACGCCATCAACTCTTCAGAATCGGTATTGATCAAACGAAACGTGAGGTAATCTGCTAACTCTTGAGATTTTTCTTTAGATAACTTTTGAGCTTTCACAACATCATCAAAAATCTCTTGAGCGCTGCTTGCTGACTTCCTTGCCAGTTTCTCAAAACCAAACTCGGTTTGAGCTTGATAGAATTCATTCGCAGGGTGCTTCTTAGCAAACGCGAGCACATTTTCAGGCTTGTTGTACAACGCCTTCATCTGCTTAGCTTGAGCAATTGACTCATCATGATCTAATTGCTTAATCAGATAGGTCATCAGCTTACCGTTACGGCCTTCAAACGCTAATAGCATCCTTTCGAGTATCAGATCATCCGTTCTTAAACCGGCTTTATCCCATCCTTCAAAAAGTGGGTCACAGGCGTCATCAACTCCACTGCCACTTAACCAAAGCTGTTTCGCCCCTTTGAAGGCGATCTCTTGATTACCTTGCTCATAATGCGCTCGGTAATAGATACATTGGTATTTTTCACCAACAGGCTCTTGGGTTTGAAATTCAAGGATCGTTTGCCATTGCTTTTGAGAGGCTAATGAATCTAAGTAAGGCGCACGCATACGATTCGAAAATGGCAGGGCTTTATTCTCTTCAATAAAAGCATCCACTTCAGCAGGTGTGCGATCACCTAGGTCTATGAGAAAGGCACGATAATCCGTGTAAGGCGTGAGAGGGTATGTTTGAATTTTGTTGCGCAGCGCGGAGTAGGCTTTTAGATCTCGGTTGTCTAAAACCTCTTGCGCTCTGTCATAAACATCACGCTGCATTTCAAGCTCAGATGCATTGCTCGCCAAAGCCATCGGAGCCAGTGAAAATGAAGACAAAATTGCCGATGCAGCGACAGCAATTTTCGTATTACCAATGCGGAAAAACATTCGCTCTTTCCTTAGTGCGTGTATGAATACGTGAAGTCTATTTACGCCCGACATTACATCAAATGTAAAGAGTTTGAGTGTAAATATTATTAATATTTAACACTTCGCCTCAGAAGCTCATTAAATATAGTTTTAATGACTAATGTGACAATAATAGGTAAGGATTAGTTCAAGAATGGCTTTTCTGTCCTAGGAGTAACATCTTTGGGGATATTGGTATAAAATAGCAGACAATTTTGAACAATAAATTAGGATCGATCGGCAATGGCTGAATACGTATATACCATGTCTCGGGTGAGCAAAACTGTTCCACCTAAGCGTCAAATTCTTAAAGACATTTCTCTTAGCTTTTTTCCTGGCGCTAAAATCGGTGTTTTGGGTCTAAATGGTTCAGGTAAATCTACCCTACTACGTATCATGGCTGGTATTGATACTGATATTGATGGTGAAGCTCGTGCACAACAAGGTCTTAAAGTCGGTTACCTACCGCAAGAGCCTGTACTAGACGAATCAAAAACAGTGCGTGAAATCGTAGAAGAAGCGGTTTCTGATGTTGCTGACGCACTTAAGCGTATTGATGCTGTTTACGCGGCTTACGCTGAACCAGATGCAGATTTCGATGCTCTTGCTAAAGAACAAGGCGAGCTTGAAGCACTTATCCAAGCAAAAGATGGCCACAACCTAGAGACAGCTCTAGAGCGTGCTGCTGATGCACTTCGCCTTCCTGAGTGGGATGCAAAAATCGAATTCCTATCAGGTGGTGAACGTCGTCGTGTTGCGATCTGTCGTCTACTTCTAGAGAAGCCAGACATGCTGCTTCTTGATGAACCAACCAACCACTTGGATGCAGAATCAGTGGCTTGGCTTGAGCACTTCCTTGTTGATTACAGCGGTACTGTTGTGGCAATTACCCACGACCGTTACTTCCTAGACAACGCTGCTGGCTGGATTCTAGAACTTGACCGTGGTGAAGGTATTCCATGGGAAGGTAACTACACATCTTGGCTAGAACAGAAAGATGAGCGTCTGAAGCAAGAGAAATCAGGCGAAAGCGCACGTCAAAAAACCATCGAGAAAGAACTTGAATGGGTTCGTCAGAATCCTAAAGGACGTCAGGCTAAGTCTAAAGCTCGTATGGCTCGTTTTGAAGAACTAACGACTGGCCAATACCAGAAGCGTAACGAAACTAACGAACTGTTCATCCCGCCAGGTGAGCGTTTAGGTGACAAGGTACTTGAAGTTAAGAATCTAACTAAGTCATTTGGTGATCGCGTTCTTATCGACGACCTATCTTTCAGCATGCCTAAAGGCGCTATCGTCGGTATCGTTGGTGCCAACGGTGCAGGTAAATCAACACTATTCAAGATGCTAAGCGGCGCAGAACAGCCAGATTCAGGTACAGTTGAACTTGGCGAAACGGTTAAGCTTGCTTCTGTTGATCAGTTCCGTGACAGCATGGATGACACCAAAACAGTATTCCAAGAGATCTCTGAAGGTGCTGATATCATTAAGATCAACAACTTCGAAATCCCTGCTCGTGCATACTGCTCTCGCTTCAACTTCAAAGGCAACGACCAACAGAAAATCATCGGTCAGCTTTCTGGTGGTGAACGTAACCGTGTTCACCTAGCGAAACTACTAAAAGCGGGCGGTAACGTACTGCTACTCGATGAGCCTACCAATGACCTTGATGTCGAAACTCTGCGTGCACTTGAAGAAGCGCTGCTTGAGTTCCCTGGCTGTGCAATGGTTATCTCGCATGACCGTTGGTTCCTTGACCGTATTGCGACCCATATCTTAGACTACCGTGATGAAGGTCAAGTTAACTTCTACGAAGGTAACTATACTGAGTACACAGAGTGGCTGAAGAAGACTCTGGGCGCACAAGCGGCTGAACCGCACCGTATCAAGTACAAGCGTATTACTAAGTAAATTAGCTTGTATTTTGAACAAAGGCCGCGATAATAGCGGCCTTTGATATATCTGGCTTACTATTTACCTATTGATATAGAGAAATTACCTATGCTTGAAAGACGTCAATTTTCACGAGTTATTTATCAAGTCCCGACTGAGATCTCACAAGGACAAGTAAATGTATCCGGCTCAGTGCAAGACTTATCTCTCCATGGTTTACTCATTCAATGTGATAAATGGCAGCAACTCAGCCACGATGCTCCTGTTCAAGTCAGCTTTAAGCTCACCAACAGTGATATCAATATTCAGTTAGAAGCAACGATAGTCTCTACCATCAATACCTCAATGCGTTTACGCATAGAGCATTTAGATATTGATAGTATTAGCCACCTTAAGCGCCTTGTTGAGCTTAATGTCGGCGACGATGAACTGCTTTATAGAGAGATTGAACACCTTACCGATTTGGGTAAGGAATAATATCTCCATTACCTTTTTCTATTAGAAGCATTTAGTTAATACAGAACCATGTCTAAAAAAATTTCCATTACTATTCCCTCTAACAATGGGGAACAGACGTTTTACTTCGGCCGAAAAGCCGTGCTCATGTGCACCACTGCAATTTTTTCAGTACCGCTGTTAATTGGCGGAGCTGCATACATGCACGTCGAAGGTAAACAAGAGCTCGCAATGCAAGCAGGCGATGCACAACAGTTGATTGAAACGCTGATTGTTGAAAAAGAGCAAACCGAGTTTCTTTACGCCGAGCAGGTAGAAACCAATCACTCGTTATCGCAAACACTCACCGAGAAAGAAGGCACCATTCAACTGCTTGGTAAGCGTGTCTTTGATGTGGAATCAGTACTTGGTCTTGCCGATGAAGAGTTGCTTACCGATGATGTCTCTTTAGAAGATCGCATTGATGCTGCGGCGGTAGATTCAGCAGTAAGAGCCACGATGTTTCGCTTGATTCCAAACGACAACCCTATGGCTTATCAACGTATCTCTTCTTCTTATGGTAGCCGCACTAACCCTATTTCAGGTAAACGCCATGTACATACTGGTATCGACCTGACGTGTAAGCGTGGTGAAGATATTGTCGCGCCCGCAGATGGGGTTATTGAGACGGTACGCCCAAGTAAAAAAGGCTTCGGTAACTTTATTACTATGCGTCACTCGTTCGGCTTCATGAGTTCTTACGCGCACCTACAAAAATTCAAAGTTCGCAGCGGGCAGTTTGTTAGTAAAGGTGATGTGATTGCGAGTTGTGGTAACTCAGGTAACTCAACCGGGCCACACCTGCATTATGAAGTACGCTTCCTTGGTCGTTCATTGAACCCTCAATACTTGATGGATTGGACACCGGAAAACTTCAACTACGTGTTCGAGAAAGAGAAAAAGGTTAAGTGGGGCCCACTGGTTCAGCTGATTGATAATGTGGTTCGCTTGCAGATCAACCTGACGAATGTGCCTTACATTAGCTCGACCATCGACACCGTATCGAGCGAAGAGAGCAAGAAACCTATCACGACTAACTAGTTATTAACCATTAATTATTAGTTGTTAGCTATTAGGGCCAGTTGGTTTGGCTTATGATGATCTAATTGCTTTTAGCCTACTGTAGGCCAACTACTTTTAGTCCTGAATTAGATAAAAAAAGAGCGACCATCAGGTCGCTCTTTTTTATGATTTCCAATAGTGATTAGCCACGATGAATCGAGTCATGTGCTTGCTTTAAAAGGTTTTGGCTCTCTTGCAAGAACTGCTGCGAGTAATCACCAAACCAATCACTGACTTGATTAAAGCTATCAACAAACTTGGCTTTATCTTTCCCATCCAAGATCTCTAATGCTTCACCGAAACGACTGTGGAAACGTCGAATCATCTCAATATTCTCATCCGAAGAAAGAATGATATCACCGTACAAGTTCGGGTCTTGAGCAAACAGACGGCCAACCATCGCAATTTCAAGTCGGTAGATTGGTGAGCTTAGCTTCAGAAGCTGATCAATGTTCGGGTTCTCTTTACTCAGGTGCAATCCGTAAGCAAAAGAGGTGAAGTGGCGAAGTGCTTGAATCAAAGTCATACCATGGTCGTGTTCAGCAGCATCCATTTGGCACAGGCTCGCGCCCCAGATACCAAATTGATTCAGCAACCATTGGTAGCTTTCAGAACCACGTCCATCACTGTAAACAATCACTTGTTTCGCAAGGCTTGGAACATCAGGACCAAACATTGGGTGTAACCCAACCACTGGGCCTTGGTGCATGTTCATCATGGCTTGTAGAGGTTTTGATTTAATCGACGTCAAATCACAAAGAATACAATCGCTTGGTAGGTTACCCAGCTTCGCAATCACACCTTCCGTCAGGTGAATTGGAACCGTAACAACCACAAGGCCAGCATTATCTAAGATCTCATCGGCTTTATCCCAATCTTGGCTGCCAAGGATTTTCACTTCGTAGCCAGAAAGCTTGAACATACGGCCAAACAGACCGCCAAGTTGACCATTACCACCAACGATAACCACTGAACGCAATTCTGGGTTAAGACACTTAAAACCAGAATCTTTTTCACTGGCATAAGACTCACGCATAGTACGACGCAAAATATCTTCGATTAACTGTGGCGGAACCCCTATTTTCTCGGCTTCTTGACGGCGAGACGCCAGCATCGCAGCTTCGCGTTCTGGTACATAAATAGGTAAACCATGTTCACTTTTTACTTCGCCGACTTTCTCTACTAGAGCCAGTCGTTGAGCCAGTAAATCCAACATTTGTTTATCGACAGCATCGATTTGGTCGCGTAATTCGTTCAGTTCAACGGCCATTTTATTCCTTACTAATCTATAAGCCCGCGCTAATCTAAAAGCCCGCACTGACGCAGGTTCGTTAGCGGCAGATCTTAAAATGCCCCATTAGATGAGGCACTTAAATTTAAACTCTGACTAACCTTTCAGACGGTTCTCTAAAAACGGGACTAACTCCGTATGTGCATGTTTCAATAGTGCCTCAGTTGACTCCCAATTGATACACGCGTCGGTAATAGAAACGCCGTATTTCATCTCATTTAGAGGAATATCTGACGGCTGATTACCTTCGTTAATGTGGCTCTCAATCATCAGGCCAATAATTGATTTATTGCCCTCACGCACTTGATAGATAACGTCTTCAGCAACCAATGGTTGACGACGGAAATCTTTACGAGAGTTTGCGTGGCTGCAATCAACCATCAACGCAGCTTCTAAACCAGATTTACCCAGCTCTTGTTCACACTCATGTACTGATACTGAATCGTAGTTCGTTTGCTTACCGCCACGTAAAATAACGTGACCGTTTGGGTTACCCTGAGTCGTTAGCAGTGCAACCTCACCTTCGCGGCTGATACCCATGAAACGGTGACTAGAAGAAGCAGCCTGCATCGCATTAATTGCAGTACCTAAGTTACCGTCAGTACCGTTCTTAAAGCCGATTGGCATTGAAAGGCCACTTGCCATTTCACGGTGAGTTTGAGATTCAGTCGTACGTGCGCCAATCGCAGCCCAGCTGAATGTATCTGCTAGGTATTGTGGGCTTATTGGGTCTAGTGCTTCGGTCGCTAGTGGGATTTCCATCTCAGCTAACTCAACTAAAAGCTCACGACCAACATGCAGACCATGCTCAATATCGAACGTACCATCTAGATGTGGGTCATTGATCAAACCTTTCCAACCAACAGTGGTACGAGGCTTTTCAAAGTAAACACGCATAACAATATACAGTTGGTCGCTCAGTTCTTCAGAAAGTGCTTTAAGACGCTTGGCGTATTCTTTCGCAGCTTCTAGATCATGAATAGAACATGGGCCACACACGATTAGCATACGGTGATCTTTCTTATGAATGATATTCGCAATCGTTTCACGAGACTCTTGAATAAAACGACGAGCATTATCGCTCAAAGGTAATTTCGCTTTTAACTCCTCTGGAGTAATCAGTACCTGTTCGTCGATGATATTGACATTGCTTAATTCACTTTTTTGCATAACTCAACCTGTATATTTATTTTTACACCCAACATTTCCATTTGGGCTAACAATCTTTAAAAACACAATAACAGCTACAAAAACGATTGCAAGTGTAAACAATAAAAAACATTTGATGTAAAAATAAATTTACACCCCATCTTTAGTTCGTTCTGAGGCACAAATAGGCCTAAACCACGTCTAGCACATACAAAAAAGGCGATATTTTTCATATCGCCTTCTTAAAACTTATAGAGTGTTTATTTATCACCCAGCGTTTAACATTCGCTTAATTTGCTCTGAGGCCTCTTTCCATCGGCTATCCGAGTGAAGAGTCGGTAAGTCAAAGCTGTGCTTTTTAAGCAATGAGTTGGCTAAAGGCACCTCTTGAATCGCTAAGTGATCAAGAGCTTCAATTTGTGCATCTCGTTTATTACACATCAACACCATGTCGCAACCTGCATTCAGAGCAGCCTTCGCTCTATCGGCTGGCCCCCCCATAATCGCAGCGCCTTCCATGGTTAAGTCATCAGAGAAGATTAGGCCTTTAAATCCAAGTTGCTGTCTTAATACTTTCTGCAGCCAATACTCAGAGCCACTCGCTGGCTGATCATCATAGTGAGAAAAAACCACGTGCGCAGGCATCATCGCATCTAATATTCCTGCTTCAATTTGAGCCTTGAAGATCGCCATATCAGTTTCAAAGATGTCGTCTCTAGGATCGTAAGGCGTTTCAAGGTGTGAGTCAGCAATCACGCCGCCGTGTCCTGGGAAATGCTTTCCTGTTGTCGCCATGCCAACCGATTTCATGCCCTTAATAAAAGCACTGCTGTGGCGAACGATGGTATCAATATCTTCACCAAACGCTCGGCTACCAATCGCTTTACAGTCGTGGCCTTTGTCTAACACAGGCGCAAAACTCAGATCAATATCATGGGCAATCAACTCTGCCGCCATCAACCAACCCGCTTGTTCTGCTAATTGTTCGCCATTATTCTTGGTCGCAAATTCTTGGGCTGCCGGGATAATTGAAAAACCGTCGCGGAAGCGTTGAACTCGGCCACCTTCTTGATCAACACCGATTAAAATAGGACGTTTTGCGACTTTGCGGATCTCTTTATTTAACGCCGATAGCTGTTTGCTATCGTGGTAGTTTCTAGCAAATAAGATGAGACCACCAACGGTTGGGTGCTCTAAAATTTCTCTGTCTTCAGCTGTTAGCTCATAGCCCGCAACATCTACCCACAACGGTCCCATACAATATCCTTCTATTGCTTAAATTCTGCTACTGCAGATTTGCTTTGTTCAATTAATTGGTCGGCTTGCTCTTCCTGCTGAGTTAACGCAATGAACAACAAGTCAGTAATAAAAAGTTGGCTATCACGAGCAGTTATAGATGAACTGCGAATATGATTTTCGTCGGCTGCTGATATCAACTTAATATCAGCGTATTTGTCTAAAGCAGAAGATGATAATTGACTAATCACAATCACCTTGGCTTTTTTCGATCTAGCTAGCTGGGCAACCTTCACCACTTCTCTGGTGTTTCCAGAATAAGAAATCGCAATCAACACATCATTTTCAGAAAGAGAAGCGGCATTGGCAATTTGAATATGGGCATCTTGCTCTGCATTGGCGGCGTGGCCTATTTTCATCAGCTTATAAGCAAGATCTTTCGCTACCAACGATGAGGCGCCTACGCCTGAGATTTGCACCTTACGCGCAAAATGCAAAATATCTGCTGCATGGTTTAGCTGCTCACCTTCGTTTAATAACACAGTGCGCTCAAGCGATTGTGTTTTGCTTGCAAGAAGTTTGTCCATCACCATGTCGGGCGGATCTTTACGAGTGATCGTGCCATGTATGCCACGTTGAGATACGGGCTGATAAGTCATGTCGCTTTGGTAGAGTTTGACCTTCATTTCTGAAAACCCTTTATAACCAAGCTTCTGACTAAACTTCACTATCGTTGACTGACTCACCCCGACCGCTTTGGCCAACTCGGGTGAAGATAATTGCTTCACCTGTTGTGGGTGGTCAAGAACATATCGCGCCACCAACGCATCAGATGGAGACAGCTTGGGTAACAGCGCTTTTACTTTCGCAATGCCTTTCACTAAATGCCCTTCCCCTTCCTTCTGCCAGTTCTTTTCTATCATAACGAGTTTTGTATTTTCATTGGAATAATTATTCCTTCGGATTCTCCTATATGGAATAGCTAACACCCCCTTCTGGGAGCATGGTCAAAGAAAAGCATTGGTCACTATTCCACCAAGTAATAGATTTTGAAACTCATTATTCAAACTGACATTCTGAAAAAATAATTATAAGTACCCTCTACCCTATTCATGCTACGGAGCTGCTATGAATTCACTATTTACCTCACTGGACTGGGCCGTATTTGCGATATATTTCGCCATTATTGCTTTTACAGGTTGGCACTTCAGCCGAACAAAAATAACGAGCACTAAGGACTACTTTTTAGGTGGTAATTCGATGCCAATGTGGGTCGTGGCTATCTCGGTGCTCGCGACATCACAATCTGCTGCGACGTTCTTAGGCGGGCCAGAATCTAGCTACCGTGGTGACTTAACCTACTTAGCGACCAACATTGGCGGCATTATTGGTGCCATCTTCGTTGCCTTGGTACTTATCCCTCGCTTCTACCAAAACAAAGTCTCAACCGTTTATGAGCTGCTAAAAGTGCGCTTTGGCGAGAAAACTAAGCAGCGTGCAGGCGTGATGTATTTGGTCGGTCGAGTATTTGCTTCAGGTGCCCGCCTCTACATGGCTGCGATTGCAGTTTCTATGATTTTGTTTACCAACATTGACCCTAGCAGTGTGGTGACTTCGGTTGTCATTTTAGTAGCCGTCGGCCTTGCTTATACCTACATGGGTGGCATTCGCTCGGTAATTTGGAGCGATCTAATCCAACTTGTGGTTTATGTCGGCGCAGCCATTGCTGTGATCATCTATTTACTGGGACAAATTCCAGCCGACTTCAGCCAAATAGCTCAAGTACTCGCAAACCCTGGCGAAGGCCAATCGTCTAAGCTGACCCTACTCGATTTCACTCTCGACTTTAGCCCTGCTGGTACCTTTAGTTTCTGGGCGTGTATCACTGGTTTTGTCCTATTAAACATCGGTGCATTTGGTCTTGATCAAGACATGACTCAACGTGTGTTGACCTGTAAAGATGCCAAGCAAGGTTCAAAAGCGATGATCAACTCAATCATCTTCTCGATTCCAGTTGTGCTCGTATTCATGTCTATTGGTCTACTGCTGTATGTCTTCTATCAAAGACCAGAGCTAATGGGCGTTGAAGGCAAAGAAGTCGTGCAAAACTTTAATGGCGAAAACGTCACGATCTTCATGTACTACGTGCTGAATGAAATGCCTGCGGGTCTTCGTGGCTTAGTAACTGTTGGTGTCGTCGCAGCAGCGCTTTCAACGTTAAACTCCGGCTTAAACTCTATGTCTTCAGTTGCGGTGCAAGATATCTACAAGCCTTGGTTAGAAGCTCGTAAAGGAGAGCAAGATGACTTCCATTACGTGAAAGCTGGACGTGTTGGTATGGCTGTAGCAGCAATCGCTTTGGGTAGCATGGGCATCTTGTGTTACTACTGGCAGCAATACACCGACATGCCACTGTTATCATTTGCACTGAGTGTGATGGTGTTTGCCTACACAGGTTTACTGGGCGTGTACTTCACTGCAATCTTTACTGAACGTGGCAACGAAACCTCGGTTGCTCTAGCCCTTATCGCCGGTTTCTTAACGACATTGTTGATGCAGGCTTACGTGTGGGATAGCGTGATGGGCGTGATTAACGCTGACTGGGTTGGTGTTCGATTGGCTTTCCCTTATCAATTATGTATTGGCACCTTTGTTTCGTTGGTTGTCTGCTTAGCAGGTAAAAAACAGACTCAAGAAGTCAACAAGCTACAAACGGTCTAGTGGATGATTACACACACCTTGGCAGTCGATGGCGGCGGTACAAAAACCGCCGTCAGGCTTAAGAAAATAGAGCCCACATCAATAGTGATTGAGGAGTTCATTTTACCGGCGACTTCATTGACCCTATACGGTGAAGCAGCGGTGACTCAACTCACTCATTATATTGATGACATTCTAGCGACAAACCAGATAATACCGAAACAATGTTATATTGTGTTAGGTGTCGCGGGAGCGGGCAATACGCAGTTAAAGTCCAAGTTAAAGTCCGCTTTAGCGCATTGTCCTCACCTGTACATAACAACCGATGCAGAAGCATCAGTATTTGGTGCCAATGCAGGACAAGGCGTCAATTGTATCGCGATAGGGACGGGGTCAGTTGCCATCCAATTGAACTACCTACATGAGACCCTGCAATTTGGCGGGTGGGGATTTCCAATTGGCGACCAAGGCGGTGGCGCTTGGCTTGGCTTTCGAGCGGTTCAACAAACCCTCACCGAGTTCGACAGTCAGAGGGCATCTTTGACTCGTGATTTAGTTATGAAGAAAATCGGTAGTAAACGTAGCCAAATATTAGAATGGATTAGCCAAGCGAACGCCACTGACTATGCTCAATTTGCAAGAGCTCTGGTCGACATAGAATCACAATGCCAAACAGCAAAATCGATTATAGAACAAGGTACCACTCAAATAGAGCAGCTCACTCAGGCTTGTTCTAATAACAACACGCTACCTATTATGTTCTTGGGTAGCTTAGGGCAGTTCTATCGTGAGCGTCTCTCACCAGCGATTCAAGATCGTAGTTTACATGTTCAAGGTAACGCTCTGGATGGCGCAGAAGTATTGGCTAACCAGAAGATTAATCAGCTCAATTTAGGAGACTCGTAATGAAGTCAGAGTTATACATTGGTGTGATGTCGGGAACGAGCATGGACGGCGTTGATACGGCCTTAGTTTCGATAGAAGACACTGGTATCACGTTACTCGCTCACGATGAGTTCCCTATGCCTGATGATATCAAAGCGCGTTTGCTTGAGGTTTGTATTGGTCAGAAAACGGATTTGATTGCCATTGGTGAACTCGACCACCAGCTTGGTCATCTATTTGCTGATGCGGTTCTACAACTTCTCGATAAGTCAGGTACACCTGCATCATCCGTGACTGCGATTGGTAACCATGGCCAAACGGTATTCCACCAGCCAACCGGTGATTCGCCATTTACCATGCAGTTAGGTGACGCCAATATCATTGCCGCGAAAACAGAGATACAAACTGTCGCCGATTTCAGACGCAAAGACATGGCGCTTGGCGGGCAAGGTGCACCATTAGTACCAGCGTTTCACCATACGATCTTTCACCCGCAAGACAGCTCGGTAGTAGTGTTGAATATTGGTGGTATCTCTAATATTTCAGTGCTACGCCCGAATCAGCCAACTCTTGGTTATGATACTGGCCCGGGCAATATGTTGATGGACGCTTGGGTAGATAAACACACGGGCGAGAAGTTTGACCGTGATGCACTGTTCGCGCTAAAAGGCCAACTAAATCAAGCCTTACTCGAACAGCTGTTGAATGAATCTTACCTATCTCAAATGCCACCGAAAAGCACTGGCAGAGAGCTGTTTAATCTACCGTGGCTAGAGCAACAATTAACAGAATTTAAAGACCTTGCAGCAGAAGATGTTCAGCGCACACTCTGTGAATACACCGCATTAACGATAGCCAATGAAGTGGAGACTTATCGCCTGGGTAACCAACCTGCACTGTATGTGTGTGGCGGTGGTACGAGAAATCCATTGTTGATGAAGAGACTAGCGGAACTGCTTCCTAGCTGGGAGGTTGAGTCGACCACCAGTAAAGGCGTTGATGCCGATTACATGGAAGCCATGGCCTTTGCGTGGCTTGCTCAACGTCATGTTCATCAACTGCCAAGTAATTTACCAGAAGTGACTGGCGCAAGTAGACCTGCCTCTCTAGGCGTTCTCTATCGTGCTGACTAAACAACTTTAGAACCATCATTTTAGAATCACCATTTAAGGATCATTATGAGTAACGACGCTCTCATATCAGCGCTCTCGCACCTCGTTTCGGAGGGGAGAAACCCTGACACTATGGATATTGATCTACTCACCTCTCTCGAAGTGGTTGAAAAGATTAACCAACAAGACAAACAGGTACCACTGGCGATCGAAGCGGAACTGCCACAGATCGCGAAAGCGGTTGATAAGATCGCTTATGCCTTTCAAAACGGTGGTCGACTGATTTATATGGGTGCAGGCACCAGTGGCCGACTAGGTGTTTTAGATGCCTCAGAGTGCCCTCCGACTTTCGGTGTTTCAGACAAAATGGTTATTGGCTTAATCGCTGGCGGACCAGAAGCGATTTTAAAAGCCAAAGAGGGAGCGGAAGATTCGCTGACTCTCGGTATTGAAGACCTGAAAGCCATTCAATTTACAGAAAATGATGTCGTGGTAGGTATCGCAGCCAGTGGTCGCACACCTTACGTGATTGGTGCGCTCAACTATGCGAATCAGATTGGTGCGGTGACGGTTGCGCTGTCTTGTAACCCAGGCTCTCCTATTGCTGAGATTGCTCAAATCGCAATTAGCCCAGTCGTTGGCCCAGAAGCCTTAACAGGATCAACTCGTTTAAAATCAGGGACAGCACAAAAGCTGGTACTTAATATGCTCACCACTGCGAGTATGATTCGTATTGGTAAGAGCTATCAAAACCTGATGGTCGATGTGAAAGCGACCAATGAGAAGTTGGTTGCACGCGCTGCTCGTATCGTTATCCAAGCAACAGAATGCGATAAATCACTGGCAGTATCGACGCTGAAAACCACCGATTATGACGTGAAGCTGGCGATTTTGATGATCCTGACAGGGCTCGATTTTGAATCGGCCAAAGCTCAACTTGATCAACAACACGGCTTCTTAAGAAAAGCGGTAGAGAATAATCAATAAACCGACAGGTAGGCTCTCATATTGATTAAGCGTTATTGATTCGGCGTTATACAAAAAAACCAGTACACACGAGGTACTGGTTTTTTAGTTAACGAGCTTTTTATTTAACGAAATCAATAATTAACCACAGGCCGGATTAATAGTCGTTTGAGAACTCATCCCAGCCACGTTGCCATTCCATACGGAAACGTTGAGCGTCTTCCGTACCAGAACACACACCTTCATACACCTGACCAGACAAGCCAATCTGATAGGCATGGTTAGGATTACAGAACTCAGTCACACCTAAGTGATACCCTTCTGTATAACTGGCTTGATCAACCGCACCAAGCGCTGTCATTTCTGAATAAGAACGCTGAGTGTTGCCCTTGATACCATCACGATAACCGATCTCTTGCCAGTTACCTTCTGCTGCTAAATCTTGAACATTAGCGCTGCATCCTGCAAGACTAAATGCCACGGCGAATAGTGTTATTATTTTTTTCATTTCAATCCTTTATATTGTTACTTCACCACTTCCTGACGAAGCGCTGCCTTTGTGGTGATTCTCCGCTGAACGCCTGTCGATGTCCACTCATTGTCTCATGTTCTCCGCTTGAGACTGATACAGACCACTCAAGAACAGTAACCTACCACTCACAGCTTCTATCTACCTCTCTGCTAGGTCAATCAACCTGTCTACTCGGTAAATAAGCCGTTCGATACAAAGAATCAACCACTCCGTAAAGATGACAAACCACTCAACCAGTTATAGCACCACTAAATTGGCTATTCGACCACTCACTCCAGTAACGGAAGTTTCTTCTCATAGACTCCTTTAATATACACCCTGACTTAATTAATACATTCAGGGATAACAAATTATGATGTGGTTTCTTACCTGCGTCGCAGCACTCATTGGTGGCTACTTTATTTACGGTGCCTTTATCGAGAAGATCTTCGGTATCAATGAAAAGCGTCAAACACCTGCTCATACCAAGCAAGACGGCGTGGACTACGTTCCAATGTCGACGCCAAAGGTTTACCTAGTTCAACTGCTTAACATTGCAGGTGTCGGTCCAATCTTCGGTCCTATCATGGGTGCCCTTTACGGCCCAGCAGCAATGCTTTGGATTGTACTAGGTTGTATCTTCGCAGGTGCAGTACACGACTACTTCTCAGGTATGTTATCTATCCGTAATGGCGGTGCTTCGGTTCCAACCATCACTGGACGTTACCTAGGCAATGGCGCAAAACACTTTATGAACATCTTTGCCATTGTTCTACTGCTTCTTGTTGGTGTGGTTTTCGTTTCTGCTCCAGCAGGCATGATCACTAACCTAGTGAACGACCAAACTGATTTCGTGATGTCTGCAAGCACTATGGTTGTTATCATCTTTGCTTACTACATCATCGCAACGATTGTCCCTGTCGATAAAATCATTGGTCGCTTCTACCCACTGTTCGGTGCACTACTTATCTTTATGTCTGTTGGCCTAATCACGGCGATTGGTCTATCTGACGAGCACCAAATCATGGGTGGCTTCGAGATGAAAGACATGTTCACCAACATGAACCCGAATGACCTACCTCTTTGGCCTGCTCTATTCATCACCATCGCTTGTGGTGCTATCTCTGGCTTCCACGCAACTCAGTCTCCTTTGATGGCGCGTTGTATGGAAAACGAGAAGAACGGTCGCTTCGTATTTTACGGTGCAATGATTGGTGAAGGCATCATCGCTCTAATCTGGTGTGCACTTGCTCTGTCGTTCTTCGGTTCAGTTGAGTCTCTGTCTGACGCGATTGCAAACGGCGGTCCAGGTAACGTGGTATACAGCGCTTCATTTGGCCTACTGGGTGTATTTGGCGGTATCCTTGCTTTCCTTGGCGTGGTTATCCTACCGATCACTTCTGGTGACACAGCGTTCCGTTCAAGCCGTCTTATCCTTGCTGAATACTTCAACATGGAACAGAAAACACTGCGTAACCGCCTACTGATGGCTCTACCGCTATTCGTTCTTGGTGGCATCCTGACTCAAGTAGATTTCGGTATCATCTGGCGCTACTTCGGTTTTGCTAACCAATCAACGGCAGTAATGATGCTGTGGACAGCTTCAGCCTACCTACTTCGTCACAACAAACTGCACTGGGTAACAACGGTTCCAGCTATCTTCATGACGTCTGTGTGTATCACATTCATCCTGAACAACAGCCAACTAGGTTTTGGTCTACCTATGCAAATCTCAACAATCGTAGGTGTGGTTTCATCTCTACTGATTACGGCTTACGTTATCAAGATTTCAAAAGGCAAAGGCGATATCGACCTAGCTGAAGACGAGCAAGATCAAGAGTCAAAACCGGTGACTAAAACAGCCTAGTTCTTTTAGGCTCTTTGGAAAAAGAGACCAATCTTCATAGAAAGAGACAAAAGAACTGCCAAGCACAACTTCGCTTGCTCCCGTAATCACCCAGTGATTCGTGGAAATTAAGACTAAAGCCCGTCCACTGTGATGGGCTTTACTGTATCTCAGCATTGTTACATCAATATTGGACTTAGCCTGACAAGCAATCCTCGCTCGATATAACCAACGAAAACACAAGCAAAGCTACCGTTACCAAGCAATGAGCTTTACACTTAACAAGCGTCTCAATAGGTGAAAATATGGAACTCATTCTCTCTCTGCTGCAACAAACCTGTGTCTACTTAGTGATTGCTTATATGCTCAGTAAGACTCCACTGATTCTCCCTTTGTTGAGCATCTCTTCGCGCTTAAGTCATAAAATCAGCTGCTATGTTCTGTTTTCCCTGTTCTGTATTATGGGCACCTATTTTGGCTTACAGATCAATGATGCCATCGCCAACACCCGTGCGATGGGAGCAGTTATGGGCGGTCTGTTTGGTGGTCCGGTGGTCGGCTTTGCGGTCGGTTTTACTGGCGGTATCCATCGTTACTCTTTGGGTGGATTCACCGATCTAGCTTGTGCGATTTCCACCACAGCAGAAGGCTTGATTGGCGGTCTATTACACGTTTACCTAGTGAGAAAGAACAAAGCCAGCCAATTGTTTAATCCTCTGGTGGTATTTTCTGTGACCCTGTTTGCCGAAATTATTCAGATGATCATCTTGCTTGCCGTCGCGAAACCGTTCGAGCAATCCTACGCTCTGGTCTCCGATATTGCCGCGCCAATGATCATCGCCAACTCTGTGGGTGCAGCGCTGTTCATGAGTATCATCCAAGATCGTAAGACCATCTTCGAAAAATACTCTGCGACCTTCTCTCGCCGCGCACTCACCATCGCCGAACGTTCGGTAGGTATTCTGCATGGTGGGTTTAATTCGGATAACGCACAAAAAATCGTACGTATCGTTTACGAAGAGACCAATGTTGGTGCAGTAGCAATTACCGACCGAGAGAAAATCCTCGCGTTCGTCGGCATTGGCGATGAACATCATATTCCAAACACCCCGATTTCATCGCAGAGCACTCTTACCTCGATGGAACAGAACGACATCATCTACCTTGATGGTAAAGAGAACCCGTACCAATGCTCTCTTTCGCAAGATTGTAAATTGGGCTCTGCGCTTATTATTCCACTGCGTGCGGGTAATGAAGTGGTCGGTACCATCAAGTTGTATGAGCCAAAGCTAAAGCTGTTCTCGACCATCAACATGTCGATGGGTGAAGGTATCGCTCAGCTATTGTCGAGTCAGATCTTATTCAGCAACTATCAGCAGCAGCAAACACTGCTCACCCAAGCAGAGATCAAACTGCTGCACGCTCAAGTTAACCCTCACTTCCTGTTCAATGCACTCAACACAATCAGTGCCGTTACACGTCGTGATCCTGATAAAGCACGAGAGCTTATTCAACATCTGTCTCACTTCTTTAGAAGTAACCTGAAGCAGAATATCAATACCGTGAAACTCAAAGACGAGTTGGCACACGTTAATGCGTACCTAACTATTGAGAAGGCGCGTTTTACCGACCGATTAGAAGTGGAATGGGATATCGACCCACAATTGTATGAGTCGCAACTGCCAAGCTTTACCCTGCAGCCACTGGTTGAAAACGCCATCAAGCATGGTATTTCAAACATGTTGGAAGGCGGCCAAGTGAAGATCTATAGCGAAGCTTTCGAGGGTGGATTTAAGCTGATCGTGGAAGACAATGCAGGCAACTATCAGAAGCCATCTCAAGACCATGTCGGTTTAGGGATGGAAATTGTTGATAAACGACTCACTAATTTCTTTGGACAAGACTCTGCACTAAAAATAGAATCTCAACCACAGCAATTTACTCGAATGAGCTTTATCATACCTATACTAAAATAGTGGGTTTTTCGAAGACGAATCGCTCGAGTCGAAACATTTAGAAGCTGACATTTAAAAGAAAAGCGTGAATCAAGCAGGGATAGAATCAAGATGAAGATTGTAGGATGTTAAAAGCATTAGTTGTCGATGATGAGCTTTTTGCTCGTGAAGAGCTGATTGAACTACTGACTGAAACAGGTGAAGTAGAAATCATTGGCCAAGCGAGTAACGCGATCGAAGGACTGAAACAGATCAACCTTCTCAAGCCGGATGTGGTGTATTTGGATATCCAAATGCCTCAGGTTACAGGGATTGAATTGCTGAGCATGCTTGACCCAGACACCATGCCCTACGTGGTGTTCGTGACCGCTTACGATCAATATGCGATTCAAGCCTTTGAAGACAATGCTTTTGATTACCTACTCAAACCGGTTGAACCTTGTCGATTAAACAAGAGTGTTTGTCGTCTGAATAAAGTCATCAAGCAGAACCAGAAAGCGCCAGAACAAAACATCTCAGCGATTGCTCCCTGCCACTTAGAACAAATCCCGTGTATTGGTCACAACCGCATTGTGATCATGGCAAGCCAAACGGTCGAGTGCGCCTATTCTGATATCAGTGGTGTGCATGTTCGTAGTTCATCACAAACCGCCACTTCACAGTTAACCTTGAAGATCCTAGAAGAAAAGACCGATTTGATCCGCTGTCATCGTCAATATTTGATCAACATAAAATCGATCCAAGAGATCAAATTGTTAGAAAATGGATTAGCAGAGATCATCACACTGACTGGCTTTGAAGTCCCTGTCAGTCGTCGTTACCTAAAGACTTTAAAAGAGCAACTCGGTCTTCAGTAAACACATTTAATGCCAAGATATAGCGCGATCAAAAAAGCCAACGCATCAACGTTGGCTTCCTGCGGTTTACAAATCGATAGTGTTTGCGAATCGCTAGTATCACGAATCGATGATGTCACCAATCAATAGAGATTAGTCGACTTGCTTGATCTGTAGCTCTTTTGGTACTTCGAAGAACATGTTCTCTTCACGACCTTGAATCTCTTCAACTTCAGTTGCACCTAGCTCACGAATACGATCTAAGATTTGGTTTACTAGCTCTTCAGGCGCTGAAGCACCCGCTGTCACACCAATTTTCTTTTTGCCTTCAACCCATTCTGTTTGAATGTCTTCAGGGCAATCGGTTAGGTAACCTGGCGTGCCTAGCTTCTCAGCCAGCTCTTTCAAACGTGTTGAGTTAGATGAGTTCTTAGAACCGACAACAATCACAACATCAACATCACCGGCCATCTCACGAATTGCGTCTTGACGGTTTTGTGTTGCGTAGCAAATATCATCTTTACGTGGCCCTTGGATCTCAGGGAACACGCGGCGTAACTCTTCAATCACATCCGCCGTTTCATCAACGGACAACGTGGTTTGGCTAACATAATGCAAGTTACTTGGATCATTCACCACTAGGTTCTGTACGTCCTCTGGTTTCTCAACCAAGTACATACCACCCGTTTGGCTAGCGTACTGGCCCATAGTGCCTTCCACTTCAGGGTGACCCGCGTGACCAATCAGAACCACTTCCATATGCTTGCGGCTCGCACGAGCAACTTCCATATGTACTTTGGTTACCAATGGGCATGTCGCATCAAATACCGTGAGTTCACGCTCTTTCGCTTCTTTACGAACCGCTTGAGATACACCGTGAGCAGAAAAGATCACGATATTGTCGTCTGGCACTTCACTCAGTTCTTCGACAAAAATAGCACCACGCTGCTTGAGCCCCTCAACAACAAAGCGGTTGTGCACCACTTCATGGCGAACATAGATCGGTGGCTGATACATTTCCAGTGCGCGTTCTACGATGCTGATTGCACGATCGACACCAGCACAAAAGCCACGAGGGTTAGCTAACATTATTTTCATTTCATTGCTCATCATTTACCGCGGTACTAAGGTTGTTTCTATAGAGTTCGCTGTCAGCGAGGTTCGCATTCTACAGTGAAGCGCCTACACAGTGAAGCTCTGGGTTGCGTCACACCTGTAAGGCGATGTTATGCTATCGTTACGATAGCTATTCCACCGCTAAGATGTTGACGTCAAACGTAACGTCTTGGCCTGCTAATGGGTGATTAAAATCAACCGTCACTGAATCACCTGCGATATCAGTGATAATGCCCGGGATCTCCATACCGTCAGGGCCAGAGAACGCCATGATAGTACCGACTTCAACATCAGTACCACCAGCAAACTTCGCTTTATCCATATGGTGGATATGGTCTGGGTTAGGCATACCAAACGCATCTTGTGCTTTCAGTTCGATAGATTTTTCTGTACCCGCTTCAAGTCCAAGCAAACACGCTTCGAAGTTTTCGCTTAAGCTACCATCACCCATAACGAACTTAGCGGGTTTACCCATATTTTCGGTGCTATCGGCAACTGAACCATCCTTCATTTTAATCGTAAAATGTAGAGTTACTGCTGAATCATTTTTAATTGCTGCCACGTTACTTTCCTTAGATTTCTTTATTATTTGAGGATGCGCTGTGCTTTGCTTCCTTGTTGACTGAAGCATAAAAAAAAGCGCCGTCGGAATCAACCGACAGCGCTTAGGGCTATTCTATTCTGTGAGTCATAGACTGACTTTAGGGCAATCTATTTCAAAGCGATTTACTTAATACTCATTAATGCTTGAGTCGCCTATTTGCTTTCATCTTTCTTGCGGAAGCCATCTAAGATGATCATCGCAGCACCGATACAGATCCCCATATCAGCCAAGTTGAATGCAGGCCAATGGTAAGTACCCCAGTAGAAGTCTAGGTAATCAACCACAAAACCATGTACAACACGGTCGAACACGTTACCTACCGCGCCACCAATGATGATCGCATAAGCAATGTTATTCCACTTTTCTGTCGCCGGTAGTTTGCTCATCCAGTATGTCAGCATACCCGTTACCGCAAATGCGATACCCGTAAACAACCAACGCTGCCAGCCGCTCTGATCGCTCAGAAAGCTAAATGCAGCACCATAGTTATGAACATACAAAAAGTTAAAGAATGGCAACACCTCAATACGGTTTGCCCAGCCATAACCCATGTTGTCCATGACAAAGAGTTTGATACCGATATCAGCAAGGAACACCAGCAAAGCCAGCCATAACCAACGCACACCAGATTGTTTTAACGAAACTTCACTCATTTCTATTCCTAGTATCTACTCAGTCAAATCATCTCATTATCCACTCTCAAGAATGAACACGAGAAGTCAGCTTGGTTAAACACATTTCCTATAATTAAAAATAACCCCAGTTGATACTGGGGCTATGATTTTTACAAAAAGTTCAGTCTTTCTCTGAGTCGTTATGCGAACTTACGCACTTCGCCTTCACCGTCGATGTTCGACACACAACGACCACAAATTTTCTCGTGACCTTCAATTGTGCCTACATCTGGAGTGTGGTGCCAGCAACGGTCACACTTCTCAGCTTCAGTTGCTGCAACTTCAACGTACAGACCTTCAACGTCTGTCGCTTGAGCTGTATCAGACTTATCGCTAAGTGGCTTAACAACAGCAGCAGAAGTGATAAGTACGAAACGTAGCTCATCTTCTAGCTTGTTGATTTTAGCCGCTAGTGCATCGTCAGCGTATAGAGTAACTTCAGCCTGCAGTGCACCACCGATTGTTTTCTCTTTACGAGCATCTTCAAGAAGCTTGTTCACTGCGCCACGAACTGACTGGATTTCAGTCCAGAATTCGTTGCTTAGCTCTTCGTCGTCAGCAAGACCAAATAGGCCTTCGAACCACTCGCCAGTGAATACAAACGTGTCGCGCTCACCTGGCATCTCGTTCCAGATTTCATCTGCAGTGAACGACATGATAGGAGCCATCCAACGAACTAGAGCTTCTACGATGTAGTAAAGCGCCGTTTGACAGCTACGTTGAGCATGGCTGCCCTGTTTCGCTGTGTACTGACGGTCTTTAATTACGTCTAGGTAGAAAGAACCCATTTCGATAGAACAGAACTGCATTAGACGTTGAGTCACACCGTGAGTGTTGTACTCACCGTATGCTTTAACGATCTCTTCTTGTGCAGCTTGAGCACGGCCAACAGCCCAGCGATCAAGTGCAACCATTTCTTCAGCAGGAACTAGGTCAGTTTCAGGGTTGAAACCGTTCAAGTTCGCTAGGAAGAAACGAGCCGTGTTACGAATACGACGGTATGCATCAGCTGAACGCTTAAGGATCTCGTCAGAAACCGCAACTTCGTTAGTGTAATCCGTAGAAGCAACCCATAGACGTAGAATATCTGCGCCTAGCTTGTTCGTTACATCTTTAGGAGCAACAACGTTACCGATAGATTTAGACATCTTACGGCCGTTACCATCAACCACGAAACCGTGCGTTAGCACTTGCTTGTATGGTGCTTCGTCTTTCATCGCGATAGATGAAATCAAAGATGACTGGAACCAGCCACGGTGTTGGTCAGAACCTTCAAGGTAAAGATCAGCACTGTGCGTTCTTTCTTCATTCGGGAAGTTGTACTCTTCACGAGAATCCACAACAGAGAAGTGCGTTACACCTGAGTCGAACCATACGTCTAGCGTATCAAGTACTTTTTCGTACTTGTCAGCGTCTTCAGCACCCATCAGTTCAGCAGCATCTACATCCCACCAAGCTTGAATGCCTTTTTCTTCCACAAGCTTCGCTACTTTTTCAATAAGCGCTGGGCTATCCGGGTGAAGTTCTGATGTTTCTTTATGAACGAACAGAGCAATTGGCACACCCCAAGTACGTTGACGAGAGATACACCACTCAGGGCGACCTTCGATCATACCTTCGATACGGCTTTGACCCCATTCTGGCATCCACTCAACACTCTTCGTTGACTCTAGTGCTTTTGCACGTAGGCCAGCTTGATCCATAGAGATGAACCATTGTGGTGTTGCACGGAAGATGATTGGAGTTTTGTGTCTCCAACAATGTGGGTAGCTGTGCTCGTAAGCATGGTGATGCAGTAATGCACCTTTCTCTTTTAGAACTTCTAAAACAGAATCGTTCGCTTTGAATACATGCTGACCAGCAAAAAGCTCAGTGTCTGGCAGGTAAACGCCGTTAGAGCCTACTGGGTTAGCGATTTCTAGGTTGTACTTCTTACCAACCACGAAATCCTCTTGACCGTGACCAGGAGCGGTATGAACCACACCAGTACCAGAGTCAGTTGTTACGTGATCACCAAGAACAGCAGGAACCGTAAAGTTGTAGAACGGGTGGTTGAACTGAGAAAGCTCAAGATCAGCACCTGTCGCAAAACCAAGGTTATGGAAACGCTCGATACCCGCACGATCCATTACGTCTTTTGCTAGTTCAGAAGCAACAATAATACGTTGAGCAGGCTGTTCGCCATTCGCTTCAACTTGGATAAGCACGTATTCAAGATCATCACGTAGACATACTGCGCGGTTAGCAGGCAGAGTCCATGGTGTTGTCGTCCAGATAACGATAGAGATTTCGCCCTGACCCGCGTGGCCTTCCGCTAGAGTAAACTTCTCTAGTAGAGCCGCTTCGTCAGCTGCAGAAAATTTCACATCGATAGATGGAGAAACTTTATCTTTGTATTCAACTTCAGCTTCAGCCAGAGCAGAACCACAGTCAGTACACCAGTGAACAGGTTTGAAACCTTTAAGTAGGTGACCTTTGTCTGCGATTTTACCTAGAGAACGAATGATGTTCGCTTCTGTGCCAAAATCCATAGTGCGGTAAGGTTTGTCCCACTCGCCCATGATACCAAGACGTTTGAAGCTCTCTTTCTGACCTTCAACTTGGCCCGCAGCGTACTTACGACACTCTTCGCGGAATTCAGCAGCTGAAATCTTCTGACCAGGCTTACCTTTCTTCTTCTCAACCATCAACTCGATTGGAAGACCGTGACAGTCCCAACCAGGGATGTACGGTGCATCAAAACCAGAAAGGGTCTTAGATTTGATAATAATGTCTTTAAGAATCTTGTTCAGCGCGTGGCCAATGTGAATGTCGCCGTTCGCGTATGGAGGGCCGTCATGCAGCACGAAAGATTTTTTACCTTTCTTTGCCTTACGGATTTCACCGTAAAGGTCTTCTTTGTACCAACGCTTAAGCATTTCTGGTTCACGATTTGCCAGATTGCCACGCATTGGGAACCCTGTTTCTGGTAAGTTCAGGGTATCTTTATAATCACTCATCGATTCTTAATTCCGTTATATTGGGCGAAGTTAGACATTATGTTAATCGGTGGAATCATCCGACTAATTCTTTAGCTGAAGCAGCCACACCCTTGCGGCTTCAGCATCCAATTCTATTTGATTCTTTAATGCGTCGAACGATTCAAACTTTATTTCGTCGCGCAGTTTGTGCAAAAGTCGTACTTCTAACTGTTTACCATATAAATTGGCTTTAAAGTCAAAAAAATGCACTTCTAATTGCTGCCTTACACCATTAACCGTTGGTCGTTGTCCAATATTAGCAACACCACCGACAGGAACACCGTCGATATCTAATGCTTCAACAACATACACTCCCGAAACAGGAGAAACACAACGCTTTAATGGAATATTAGCGGTAGGGAAACCGATAGTTCTCCCTAGTTTACGACCATGAGAAACACGACCACTGATACTGTAGTCACGCCCTAGCATGGTAGCACTAGAAGCCAAATCATTGGCCGCTAACGCATTTCGTATCTCAGTACTGCTTACTCGTAATTGGTTTAAGCAATAGCTCTGGGTGCTCACCACCTCAAAACCATACTTCTCGCCCGCTTCTTGAAGCATAGCGAAATTACCAGTACGACCCTTACCGAAGCAAAAATCGTCACCGACAACCAAGAATTTCACGCCAAGCTTATCAACCAAAAGGTCTTTAATGAACGCTTCCGCAGACAAGCTTGCAAAATACTGATTAAAATTCACACACAATAAACGACTAATATCTAGCTTACTCAGTTGCACGTATTTATCTCGTAAGCGAGTTAAACGTGCTGGTGCTTTACCTTTGGCAAACAACTCCATAGGTTGCGGCTCAAACGTCATGACAACAGAAGGGAGCCCTAATGCTGCAGCTTGTTTAGAAACCTGACTCAGAACCTCTTGATGCCCTAAATGCACACCATCGAAGTTACCTATGGTTAATACACAGCCATGATGCTGTGCTTTAATATTGTGTATACCTCGGATCAGTTCCATTGTGATCAGCTAAAACCTGTTATTTGCATCATTTATTGTGTGAAACCGACGGATTATATACTAATCAGTATTAATCTGTCGCTGCTTTTAAATGTTTTACTCGGATACCTAAAACCAGTATCGACACAATATAAGCAAAGGCGCCAAGTGCGATCAACCCTGTTAGTGTCAATGCTCTTTGGTTAAAGCCCCAATCAAGCCACAATTGCATATTGTCTAGCTGCCATAAAATCACGCCAACCATTACCGTTCCTGAGATCAATAATTTAAGGCTAAACAACAAGGTAGTCTTGGTTAAACAATAAACACCCGCTAAATGCAAACCACGATAAAGCAGAGTCATGTTCACGAACGCAGACAACGCAGTTGCGATCGCCAAACCAACATAACCATAGAAATAAGCGAAGATTGCGTTGAACACCATGTTAGTCACCATCGCAATGATGCCGTACTTCACCGGTGTTTTGGTGTCTTGACGAGAGTAATAGCCAGGAGCCAATACTTTAATCAGCATGAAATTCAGCAAGCCTGAAGCGTACGCCACCAAAGACATGGAAGCCTGATTAACATCATGAGGAGAAAACTCGCCACGCATAAACAGCACCATCAGCATCGGTTTTGCTAACACGATAAGACCGAACATCGCAGGAATGCCTAGCAGCAGTACCATGCGCACCCCCCAATCCATGGTATGAGCAAAACCTTCACCTTCAGAATCAACGTGCTTACGAGATAAAGCAGGAAGAATAACCGTCGCAATGGCAATACCAAACAAACCGAGTGGAAATTCTAGTAGTCGATCCGAGTAATACAGCCAACTGATAGAGCCCGTCGCTAGAAAGCTGGCAATAAAGGTATCGAACAACAAGTTGATTTGACTCACTGACACACCAAACAAAGCAGGGATCATTAACGTGCGGATCTTAACCACGCCCGGATCTCTCCAACCCCATTTAGGCTTAACCAATACTCCCGCTTTAATCAAGAAAGGCATTTGGAACAGGAATTGAACTAAGCCTCCAAGAAAAACGCCGATGGATAAACCAATTTCAGGCTGTTCTAAATTAGGAGCAAGAAACCAAGCACAAGCAATGATCATTACGTTCAAGAACACTGGCGTAAATGACGAAACCGCAAATTTGCCCATGGTATTGAGGATTGCACCTGATAAAGCAACAAACGTAATGAACCATAAATAAGGAAAAGTAATTTTCAGCATTAGGCTGGCGAGTTCAAATTTAGGCGCCGAGGGGCCGTCATTAAGCCAATCAATAAACCAACCCGCACCGAACATTGCGGTGATAACCCCAGAGCCTAATACCCCAAGCACCGTAACAATAGAAACCAACACCCCGAGTGTACCGGACACCTTTGCTATCAAGTCTCGAGTTTTATCTTTATCACCTGCGGCGTGATATTCCGTTAATACTGGTACAAAGGCTTGAGAAAAAGCGCCTTCGGCAAACAGCCGACGTAAAAAATTAGGAATTTTATTGGCGAAGAAAAATACGTCTGCACTTGCTCCTGCCCCCATTAAGTTTGCTACTACGACATCACGTACTAGCCCCAAGACACGGGAAAAAAAAGTCATTACACTGACAATCAGCCCTGACTTTAATAGTCGTTTACTCACACAAACCTCTGACACTGGTTGATTACTTTCAAGCAAGGATAAATACTATCCTATCCTAAGAAGCATAATTATTAGCATTGGTCTAAAAATGCTGTTAGAATCCCCGCCATCTTAACCGCGATGACCTTTCCATACCAAAATTTGTTTGGCTGAGATTGGTTTTTGCACAAATCATTTGACAATTAAGCGCCTATGAGGGATAGTCCTCGCCCTTAAATTGTCACCGAACTAAGTTTTTGGGAGTTAGACCTTGGCAAACAGTAAATCTGCTAAGAAGCGCGCTATCCAAGCTGAGAAACGTCGCCAGCACAATGCTAGCCGTCGTTCTATGATGCGCACTTACATGAAAAAAACTATTGCAGCTATTGAAGCTGGCAATAAAGAAGCTGCAACTGCTGCTCTTGTAGAAGTTACACCTCTTCTAGACCGTATGGCGACTAAAGGCCTTATTCATAAGAATAAAGCTGCACGTCATAAGTCTCGTTTCGCTGCTGCAATCAAAGCTCTTTAATAGAAATTTGATTACAACGCAAAACGAAAAAAACCGGCCTCGGCCGGTTTTTTTATATCTGAAATTTGGCGAACACATCTCGAAGTCTTACGAATAGGTGTCTAAGCCTTGCTAATAACTGCCTAAACCTAGCTAATAATGGTTCTTAAGCCTCACTAATAAATAGCGACACTTCCTTGTGCCTATCTTACTTCTGATAGGAAATGAGCTAATCCACCAGCAATAAGCTACTTGCAGTACATACCATGCAGTAGGTTAATCATCGCTTTTACTTCTTCACTGCTCAATGTGTAATACACCGTCTGAGCTTCTTTACGTGTTTCGACTAAGCCATCTCTTCTCAACCAAGCAAGATGTTGAGATAACGCTGATTGACTCAATTCTAACTTGCCACATAACTCCCCGACCGACAGTTCTGTGCCATGCAATAAGCACAAGATCTGTAAACGTCGCTCGTTGGCCATGGCTTTGAGTAGAATAACGGCCTGCGCCGAGTTCTTCTCCATCTCTTTTAAGTTCATAGTCTGGCTCCCAACGACTTATTACGCCAACTACGGGCTATCAGTATTTACGGCATATTGCTTGGGTATGATAATCGATATCAATTCATTAACAAACTAACTCATTCGAACAATTTACTAAAATCTGCGTCACATACATTTTTTACTGCTGGATGTTGAATCATCCTTTCCGCAAATATGACGTAGTACTCTTCTTTTAACTCTTCAATATCACACAAAAGTTGCAAAGAAGTGTCTTCTTCCACTTCAGACATATAAAGAGTAGGAGCAAGAAAAATGGCATCATGGTGATAACGCGCAAAAGCTTTCATCAAAGCAACATCATCAAACTCGCCCAAAATATCGGGTTTTAAACCCTGCCTATCAAACCACTGCAGTACTTTTCGTCCCATAGAAGTTCGACTGCCGGGGATCAAAAGCTTCCTTTGTTCTAACACAGCAGGAAAACTAATCCCTTCTACTTTGCCAGAACAGAAGAAGCTCATTCCGCTCTCACCCAGTTTCTTACTAAAAAGGCCTGGGCTTTGGCTTGAATCAACGGGACAGTCGGAAAGAATCATATCGAGTTTATGTTGAGAGAGTTGTTCGAGTAGCATTTCATGGGTCGACTCAAAACAGCGTAAATGAATGCTGTTATCGGGCGGAATAGTCGACATCAATATCTTACTGACCAATCTTTTGGACAGAGCATCCGCAACGCCAACATCAAATAGAATATTGGAATGCTGGCTATAATTCACGATATCCAGCATCTCATAACTCAGGCCAAACATGCGATCGGCGTACTTGAAGACCAACTGGCCCAGCTCTGTAGGCTCAACACTGCGCCCGTTACGCTTTGTTAACTTGCCATCCATACGTTCTTCTAACGCCTTGATCTGGCCAGTTACCGTTTGTGGCGTTAAAAACAGAGCTTCTGCGGCTTTAGTAACAGAGCCTTGTTTGCAAACCATCCAGAAGTAATAAAGATGGTTATAGTTGAGATGCGACATAAGTGCGCCGTAGTAAAAGAGTAGATAACCTTTTATATCAAATATGACACCTGCGCTCAACAAACTCGGAAAAACCTAACCTAAATGGTTATTACCACTTATTTTTTCGAAGTGTGTGATTTCATAATGTAATATTTGAGCGATTATTTTCAATTTTTTCCTAACTTTTAAGATCTATATCACCTATAGAAACACCATTAAAAATCAAATAAAAACATACACTTAAAATACCCGCATTAGCTATGGGAATATTTAAAGAGTAAATCATCACAAAAAAGTCTTACCTAAACCAAAATGTAATATTACTGAAATATTTCCCCTCTAACATCACGCTCAGATTAAACAAACAGACCAAACACAGACTTAAACGGTCCAATGGAGAAAACATTATGAACCAAGCTACTACTGCAGCAGCGCCTATCTCGAGCACAACTCGTTGGCTACGCTGGGCTAACTTGGCATTCATGCTTTACCTACTATTACTTTCAGTTTCAATGGTTGGTACAGGCTTCAAATGGGCAACAGGCGAGCAAGCAAAGGTTCTTTTCGAATTTGCTTCACACCCAGTTGCAGGCTTAATGATTGGTTTAGTGGCAACAGCACTTATTCAATCATCAAGTACAGTTACTTCAATTATCGTTGGCCTTGTGGCAGGTGGTTTACCTGTTGAGCTAGCAATCCCAATGATCATGGGTGCAAACATTGGTACTACAGTAACCAATACGCTAGTTAGCCTTGGTCATGTTCGTTGTAAAGATGAGTTCAAACGTGCATTCGCAAGTGCGACGATTCACGACTTCTTTAACCTATTAGCCGTTGCTATCTTCCTACCACTAGAGATGGCGTTTGGTATTCTAGAGAAAATTTCTCACTGGTTAGTGTCACCGATGCTAGCAACAGGTGATATGAGCATGGGTGGACTAAACTTCATCAAGCCAATCACTAAGCCTGTAGTCAGTGCGATTAAAGAGCCACTATCAACATTTGGCGACACTGTTGGCGGTATCATGCTTATCGTTCTAGGTATCGCGACTATCTTCGTAGCTATCACCGTAATGGGTAAGCTAATGAAGAGCCTAATGGTTGGCCGTGCTCGTGAAATTCTAAAGAACGCAATCGGTCGTGGTCCTATCCACGGTATCGCTTCTGGCTCTATCGTTACTATCCTTGTTCAGTCTTCTTCAACGACAACAAGCCTGATGGTTCCACTAGTAGGCTCAGGTGTTCTTAAAGTACGTGACGTTTACCCATTCACTCTGGGTGCAAACATCGGTACGTGTATTACCGCTCTATTAGCAGCAACAGCAGTATCTGGTGAATTCGCAGTATTCGCACTTCAGATTGCTCTAGTACACTTGGTGTTCAACATCATGGCAACGGTATTCATCTTCGGTATTCCGTTCCTACGTGAACTTCCAGTGAAAGCAGCTGATATCATTTCTGACATGGCTGTGAAAAACAAAGCTGTAGTGGCTGGTTACCTTATTGCGGTATTCCTTGTACTGCCGGGTAGCGTGTTAGCACTGACTGCTTAATAGCAAAACAAACATCGCTTATAGCAAAGCCCGCAACCTAGGTTGCGGGCTTTTTCTTTTTAGGAGCAGATGAGAGAAGCAAAAAGAAGATACGGGATTCGGGTAAACGAGTAACGAAAAGCAAAAGCAGACAAAAATCGTCATTCCTTACAGCGAGGAACGAGCGTGATAGGGAATCTACCCAACACACAACACCCAGAGATTCCCTACTCCTTTCTTCGTCAGTCTAGGGAATGACGGGGGCTTTTGATCTTCGTATCTCGCATCTATCTACCCTTATCTCGCATCTAAAAAAACGCTTACTTACCTTGCTCATTACGCAGGTACATAATGGCAACCATGCTAAAGCCGATAAACTGCCATAAGTACTGCCCATCGCTTGCACCTGTCATGGTTTGCGTAAATGCCATACAACTTGTCACGAACAGAGAAGAAAAAGCTGCATAGAGTAACCACGGGCGTTCTTTACCTGCCATGAACTCACCTGCGACCACCGAGCGAAGTACCAATAAAAAGGGTAAACATTGCAAAGCAATCAGAATAGGAAACATAAAATCGAACGTAGGGCTCAGTAAAACATGACCGACTTGGCTCTTATCCCAAGTGCCGACAATATAGCCTTTCCAGCCAGCCCAAGTGTCCCCTGCATAAGCGGAATCAGGCGTAACAATACCCAATAAAACGCCCATCACTTTATCGATAAAGCCATTCTTGAACCAAAAGACGAATAAGAAGATCTGAATTGGAATGATCTGAAAAGCAAACTTCTTCAACATGTGTGTACCCCAAATATTAAATGATTTGGTTACCAGTATGTGGAAGTCGATGTTTTTACGCTTGATGCAAGGCAATCGAGCCTAAGTCCAAACAATAATCAAACATGTTGAGAAGCCTGTTAGCACAAGGAAACCTTGCGGAAATACCGTAGCCATTAGCTGTCACTCAATACCTTCACTTGAAAGCATATTTTGTGGTTTAGGAAAGGTTTGTTTTTTATAAAGATTCAATAAGATCAAACAGTTGACCGGTATGTTCTTTTTTTACTTCGGTATAGCGCTGATAGTTGTACTGTGACCCTTTGGGATTGTCCGACAACTTGTCAGCCACGCTGAGCAGATAAAAGCTGATAGGGCTCGGTGTGCTTTCAGCAGCGTAAGAGAGATAAGGGAAGGCTTGATTAGCATGTTGGTTGATTAGCAGTGCAAGACCTAAGGTAAGGTTGGCAATATCGCAACGCGGGTTCATCTCGAAGGCTTGCTTTGCCAATAGCAGTGCTTGTTCACGATCTTCTTGCTCATGACTTTGTAAATAAGCCAAAGATTGCGAATACGACAGTAAAGCATTAACCAGATAATTATCTCGCCCTTGTTGTTGAATCGTATCCAACTGAAATGCTATTTCCTCAAATGGCTGACCACCTTTACCTTGGTAGAACAACGATATCCCCTCAGAAATAACACTCCAATCATCGTAGTTATCAATAGAAGTCACTCGATGGCTTGCCACTCCGTACTCTGCATTCATTGGCGCAATAATGGCTTTGATCTCGAGAATGACATCTCCAATAGCGTCAAAGAAGTTATCTTGGCTAAAGGTCTTTTCCACTTTCTGACTTTGATTCGGTTGGCGATTGTTTTGCACAAGTACGCTCAGTACATAACCGTCGTCCTTCTGTTTCAGCCAACTTTTAAGTTCAACACCCTTGTTAGCAAGTGATTGCTTACTCTGCTTCGAAAGCTGAGAGAAATGGTAACCCGATAAGTTTTTAGCCGAATTCAGTCCATAGAAGAGATAGTTGTAGACGCTTTCTGACATCTCATAATCGTTCGCAGAATCGAGTGTTATGTCATGGATATAAACGGGAATCACATCACTTTGATGGGCTGAAATAACCGTAGTGTCATTGGTTGGGACGTTGATTTTCCATACCCAAGTTGCTATCAAGCCAAGCGAGAATACTGCGGTTGCAATCAGGGCGATGGTTTTCTTTTTGGACTTAGCGACAAGAGCTTTAGGTTGGGAGGCGTTCTCGACGGGAATTGATTCGACACTCGGCTGAGTCACCTCAACATCGAACAGGTAACCTTGCTTAGGAATAGTCTGAATAATGCGATACGGACGTGACTTATCCTGAAGCTGACTGCGCAGTAAGCTGATGACTTGCCTGACCAAGTTGTCAGACACTTGAGTTCTTTGCCACACATCAGCAGCTATCTGTTGAGTACTCACGACTTGCCCGCGATTTTCGATGAAATAGCTGAGCAACTTTGCCTGTAATGGCTCTAAATGAATCGCTTCACTATCAACCACCAACTGATTTTTGTCAGGGTAGAAAGCAATAGGAAAGTCGTGTTGCAATACAAAGCAATGCGAGCGAGTCATAGTAGTTCTGTAGTTAGAAAAGACCACACAAGATTATTGGTTTTACAAATAGTAAGCAACCCAAGCATAACAAATAAAAAAGGCTGCACAGAGGCAGCCTTTCAATCAAACAAAGCTAATTAGGTTACACCGAGAATGGGTACTTAATCGCTTCGTGGCATTCGTAACCTTCAATCCAGAAGTCATCCATCGTCACCCACGTTTCTAAATCTTCTAGAGACTTAATTTCAGGATTGATATGGAATGTAGGACCCGCTAGAGGCTCACGCTTCAACTGAATATCGCGCATTGGTGCAAGTTGATCTTCATAGATGTGAGCGTTAACAAGTTTGTGGTAAGCCACACCCGCTTTCTTGCCGGTGATCTGCGCCATGATAGCGAGGAACACATACACTTGAACCATATTGAAATTCAGGCCTAAAGGTACGTCACAAGAGCGCTGAGTACTGTTTAGGTACAGAGTGTCACCAAGCAGAGAGAAGTGGTGGCTGTACATACACGGGCGTAAACAACCCATGTGGAACTCGCCTGGGTTGTAGAAGTTTAAGATCTCGCCACGGTCATCAATACCGTTCGTTAGATCATCAACAATCTTCTTCAGTTGGTCGATATGACCGCCATCAGGTTTTGCCCATGCACGTCCTTGAACGCCGTAAACACGGCCCATGTCGTCTTCACCCTTACGGTAAGGGTTATTCAGCCATGCTTCGTTCAGGTTCGAATTCGCATCCCAAGTTTTAGTCCCTAGCTTGCGAAAATCTTCAGCGTTATCGTAACCACGGATATAGCCAAGCAGTTCAGCAACTGCTGCTTTCCAAAAGCTCTTACGCGTTGTTACCAGTGGGAATTGGTTATTACCAACATCATATTCAAGGTCAGCATTGATCACAGTTAGGCAGCGCTTGCCCGTGCGTTCATTTTCAATCCAAGTACCGTCATCAACGATACGCTGACAGAGATCTAAATACTGTTTCACACCAATTCCTTACTTCGTTTGTTGTGGTAATTCGTCTTTGTAGTGACCGCGTTTGTATGCCCAAACCATCATCAGCACACCGATGACAACCATTGGCAATGACAGGATTTGTCCCATCGAGATAAATCCGCCGAACAAGCCAAGATGAGCATCTGGTTCACGTACGTATTCGACTAAGAAACGGAATGTACCATATCCTGCTAGGAATAATCCTGATACAGAACCAAGAGGACGCGGCTTTTTGATAAACCAGTTCAAGATGAAGAACAACACAATGCCTTCAAGCGCCATCTCGTAAAGTTGAGATGGGTGACGAGGAAGTGGACCACCATTCGGGAATACGATTGCCCATGGCACATCAGTCACACGGCCCCAAAGCTCGCTGTTCATGAAGTTACCTAAACGACCCATGCCCAAACCAAATGGAACCAATGGCGCGATCATATCTGCGACACCAAAGAAGGTTCGACCGTTCTTTTTCGCATACCAGAACATCGCAGTGATAACACCAAGTAAACCACCGTGGAAAGACATACCGCCGGTCCATACCTTAAAGAGGTAAAGTGGGTCTGCTAAGAAAAGGTCAAAGTTGTAGAAAAGCACATAGCCAATACGACCACCAAGCACCACACCAAGGAAGCCAGCAAACAGCAGATCTGATACTTGCTCTCGAGTCCAACCACTATCCGGTTGATCAGCTCGGCGGTTTGCTAACCAAAGCGCAAACATAAAACCGACCAGGTACATTAGGCCATACCAACGAACTGAGATTGGTCCTAGTTCAATAAGAACAGGATCGATATTTGGGAATTCGATAAAACCCTGAGACATACTTGGCTCTCTATCTAAATAATAAACAATGGGGTAGTTACTTCACTGAAGTTAAGCAGCTCAGTAAAACAACCAACGGAGAAATACACTACAGCAGCATCATCGATGCTATAAACATTAAAAATACCGCAAAGAATTTTTTCAACACTGGCGTTGGCAGTTGAGTCGCCAACTTAGCGCCAATTCGAGTGGTCAACACTGAGGTGCAAGATATCGCAACCAGAGCGGGTAGATAAACGTAACCTAAACTGAAAGCGGGTAAATCGTTAACCGATGAACCATGCCAAATAAATCCAAGCATTCCTGAAATCGCAATGACACAACCGCATACTGAAGAAGAACCGACGGCTTTGCGCATTTCCACACCGTGATGATTCAGGAAAGGTACAGATAAAGAGCCTCCACCGATACCGGCTAAGCTCGATACCACACCAATTCCGCCGCCATACATCATCGTCTTCGCCGAGCTAGGCATTACTTTTTGGCTAGTTGAACGAATCGATAGCAGCATTTGCAACGCCAGTACCAAGACAATCACACCAAACACCTTCGGCAGATATTGCGCGGGAATAACGTCTGCGATGAAAGAACCTAGGAAGCCACCGACCACGACTCCAGGCATCAACCACTTAACAACAAAGATCTCGACGTTGCCGAGTTTTAGGTGATTAATCGCAGAAGACCCTGACGTAACAATGATGGTTGATAACGAGGTCGCTAACGCCATCTGCATTGCAAACTCTTGAGGAATACCCGCTTTAGGAAGCAAAAACAGTAAGGCTGGAACCACCAGCAAACCACCACCAATGCCCAGCAAACCAGCTAAAACACCAACAACAGCACCAAGGCCTGCTAACAAGCCAATGAGTTCGTATGACACGTTAAATCCTATTTTTTACCCGCTCGAATGAAGCCTGTAAATTCACGCTCTTCGAAATAGTTGAGCATCATACTATAGATGTCACTTCCATACGGTTTTGATAGCGCCTCATTTGCCAAATCTTGCAGTTCACTAAGCTTAGATTGACGAATCAAATACTTAGTCCTTGCGACATTTGAGGTATTCATACTTAACGTCTCATACCCTAATCCAATCAAGAGCAAAGCGCCCATTGGATCACCCGCAAGCTCTCCACATATACACACAGGCAATTGATATTGCTTACAAGTATCATGAATGTGTTTCAATGCCATGATCACTGCAGGGTGCATGGATTCATAGACATCAGAGACGCGGGAATTGTTCCGATCAACCGCCAATAAATATTGAGTTAAATCATTGGTGCCCACCGAAACGAAATCAACTTTATCCGCAATCAGCGGAAGAAGGTAAAGCATTGATGGCACTTCAATCATGATACCGATACGCGGCATACGAACTCGACTGTCGAGCTCATGCACTTCATCGTAGGCTTGCTCGATGAGTTGAACAGTGTCATCCAGTTCTTGAGTGCTAGAGATCATCGGCAACAAGATACTCAAGTTCTGGCTATCACAACTCGCACGTAACATCGCACGCAATTGGATAATAAAGATGTCGGGGTGATCGAGCGTAAAACGAATACCACGCCAGCCAAGGAATGGATTGTCTTCTTCTATTGGGAAGTAAGGTAACGCCTTATCACCACCAATATCTAAAGTTCGCATCACGACTTGCTTCTCTGGGTAACTCGCGAGCACAGATCGATACTGCTTGAACTGTTCGTCTTCTGACGGAAATCTCTGCTGCAGCAAGAAAGAGATTTCTGTTCGATACAGGCCTACGCCATCCACCCCTTGGTTGATCGCAATATTGGTGTCGGCACTTAAGCCCGCATTAAGCAAGATCTCGACTTGTCGGTCATCTTGGGTTTTTGCAGGTAAGTACAATTCTCGGTTAACCATAGAGGAGAGCTCACTCTCTTCTAGAATTAGCCCTTGGTATTCGCTCAGTAGGCTCTGAGTCGGCTCAATAAAGATTTCACCGCTGTAACCATCAACAATCGCTTGTTTGCCATTGGCTTGAGCCAGATTAAGGTTTACTCCCATAACCGAGGGAATGCCTAACGCGCGAGATAAAATAGCCGCGTGTGAGTTAGCCGCCCCTTCAAGCGAGACCACCGCCAACAATTTTTCTTTTGGAATCGACGCTAAGACTGAAGCCGTTAACTCACGCACCACCAAGACAATCGGTTTATCTAGCGTCCGCAGCTCGTGCTCTGAGTTATGAAGGAAATAAAGCAGCCTTTGACCCAGCTCGCGAATGTCTTGCGCCCTCTCTCGAAGGTAGACATCAGACATACGGGCAAAGCGATTCGAGTAGCTCTCAACAACCTGTCTTAATGCCCAATCGGCTTTATCACCTTTCTGAATTTGGCTTTTCAGATCCTTACGCAACATAGGGTCGTTGAGTAAGTGAGTAAACAAGTCAAAGATCGCCAACGCATCTTTGTTGATTTCACTGTCTAGGCGCTTACGCATGCGCTTGAAATCGTTGAGGGCATTTTCGACCGCAACCGCCAACAACTCATGCTCTCTTTCAACGTTGAGCGTCGATGCCGGGTAAACATCGGTTAATTCAGGTTGGGTGTTGTCCCACCATAAATCACCGATAGCGACACCGGATGATGCAGCAATACCTTTAATCGCAGGCAGCTTTTGTTGCTCAAGAAGCCAATGGCCTTGAGTTTGGGCATGCGCCACAATAACCGCAAGTTGAGCTGAGAGAGTGACAAGGAAAGACTCTTCCATTTCACTGAATAAACGAGGAGATTTCTGTTGAATAACCAAAACGCCAAGCACTTGCTTGCGATGGATAATCGGAGTGCCTAGAAAAGAGTGGTAAACACTTTCTCCTAGTTCTGGAAAAAACTTATAAGCTGGGTGAGCAGATGCCTGTGCAAGGTTAATAGGCTCAGCACTTCTTTTAACAAGGCCAACTAAGCCTTCGTCAAAACCAATGTGAATACTATTCCCTTCGAAGATCAGGCCTTGAGTTGCCATCAACTCAAGGCGCTGCATATCATTATTCGCTAGATACACGGTGCAGCACTCTGTCTGCATCGCACTGCATGTCTCTTTCACCAAAATATCAAGAGCCGTCGACACATCTTCAACTCTTGATACGTGTTCAACTATTTCCCTTAGTTGGCTGAGCATGCTTAACCTCTACGCAATTTGCGTTTTCCTTTTGTTTTTCGCTCTTTAAACGGCATTGCTAAAGATGCGAATTCTTTCATCGCTCGACGGTAAACATCTCGCTTGAAAGAAACAACTTGTCGAACTGGGTACCAGTAACTCACCCAACGCCAACCATCAAACTCAGGTGTACTTCCACGCTGCATATTGATATGCGATTCATCGCAATCTAAGCGCAAAAGGAACCACTTCTGTTTTTGTCCAATACAGACAGGTTTCGAATCCCACCGAACCAGTCGTTTGGGTAGCTTATAGCGTAACCAATGACGACTTGTCGCGACGATTTTTACATCCTTTTTTGTAAGGCCAACCTCTTCATACAACTCGCGGTACATTGCCTGTTCCGGAGTTTCACCTTCATCTATTCCCCCTTGAGGGAATTGCCATGAATGTTGCCCGTATCGTTTAGCCCAGAAGACCTGACCATGGTTGTTACAGATTACAATACCAACATTTAATCGGTAACCATCGCCATCTATCACTGGCCAACCTCTATCTAAATTTTTAATTACACTGATTTTTCCACATATCCCCAATTGGAGCAAACTTAGTGACGTGACAAGCGCTATATTTATGAATATTAACTAAGAATATGGATAAGTTTTGCTCAAATCTTAGTTACCCACACAAGAGTGAGACATAGACCACATTTATTCACCTTTTCTGTGAATAACTATGTGAAGAATTACCCGCAATCGTTTTTTTTAATCCATACATTCATCAACACCGAAAGTAGCCCTCTCGCCATTAACAATAAAAAACACATAAAATCATAAATTTAAAAACAAAATCATAAAATAAACAATCTTCAAAAACCAAAAGATCTTTTCAAAACCAAACGTGGTTAAAGATCAACCACTCCGCTGCTTATCCACACTGGTGGGTCAAAGATTCATTTTGAACCCCATTTAGCAAGCATTTTATCCACTATAAACCCCTGTTTATTTATACACCAAATTAATATTTCAATTAATTACCTTCATGACCTGTGGATAACCATGAGTTTGATCCCTTTTATAGCAATGAGATCATTTCTTAACCAGTCGGCATTTGGTGGTAACTTCTGATAAAATCATTTTTTTGATCATGCCTTTTATTATGAAACCAGAACCACAAACACAACAAGAGCTCTTAGACAGAGCGTATGCTATCGCCGGAATGACATTCAAAGAGCTCGCGGATGAAGCTGAAATGATCATGCCAAACGATCTTAAGCGCGATAAAGGCTGGGTTGGACAACTATTAGAATGGCATTTGGGTGCAGCAGCAGGCAGTAAACCAGAGCAAGATTTTGCTAAGTTAGGCATCGAACTAAAAAGTATTCCTATTGGTTATTCTGGCAAGCCTTTAGAAACGACCTTTGTCTGCGTAGCACCGCTAATGGGAGTGCAAGGATTAACATGGGAAACCAGTCACGTCCGAAACAAGCTGTCTAAAGTGTTATGGATCCCCGTTGAAGGTGAGCGAGAGATCCCGCTAGCAGAGAGACATGTTGGATCCCCACTACTCTGGACACCAACCCAAGCGGAAGACGAGATCTTAAAAAGAGATTGGGAAGAGCTCATGGAGTTGATCGTGTTAGGCAATGTTGAGCAGATCACAGCAAGGCACGGAGAAGCATTGCACTTACGACCAAAAGCAGCGAACAGCCGAGTGTTAACAGAAGCGTATGGTGCGAGTGGAAAACCTATCAAGACCAAACCTCGTGGCTTCTATCTACGAACCCAGTTCACCCATAACCTCCTCACAACACACTACGCATAAGTAGCTCACAGCCACTGTGCCTAGCGGCTAATCCTTGTTTCGTCAATGACTAACGCAATGGATGGCATGGGTTGTCGTGTGTTACAGGGGCGTTCTAATGCGGCTTTAGAGCTAGCTCTATATCGCAGTAGCTTTGGCTTGGTTCATTACCAAACTCGTCATACGCATTGTGCAAACGCAGGTATGCCTTTTCAAAGCCTAGCCGGAGCAACTCCTCTTTCACTTGATCCAAGGATCCAAAGTGAAGTGGTTCTCCGTCTTGCTTAACGGGTTCCAGCTTGTGTTTATATTCCACCGCCAATAGATATTCCGAGATATCGGAACATCCAATAACGTACACTTTAGGTGTTTGATAAGAGTCTTTATGCTCTCCATGTAACCACATGTCTAATTGATGCTTTTGCATAGCCTGCCTCCATTGCTACATAAAGCTTAGTAGAACTCTTTTCCTTTACTAGATAACGACTTAAAAAATCATACATAACGGCTTAAAAAAGCAAAAAAGAGAAGCAAGTGCTTCTCTTTTTTGGCCAGATCCAGTTCAAAAGCTTGTGCTTTCGACGCCATAACCATCGCTGATATTTATCTTAAGGGGTGAAAGGCGCTATCACCCCACAAGATTACGTCGGTATTCGCGCGCTTAAGACTCGACGAAGATGACGAACTCGACGTTCAATCGTGACTACTTCAGGTTCAGAAAAACCAATTGGTCGACCATCGGCTTCAAGGCCAATATCTCTCAATAAGTGGGTATTGTTCCATGGTAGATCATATGAACTACGACGAACTTTTCGTTGCCATTCACGTTCTTCACGACGAAGGTCTGCACGGATAAGGACTGTTGCTAGTTTTAAATAGACTGAGTGACGCATAATAACTCTCCAGTTGCGGAATAAACTGAGGAAAAATAGCGTTCTAGATAGTATGAGGGCTTCTCACTTAGCTGCTATTTTTCCGCAGCCAAATAAGGGTACGGATCTATTAGTTAGGTTTATCTTGGGTGTTTCGATCGGCCATGGCTGATGCTTGTGACATAACAGTCACCATGTCAGTACACGGATCAAACGACGCGCAAATATGCTGTATAAAATCGAAATGTTTCATTTGCGCCTCCAAACTAACTAAAAAATCCAAAAAGAAATGGGGTAGTAAAAGCAGACAAGTCTTTGTTAAAACGCTGCTTTCACGGTTAAATTCTAACCAAGTGAGTATATTATTCAACCGATAATTGATTAACAATTTCAAAACAAATGATTCACCCAAAATATTAGTTGCATATCACTTTATATATAACATATTCACTATGATTATATAAAATCACAGAATATCTCTCTTAACGACCTAACATCCAATAGCTCAATCTATCAGCCAGCAACTGCTAACCGGAAGATATAGCGATGAGTAACAAAAAAAGCCACGCATGATGCGTGGCTCTTAGATTGACACTAACCGGATAAAATCGATTCATTGAGAGTGCTAAACAACACCTTCAGAAATCAGGCTATGTTTGTTCAGCAATCGGTACATGGTTGCGCGCGAAACGCCAAGTTCCTTAGCAGCCAACGATACTTGACCACCATAGGATTCCAGAACAATCAGCAACGCATCTCGCTCTGAACGCTCACGAATACTTTTGAGGCTGCGGCGCTCATCATTTTGCTTTGGTAAATCCAGCTGATGATCATCAATGATCACCGAATCCGACATCAACACAACGCGTTTGATTTGGTTCATCAGCTCACGGACATTGCCCGGCCAGTGATAACGATTCATCGACCGAAGCGCTTCATCAGAGAAGCTCTTGGCTTGAGCATTAAACTCTTTCGAGTACTGACGTAAGAAGTGATTAGCCAGCACAGATATATCGCTAACGCGCTCTTTTAAGCTCGGAACCTGGATTCGTAGAACATTGATGTAGTGGTAAAGCTCTTCATTGAAGTCACCCTCAATCAATGCCTTTTCAATATCAGAAGAGTTAGCTGCCAGAATGCGAACATCCACCGATTTCGATCCAGTCTCCGTCTCTACCTTCCCTTCTTGCAAGAAGCGCAACAGATTCAACTGTTGATTGCGGGGCATCGCCAACACATCATTGAGTAATATCGTGCCACCGTCCGCCTCTTCCAACATACAAGGGGCAACATCAGACAGAGCTGAAATGCCAAAGACTTCAGACTCAATTCTCATCTCAGACAGAGCTCGGCAGTTGACCGTTAAAAATGGCTTTTGCGCGCGCGAAGAGTTTTGATGAATAGAGCGTGCAATCGTCTCTTTGCCTGCCCCACTCTCGCCATAAATTAAGATACTGACATCAGTCGGCCCAATACGCTTTACTTGGTCTCTTAGGCGCTTTACTGCCACCGAGTCACCCAGCAAGCCCATATTGTTGTTAATGCCGTAGTTTGGCCATACTTTCTGCTCAAGCTTAAGCATACCAAGCTGGTGACCTATGGTACTCAGTAGCTGTGCATCTGGAATGGGTGCCGTGAAAAAGTCGATACAGAAGTTAACGATAAACTGGCAAATAGTATCGGAGCTTAATTGCGATTCACGGATAAAGGCGAGCCATCTAACCTGCTTATTGTTACTCACCAAGTTTGCAATGCCATTTAGGCTGAACTCATCATGGCTAAGGTCCACAATACCAATGCATGGGCCTATGTCAGCAATCAATGCATCGGCTTTTCGTAAATCTGCACACTGGGTACACTGCCAACCCACTTGTTCTAATACAGATAACCAGGGTTCGTACGCACCACCAACGACGATAAGAGAACCTGGTAAGGAATCCATCTTAAATTGAGTTCCCATCCTTCTTCCTTATTCTATTTTTATTTAAATCAGGCTAATACGAGTCACTGCTTCATCGTTCGACAAAAATGCCGCGAGATCGTATTCAGCGCAGAGACGTATAGTAGTGAGACTATCTTAGATTTTTTGTCTCAATAGTAAGACTATGTCAGAAATAATGATTTTTCGAATCAAGAGTGCGGTACAGGCAAGGTTTTGGACACTTATAAACAGAAAAAGCCACCCGAAGGTGGCTTTAAAATTGAATCGGCTGTTACGGCCTGTCAGCGAAAATTACGCTTGAGGACGCATCGCCGGGAACAAGATCACGTCACGGATTGTGTGCGTGTTAGTAAATAGCATCGCTAGGCGATCGATACCAATACCTTGACCCGCTGTTGGCGGTAGGCCGTGCTCTAGTGCAGTAATGTAGTCTGCATCGTAGTACATAGCTTCGTCATCACCCGCGTCTTTCGCGTTAACTTGTGCTTTGAAACGCTCATCTTGGTCTTGTGCATCGTTAAGCTCAGAGAAACCGTTCGCTACTTCACGGCCACCGATGAAGAACTCAAAACGGTCTGTGAAGAATGGGTTGCTGTCGCTACGACGAGCCAGTGGAGAAATGTCCGCTGGGTAACCCGTGATGAACGTTGGCTGAATTAGCTGAGGCTCAGCCGTTTCACCAAAGATCTCTTCAAGAAGCTGACCACATGTCCAGAACTTCTCAACGTACAGGCCCACTTCTTCTGCAATTTTAACCATCAATTCTCTGTTCTGAAGATCGTCTTCAGTCAGAGCTTGGATGTTTGCATTTTCAGGTGTGTAGTGTTTGATTGCATCGAACATGCTCATGCGAGCGTAAGTGCCACCGAACTCAACGGTTTCGTCGCCGTAAGGCATAGAAGTCGAACCAAGAACGTCCATAGCGGCTGTGCTTAGCATCTCTTCCGTTAGATCCATTAGATCTTTGTAGTCAGAGTACGCTTGGTAGAATTCCATCATTGTGAATTCAGGGTTGTGACGTGGAGACAGACCTTCGTTACGGAAGTTACGGTTGATCTCGAATACACGGTCAAAACCACCAACCACTAGACGCTTAAGGTAAAGCTCAGGTGCAACACGTAGGTACATGTCGATGTCTAGTGCATTGTGATGAGTGATGAATGGACGTGCTGTTGCACCGCCTGGGATCACGTGCATCATTGGCGTTTCAACTTCTAGGTAGCCTTTTGAGCTCATGAAGTTACGGATTGAAGACACAAGCTTAGAACGCACGATGAATGTGTTACGAGAGTCTTCGTTCACGATTAGGTCAACGTAACGCTGACGGTAACGCATCTCTTGGTCAGTTAGACCGTGGAACTTCTCTGGCAGAGGACGAAGTGCTTTCGTTAGCAATTCAAACTCTTCCATGTTCACGTAAAGGTCGCCTTTACCAGACTTGTGAAGCGCACCTTTAACACCGATGATGTCACCGATATCTAGGCCTTGGTACTTCTCTTTTAGTACTTTTTGAACGTCTTTCGCTGCGTATGCTTGGATACGACCAGAAGTTTCTTGAATCGCAAGGAATGGACCACGCTTCGCCATAATACGACCAGCGATCGCAACGATGTGGTTAAGCTCTTCTAGCTCTTCCTTAGTCTTCTCACCGAATTCCGCTTGAAGGTCGCCAGCTAGGTGCTCACGACGGAAATCATTTGGGTGACCGTTAGCTTTGCAGTTCAGGCGGATGTGATCCAGCTTGCTGCGGCGCTCAGCGATTAGTTTGTTCTCTTCAGGTGAAGAAGCTTCTTGTGCGTTTTCGTTTTGAACAGCATCAGTCATTAGAGATGTACCCTGCTTTTATAATTTGGACAGCTATATTTTTTCAAATATAGGCATTTTTACCAATATTATTGGTAAAGCTTAATAGTTGGTAAAGCTTACAGACCTGATTTCAGGCTAGCTTCAATAAACTTGTCTAAGTCACCGTCAAGAACCGCTTGAGTATTGCGATTTTCGATGCCGGTGCGCAGATCTTTGATACGAGAATCATCCAGTACGTAAGAGCGGATTTGGCTGCCCCAACCGATGTCTGATTTCGTTTCTTCGCTCGCTTGTTTTTCAGCATTTTGTTTTTGAATCTCAAGTTCAAAAAGCTTAGCACGTAGCTGCTTCATCGCTTGATCTTTGTTCTTATGCTGCGAACGGTCATTCTGACATTGAACCACTGTGTTGGTTGGAACGTGAGTAATACGTACCGCCGATTCAGTGGTGTTTACGTGCTGACCACCAGCGCCAGAGGCACGATATACGTCAATACGTAAGTCAGAAGGATTAATGTCGATCGTAATGTTGTCATCAATCTCTGGGTAGATAAACGCAGATGCAAATGAAGTATGACGACGGCCACTTGAATCAAATGGTGACTTACGAACTAGACGGTGAACACCGGTCTCCGTACGTAACCAACCATAAGCGTACTCACCAGAAATACGTACCGTTGCGCCTTTAAGGCCAGCAACATCACCATCAGACACTTCGATAACTTCAGTCTTGAAGCCTTTCGAATCTGCCCAACGTAAGTACATGCGCAACATCATTGAAGTCCAGTCTTGAGCTTCTGTACCGCCCGAGCCTGACTGTAAATCGATGTAGCAATCTGATGCGTCGTGATCGCCAGCAAACATACGACGGAATTCCAGTTTTTCTAGCTTAGCTTCTAGCTCAGCCAGTTCTGGTTCAATTTCGTCAAACGTTTCTTGGTCTTCTTCTTCAACCGCAAGCTCTAATAGACCTTCAACATCCTCAACACCTTGGTCAAGTTGGTCGATCGTTTCTACTACCGCTTCCAATGCAGAACGTTCTTTACCTAGCGCTTGTGCACGCTCAGGTTCGTTCCATACATCCGGTTGTTCTAATTCTGCGTTTACTTCTTCTAGACGCTCTTTCTTAGCGTCATAGTCAAAGATACCCCCTCAGGATATTTGTGCGTTCAGACACATCCTGCAGACGGTTTTTAATAGGATTGATTTCAAACATTTTAGCTCATCATTTATGAGTAGAATTTAACCGAAGAATTGTACTCAAAAGTGTGACGGAGATACAGAATTTTTTAGAGTGGAAAGCCAAGATTCAATAACTTAGTGGGATATAAATTTGACAGGCTAAAAAAAGGCGTAGGATTTATAAGGGAAAGAAAGAAAACAAGCCCTGTTTTTGAACAGAGCTTGTGGAACTTGGGGCTAAACGGTGAACATCATTTAGTGAATGATAACGCTATTTGGCTTCAACTATTTCGCTTCAATATGGTCAATCATCAACTGCAAAGTTTGGTTGCCACGAAACTCGTTGATATCCAGCTTAAATGCGAGATTGACCGTTTTCACTGACGCATCTGGCCAGCGACGTAAATCAACGTTGAAGGCAATACCATCAATCATTACATTGGTTGGATGGCCTTTATATAAAGGTTCTAGCATCAATTTAAGGTGTTTCTCACCCACCAATTTTTGATGCAGTACTTTGAACTCACCATCGAAGATTGGCTCAGGGAACGCTTGCCCCCAAGGACCACCTGAACGCAATGTTTCAGCGGTGTGCATAGAGAACTCTTCTGGTAACAGTTCACCATCAGACAAGATGATGCCCTTCAGCGCCGTCTCGCCGAGCTCTTTGCGCACAACATCATCAAACATCTTGCTGAATCGCTCGAAGTCTTTTTCCATAATGGTCAAACCGGCCGCCATCGCATGGCCACCAAACTTCAAGATCAAGCCTGGGTTTTGAGTATCGATTCGGTCAAGCGCATCGCGCATGTGCAAACCCGGAATCGAGCGACATGAACCTTTGATACTGCCTTCCCCACCATCAGCGAACGCAATCACTGGGCGGTGGTATTTGTCTTTGATACGCGAAGCCAAAATACCAATCACACCTTGGTGCCAATCACGTTGGAACAGGGCTAAACCGGAAGGCAGATCGTCTTTACCAAACTCAAGGCGCTCACAAAAAGCCATCGCTTCTTGTTTCATGCCCTCTTCGATCTCTTTACGTGTCTGGTTCAAGCCATCTAACTCACTGGCCATTCGACGCGCGGCGTGAATGTTATTGCTCATCAACAACTCAACACCAAACGACATATCATCCAATCGGCCTGCCGCATTGATACGCGGGCCGAGTGCAAAACCAAAATCAGAAGCGACCAAACGCTTAGCGTCTCGCTTAGCAATTTCAATCAAGGCCTGAATACCCGGGCGCGCTTTGCCTGCACGGATACGCTGTAAACCTTGATGAACCAAGATACGGTTATTTTCATCGAGTGGTACCACATCGGCAACGGTACCTAACGCAACCAAATCGATCAGTTCCATCAACTTAGGTTCTGTCATGCCATGTTGTGCGAACCAACCCAATTTACGCATATGAACACACAGCGCCATCATCAGGTAAAACGCCACACCCACACCCGCTAGTGCTTTTGAAGGAAATGCACAGCTTTCTAGGTTGGGGTTAACCATCGCATCAGCGATTGGCAGTTCATTACCCGGTAAGTGATGATCGGTAACCAACACATCAAGGCCTTGCTCTTTAGCGAAGCGAACACCGTCAATCGACGAGACACCGTTGTCCACGGTCATGATCACTTCGGCACCAATCTCAATCGCTTGTTCAACAACCTCCGGGCTCAAGCCGTAGCCATCTTCAAAGCGGTTTGGTACCAAGTAATCGACATTCGAACTGCCCAGCATACGCAGTGCCAATACTGACAAAGCGGAACTCGTCGCGCCATCGGCATCAAAATCACCGACAACGATAATGCGCTTCTGAAGCTTAATCGCATTGAAAAGCAGTTCAACCGCGGCATCGATACCGCCCAGTTTTTGATAGGAGTGTAAGCCTTTCGCAGCCGTCTCCAGTTGCTCTGCACTGTCGATTCCGCGACTCACATAAATGCGCTTTAACAAGTCAGGTAAGTGAGCAGGTAAAACTGAAGTATCGACCTCAGGGCGGCGTTGGATCTCTATCATATAAAAATGGGCCCGATATCAATCAGGCCACTCCTTAAATCAAAAACGTGGGGGAATTAAAACAACGAGCGATGAGGTTAGATAACTTTCAACGAGTCTCATCGCTCTGAGCAAATCATACCGTTCTATACCAAACTGATTTGCTCGGAATACAGCTTACTGCTCTAAACGCTGAAGAAGTTGTACAGGCGGTAAGTAACCACTCACCAACTCACCACTTGCTAGCACGATAGCAGGTGTACCGTTAATACCAAGCTCACGGCCTAGTTGATACTGCTTCGCTATGATTTGCTTCTGCTCGCTAAGGTCTTTGCCCGCTGCTGGCATTTTACGTTCTGCTTTAGCACTGTGCATCGCTGCTTTTGGATCGTCAGAAGCCCAGATTGCTGCCATTTGGTCGGCAACTTGTCCGGTCGCACCTTGACGTGGGTAAGCCATGTAACGAACGGTAATACCCAGATCGTTATAGCCTTGCATTTGGCTGTGTAGACGAACACAGTAGCCACACGTAATGTCAGTAAACACCGTCACAACGTACTTTTCGTTATCGGCTTTATATTCGATAACCGTATCTGACAATGCCGCGACCTTTTCAGCATTAAGCGGAGCTTGACGCTCGGCCAACACATCGCTGAACTTACCGTTGTCATCCAAAGAGTAAAGAGTGCCCGCTAGAAAGTGATCGCCCTTTGGAGAAGAGAAGATAATGCCGCTGTTGGTTTGAATTTCTAACAGGCCATCGATATCTGAAGGAACAATCTTCTCTACCTTAATACCGATTTTTTCAAAGCGCTTCGTTAACGCGGCTGTATCAACAGCTTGCGCTGAAGCAGCTTCTACGGCTGTTGATGTTTGTTCTACTTTCGCTTCTGATGCATTACATGCAGTAATCATGAGAGGAAGCGCTAATAGAGGAAGACGGCGTAATACGCTCATTAAGTTCACCTTAAAAATAAATGGATTTAAGCACGTGGGTGATGCTGAGCGTGAATTTGCTTCAGCCTTTCAGTCGCCACGTGAGTATAAATTTGGGTTGTCGATAAGTCACTATGCCCAAGCAACATCTGTACGACCCTGAGATCTGCGCCATAGTTCAGTAAATGCGTTGCAAAAGCATGCCTTAATACGTGTGGCGACAATAATTCCGTGTCGATACCCGCTATCACCGAATAATGCTTGATACGATACCAGAACGTTTGACGGGTCATTTGCTTCGCTCGTTTACTTGGAAAAACCACATCCGAACTATTATCACCCAACAATTGTGGACGACCTTGCTCGATAAATGTCTCTATCCAATCCACCGCATTTTCGCCCATTGGCACCAAGCGCTCTTTGCCACCTTTACCAATAACACGCACCACGCCTTGTCTTAGGCTGATGTTTTCCATGGTCAGGCTAACGAGTTCCGTAACACGCAAACCGGTTGCATAGAGTAACTCAAGCATCGCTTTATCGCGAAGCTCAATGGGGTCGTTTGGATCTGGCGCTTCAAGCAGCGAATCCACTTGCTCTTCACTTAGATCTTTCGGTAAGCGCTTCGGCAGTTTCGGGCTGATCAACAGCGCACTAGGATCGTCGGCTCTTACTTTCTCGCGATGTAAATACTGGAACAAACGACGAATGGCAGACAACATACGTGCACGAGAGGTCTGCTTGAAATCGGCATCGGCTAACCAACCTTGATAGTCTTGTAGACCTGAAAGGCTAATAAAATCGAGGCGATAATTGTGCTTTTCCATCCACGTCAGTAGTTTGGATAAATCCGTACGATAAGAGACGAGTGTATTCTCTGATAACCCTCTCTCCATCCACATAGCATCTAAAAACTGCTCAACGAGACCGTGGTCTGCGCTCTGCCCTTGAGGCGACTGCATAGTGTTACTCACAATATTGGAAACTGTTTTGAGAGTATGTCAGAGCAAATATGAATGCCATAAAAATTACGACTTGAGCGGATAATCGCTGCAATCGAAGTCGATTTATGGTTAGAATTCGCCATCTGAAATTAAAATCGAACGTTTGCTATGAAAATTGGATTATTTTACGGCTCAACCACCTGCTATACCGAAATGGCAGCAGAGAAAATTCGCGGCATTATTGGTGAAGACCTAGTTGATATCCATAACGTGAAAGAAACCCCTCTTTCTTTTATAGCGGACTACGACCTTTTACTGCTTGGTATCTCAACGTGGGATTTCGGCGAAATTCAAGAAGACTGGAATGAGTTGTGGGAAGACATCGCAACCACGCCAATGAAAGGCAAGGTTGTGGCTCTGTTTGGTTTAGGCGACCAAGAAGGCTACGGTGAGTGGTTCTTGGATGCGATGGGACTATTGCATGATGAACTGAAAACCGCAGGCGCTGAGTTTGTCGGCTTCTGGCCAAACGATGACAGCTACGAATTCGAAGCATCTAAAGCGTTAACGGAAGACAAATCTCAATTTGTTGGTTTAGCTCTGGATGAAGATTCACAGTACGAACTCAGCGACGAACGCATCGCTACTTGGGTTGAACAAGTACTCATAGAGTACAGCGAAAAGCTTTAAGTTCTGCAGCCTTAGAGTTCAGAGCTAAGAACTAAGAGCTTCAGGCAGAAAGAACATCATCGATTAGATACAAAAAGGCCTCATTACTGCGAAGTAATGAGGCCTTTTCTATTCAACTTTGTATTGAATACGGACTAACGATTTAATCTCAACGGAAGATTAAATAGTCTCTTCCGCCATCTCTTGCTCTGTTGATTTACCAACAAAGAACATACAGATGATTGCAGCAGCAGTTGGAAGTAACCAACCCATACCGATCTCAAACAGTGGCAGCATCTTAAGTGCAGACACATCGACACCCGCTACTTTAGCGCCATCAATAAGAGCAAACAGCAGTGACACTAATACCACCACGCGGTAAGCCGCTTTTGGATTAGGGAAACGGCTACGCAAGAACGTCAGTGCTACTAGAGCGATAGCTACTGGGTAAAGCGCAAACAAGACTGGTACAGACAGAGAAATCAGCTGAGAAAGACCAACGTTCGCTACAGTTGCACAAGCTACACCATTGATGATTACCCAAGTCTTGTAAGACAGCGGTGTTAGCGAGCTGAAGTAATCAGAACATGCTGATACAAGGCCAATCGCCGTTGTTAGACACGCCAATAGTACGATCACAGAAAGTACTAGCTGACCAGAAGGACCAAACAAAGATTGAACGTATAGGCTTAAGATAGCGCCGCCATTGTCCGCACCCGCTGCAACTGTTGCACTTGTTGCGCCCAGGAAGAACAGAGAGATGTAAACAAACGCTAGACCAGCAGCTGCAATGCAACCTGCGCTGATCAGATACTTAGTCGTCGCTGCACGGTCAGTAATGCCCTTGCTACGAATCGCGTCAACAATCAGCATACCAAACATCAAAGAAGCAAAAGTATCCATGGTGTTGTAGCCTTCAAGGAAACCTTTGGTCATTGGCTGAGTGATGTACTCACCGTGAGCCGCAAGAATATCGCCTTGAGGATTAACGAATACAGCGATCGCCAGTACAACCAAACCAACGAATAGTGCAGGTGTTAGGACCTTACCAATCACGTCGATAAGCTTACCTTGCGACCATGAGAAGAACATCGCTACCACAAAAAATGCAATCGAAAAAAGAGTGAGGTGAGCTTGAGAGGCATCGATGAAGAACGGTTTCACCGCCATCTCATAAGCAACAAGACCGGTACGAGGCGCAGCAAATGCAGGACCGATAATGATGAAGATCAGCACAGCCATGATAGTTGCAGCTTGCTTAGGAAGGTCTTTGGTTAGATGACCCCAAGAGCCACCCGCCACTGCAACTGCGACGATAGTGATTAACGGCAGACCAACGGCGGTCAGCAGGAAACCAGACATCGCTGGAAGAAAGTGGTCACCAGCCAATTGGCCAGCAAGAGGTGGGAAGATGATGTTACCCGCACCTAAGAAAAACGCAAAAAGCATAAAGCCCAATGCCATTATATCTGTTAGTTTTAGACTCTGTTTCACAGATAATCCTTAATTATATTTATGAATTTATGTTGTGTTTACATGAATGTTACAGCTCAAGGCTGCCAATCAATCTATAAAATAGTCGCGCATAATGACGAAACGCTCGCCTAGCTGCAAGTCACCATAAAAAAACACCATATAAATTTGCATATACGAACAAAAAGCAGTGGATTCCACTGGATATAGAAAAATAGCCATAATTATAAACTAACCATAATTCACAACAATAGCTCTCCAAGCAGAACATTGATTCATACAAATTATTAACATTAGAGCTAATCACTTAAAATATCTCGATACTCAGAACATTCATGAAAGACAAAACGGTAGAAACCAAAAGCTTCGATTTCAAAAAATTCTCTATTTACGGTGGACAGAGCGGTATGCCTGTCAGTACCGACGGAGTGCTACTCGGTGCATGGGTTAACCTTGCGGAAAAAGAGTCGGTACTTGATATAGGGACAGGCACAGGATTATTAGCTTTGATGGCGGCTCAACGTTTCGAAGGTGCCTTAATCTCGGCCATTGATATTGATCAGCACGCGATCCATGCCGCGACCATCAATATTGAACAGTCGCCTTGGCAAGATCGTATTCGCCTTCACCAAGGCAGTATTTTAACGGCCGAGTTTCCTCAAGCATTTGATGCCATCATTTGTAATCCCCCTTATTTCAATTCAGGTGAGCAGGCACAGCAAAGTCAAAGGGCCACCGCTAGACACACAACAAGTTTGGATCATCTTGAACTCGCTAAACGCTGTTTCGAACTCACAACAGAGAGTGCAACCGCAAGCTTCATACTGCCAACGCCAGAAGGGGAAAGCTTTATTAAACTGGCTCAACAATGTGGTTGGTACCTAGCAAAACGCCTTGATGTGAAAACAACCGACAAAAAACCGCCAAGCAGAATCCTGTTTGAACTATCTAAAGATCCTGCTTGTGAGCGAGATCTTCAGTGTGAATCGCTTACAATCCATGGTGATGGTGGTTATAGCGAGGCATTTATTGCACTTACTAAAGATTTTTATCTCAAGATGTAGCAAATACCATGTGATCCTAATCACTAATGCTTCTATAATGTCCGACTACTCTTTTTTATCGTCTGCTGTTAGAAGCAGAAACATTTATTGCTTGTGGAGAAACAACAGTGATCAGAACCTTTGCAGAACTCGATCTAAACCAAGAGCTGCTTAAAGCAATTGACGAAATGGGCTACGAACGCCCTACACAGATACAAGCTGAAGCTATCCCACAAGCGTTAGATGGAAGAGACGTTTTGGCTTCTGCGCCAACAGGTACCGGTAAAACAGCTTCATTTGTACTGCCAGCACTGCAATACCTACTGGACTTCCCACGTAAGAAGTCAGGTCCTGCACGTATGCTTATCCTGACGCCAACGCGTGAACTAGCAATGCAGATCACCGAGCAAGCTCGTGAGCTCGCTAAGTACACCAGCCTAAATATCTTTACGATCACTGGCGGCGTGATGTACCAAGAGCACGCTGACATCTTAAGTACGACTCAAGATATCGTGGTGGCAACACCTGGTCGTCTGATGGAATACATTGAAGGTGAGCGTTTCGATTGTCGTGCGATTGAATGGTTAGTTCTGGATGAAGCAGACCGCATGCTAGATATGGGCTTTGGCCCGGTTGTGGACCGTTTATCAGCAGAATGTCGCTGGCGTAAACAAACTTTACTTTTCTCAGCAACGCTAGAAGGTAAAGGTATTGAAGGTTTCACTGAAGATCTTCTGAAAAACCCAGCAGAGATCGATGCAAAATCATCATTGCGTGAACGTAAGAAGATCACTCAATGGTATCACCGCGCCGATTCAGCTAAGCACAAGCTTGATATCCTAAAACATATCATCACAGAGCAAGCTGAACGTAGCATCATCTTCTTGAAGACTCGTGACCGCCTAGGTGAGCTGCGAGCTCAACTAGAAAGCGCACAGATCCCATGTGTATGGATCCAAGGTGAAATGCCTCAAGATCGTCGTAACAACGCAATTTCTCGTTTCCGCGATGGTTCTATCAACGTACTGCTGGCAACTGACGTCGCAGCTCGTGGTATCGACCTTCCAGATGTGAGCCACGTTATTAACTACGACATGCCACGTACTGCAGATGTCTACCTACATCGTATCGGCCGTACGGCTCGTGCAGGTAAAAAAGGTAACGCGGTTTCTATCATTGAAGCACACGACCAGCTAATGATTGAACGTGTGGCTCGTTACACTGAAGATGCAATCAAAGAACGCTTCATCGAAGGCATGCGCCCAACGCATAAGAAAGCCGCGGTAACGAAGAAGAAGAAACCGAAGAAAGAAGACAAGAAAGCGGTAGCGAAGCAAAAAATTGCTAAGAAAAAGAAAATCGCTAAGAAAAAGAAAGCCGTTAAGAACAAGTAATCTAGTCGTCTTTCAATGATTCAATAAAAAGCCCCATGCAGTTATCTGCATGGGGCTTTTCTTTGTCTAGCTTATTATTGTCTGGCCTGTTATTAGGCTAAATAACTCGTCTCTAATTTTAATTACAGGCTAAAGCCGAAGTAACTCGTTAACCAAGAGTGACTAATTAACCAAGAGCTACTAGTTTTGCTCTTCACGCTTGAAGACTAACTCTTTCGCATTCGACTCTTCTTCAACGAAGTAGTAACCCGCGATATCAAACTTGGTCAGCGCTTCGACTGAATCGATTTTGTTCTCAATGATGTAGCGAGCCATCATGCCACGCGCTTTCTTCGCGTAAAAGCTGATCACCTTGTACTGGCCATTCTTGCAGTCTTTAAAAACTGGCGTGATGATTTGACCATCAAGGCTCTTCGGCTTCACCGCTTTAAAGTATTCGTTCGATGCTAGGTTGATCAACACATTATCGCCTTGAGCGTTCAACGCTTCATTCAGCTTGTCTGTGATGATATTGCCCCAGAACTGATACAAGTTAGTGCCACGTTCATTAGCTAAGCGTGTGCCCATCTCTAGGCGGTAAGGCTGCATCAAATCCAATGGCTTCAATAACCCATATAGGCCAGAAAGCATGCGCAGGTGATTCTGTGCGTAGTCAAAATCATCGTCCGACAGTGTTTCAGCATCTAAGCCAGTGTAGACATCACCTTTGAACGCCAAAATAGCTTGGCGAGCATTCTCTTGGGTAAAGGTCTCGCTCCATTGCTCAAAGCGCGCTACGTTCAGCCCAGCAATCTTATCGCTTACTTTCATCAGCGCTGATACATCAGCAGGTGTCAGCTTACGACACACTTCAATAAGCTCTGCAGAGTGTTCAATAAACTCTGGCTGGCTGAAGCGCTCAGTCGCTAATGGTGATTCGTAATCTAATGTCTTGGCTGGAGAAACGACAACTAACATAACTTTACCCTAATCGGTTATCTAACTGGATGCAGCTAGAGTATAGAAAAAACATCAACTTGTCTTTATGACTCTTCCTATTACTTTGATAGACAGATCTAGCTATAAGTCTCTTGCAAAGAAAAATCGTTAACAAAGAAAAAGTCGCAGACAGATAGAAACTGCAAACAGATAGAAATCGCAGGCAAAGAAAAAGGCTAAGGTCGAAACCTTAGCCTTTCTAATGATTTTAGGATGAGCGATGAATCGCCCCAACAAGATTACTTCTTCTTGTTGTTAACCCAAATACCATCTTCCAATTGAGCTTTAAGCTCTGGGAAATCATCCGCATCGAACGTAGGTACTTTACCCGCGTCTAATTGACGGTTGTAGTCTTTCGCTAGCTTAATCACGATGCCCGATAGCAAGATGATCGCTACCAAGTTCACAATCGCCATTAAACCCATCGATACATCAGCTAATGCCCATACCGTTGGTAGTGTCGCGAGAGAGCCGAACATAACCATACCCAACACAACGATACGGAACAGCACTAGGCCCTTCTTGTTGTTGTGCTCTAGGAAGATAAGGTTCGTTTCAGCGTACGAGTAGTTTGCAATGATTGAAGTGAAAGCGAAGAAGAAAATCGCTACCGCTACAAAGATGCCGCCCCATTCGCCAACTTGTGCGGTTAGTGCACGTTGCGTTAGTTCGATACCTGTTACTTCACCGTGTGGTACATACTCACCAGACATCAGGATGATTGCTACTGTTGCAGAACAGATAACAATCGTGTCCATGAACACGCCTAGCATTTGCACATAACCTTGTGATGCAGGGTGCGGTGGGTAAGGCGTAGCAGAGGCTGCTGCGTTTGGCGCAGAACCCATACCCGCTTCGTTCGAGAACAAACCACGTTTGATGCCGTTAATCATCGCTTGTGCGATTGCGTAACCTAGGCCACCCGCTGCTGCTTCTTGCAGGCCGAATGCACTCTTGAAGATAAGAGCCAGAACTTCAGGCACTTTCTCAATGTTCATTAGCATCACGTAGATAGCGATAGCTAAGTACGCCAGCGCCATAACTGGAACAATGATTTCTGCAGTGCGAGCAATCTTACGGATACCACCGAAGATAACGAATGCAGAGATAATAACGATACCAACACCAACGTAGCTACGCTCAAAGTCGAATGCCGTATTCATTGCACTTGCAATCGCGTTCGCTTGAACTGCGTTGAAGACTAGACCGAATGCGATGATTAGGAAGATAGAGAATAGAACCCCCATCCAACGCATACCTAGGCCTTTCTCCATGTAGTATGCAGGACCGCCACGGTAGTTACCGTCGTTATCACGTGTTTTGTATAGCTGTGCTAGTGTGCTTTCTGCAAACGATGTTGCCATACCTAGCATGGCAATTAGCCACATCCAGAAGATAGCACCAGGGCCACCAGCGGTAAGAGCAACAGCAACACCAGCCATGTTACCTGTACCTACACGAGCTGCGAGACTAGTACAAAGAGCTTGGAAAGAAGAGATACCAGCACTGTCTGCTTTACGGCTGTTTCTAAGAACAGAGAACATGTGGCCGAAATGGCGGAATTGAATGAAGCCTAGTCGTACAGTGAAGTAGATACCCACACCAACGAGTAAGTAAACTAAGATAGATCCCCAAAGGAGATCGTTCATCAAATTGATTAAGTCTGTCACGTGAACCTCGTAATTGAGTTTAAGCACTGATCTTGCTTCCGAGCCTTCCTCTAAATCGCCTATGCCAGTGTCAATGTTGTATCGGCATTCGTTTTATATTTATTTGTTGCGATCTAGATTGTAAATGTCGCTTCATGCATCCATTTTACGTATCAGTGTATTTTTTGACGGGCGGATAATGCAGTGAGACGACCTAAAAATCAATATGCAAATAGATTAATATTCAAATGACATTTCACTAATAACACACCTTTTGTTAACACAATTTTCAACAATCAGGCCCAATAAAAGTCACATTATCGGGACATAATATCAACAATGGCCAGCGCCTTGGTTTAACAAGAATGGCATTCGATAAAAATAGCACCAGCCTAGGTTTTACAAGGTATAGTGAAGATCTGTGATTTTTTCTATGGCGATTAAATCCCTCTCCCTCATCACACAATACGCAGCTGTATGCATTGTCGTTAAAGTACTATTCCTTTCGCACAATGAATTAACATTAAAACACGGATAATTTAATCGTTTACGTCAGTCTGTTTGCTTGTTTTTTATACAGAAAATAAAGAGCAATGTGTGAGCATGCATAGGAAATGCAAACAAAACCTTCATAGATTTGAAACAAATGAGAAACAAATCAAGGTTATTGTAGAACCAAATATGGTATCTAATAGTCTGTAAAGACTAGCCCACGGATGGAGATATAGCTTATGGACAACTTTCAATTTGATGAAATATCAGAACTAGAATTACCACGCGCTACTACCAAGACTCGCTCAAAACCACTTAAACGAAAATGGCGAGAAATCGAGGCGATCAACGACCGTCGACAGCTTGAGAAAGAGCTCAGAGAGATGAACCTTGGACTCGATTTTAGCTTAGACGATATTAAGCTTTAATCAGAACAACAAATAAATAGAATGATAAAGGCACCTAAACGGTGCCTTTATTTTTTGTGAGAGCCAATCCATTCACTACACACATTCGCCTTCACTTTGGCGAACTCGATCAGCTAATTGCTTATATTGGTCCGCGATGGTTTGGCCGAATACAGGGTCATCTTCAGGCAGTTGCCATTGCGATTCGACCTCTTGCCAATCTTGCACCGTAAACGCCTCCACAATCTTAGGGATGATGAACCTCTCTTCCAGTTCCATATGCTTTTTCTGAACAGAGACAAAACCTTCTAATTGTTCAATGAAAAACTGCTGAGGAACAACCGCATCTTGCAGGATCATATCGACCAAACCTAAAAAGTCAGCCGTTTTCTCAGAAAGCAGTTGATGCTCTAACTCCAAGTCTTCAATCACTTGGTCACTGCCATACTGCTTGAGATAGTAGCGGTAAATAATGTCTTCTTTAGGGTGATGCACCTTATCTGAATGGTTCATCAAGTAATGAACCACCTCAGCGATCAAGCTATAGTTAATGTCACGCTCTTGCTTCAGGCACTCTAATTTATTTTTGAGAATCGCGAGCAAACGAGCCATATAGCCGTGCTCTCTTCTTATCCTTTCAATCATCATAGTATTGCACTCCATTACACCTACTATTTATAAGTGTATATGAAGATGGCAATTTGTGGTTTGACCCTGCTCAGAAAATCATCAATCTACAGTGTCAGTGGTAATGTCCAATCGATAGGCTGTTGATTAATAGAAGAGAGTAGCTCGTTGGTCATCGAGAAATGCTGACAACCGAAGAAACCACGACGTGCTGATAATGGTGATGGATGCGGTGCGACCAACACATGATGTTTGTCTGCATCAATGGCTTGGCCTTTCTTCTGGGCATGCGCGCCCCACAGTAAGAAGATGATCGGCTCAGAACGCTGATTTAGCTCAGCAATGATGGTATCGGTAAAGGTTTCCCAGCCACACTTGGCATGTGAGTGTGCTTTTGCCTCTTCTACTGTCAGTACCGTATTCAACATTAACACCCCTTGAGATGCCCAAGTATCAAGGTAACCATGACTAGGGATCTCAAAGCCCTCTATATCTTGTGCGAGTTCTTTGTACATATTACGCAGAGACGGTGGGATTTTAACGCCAGGTAGCACAGAGAATGCTAAGCCGTGAGCTTGGTTAGCGCCGTGATAAGGGTCTTGCCCAAGGATAACTACGCGTACAGACTCAAAGGGCGTCATATCGAAAGCACTGAACACCTGCTCTTGGGGAGGATAGATGGCTTTCCCACTATTACGTTGTTGTTCGACAAAAGCGAGAACACTCTGAAAGTAGGCTTTCTCACGTTCATCATTAATAATGGATTCCCAAGTCTTTGGTGCGCTCATCGTTTTACTTCCCCAATCATCAAGGTTTCTAGGTTTCGCCAGACAAAAAAATAGCTGTATCGGCTAACTGTCCTAAATAAGGCTCTAGTTATACCTCATACAGCTATCAATAAACATGATGTGTAGGGTTCACTTGTTGATGAATCATAATAATCAGTTCAAGTTGTGTTTATCTCGATTAACCACTTTTTTGCGGTGTACGATAATGGCCGTGACTATGCACATGACGGTTTGGTGTCGGTAAACGACTGGCGACAGCTGCAGCTACAGTTGAAGTTGAAGTTGAAGTTGAAGTTTGGGCTTGTGAATACATAAAGGCACCTCCTCTAAGACATCGTGAACTACATATTCACTTTAATACTATGAAAGAAAGGTGCCAATTTTTAGGAATAGCAGGAAATTAATTATTCCCTCTATTATTACGCTTCTTCGCTCGCTAGCGTTGCTGAGCGATGAAACATTCTAAGTTGTTGAATTTCCTCTTTCCAGATCGTCGAATCAATGGTTTCCAAGATAAGAGGGATACCATTAAAGCGAGAATCTGAGCCAATATATTCAAAACAATCCCAGCCAATTTCACCTTTTCCTAAAGAATGGTGTCTATCAACTCGGCTTGCGAACTCAGCTTTTGAATCATTGATGTGCATTGCTCTTAGATAGTGCATGCCCACAATGCGATCGAACTCTGCAAAAGTATGCTCACACGCTTCTTTTGTTCGTAGGTCGTAACCGGCAGTAAAGGTATGGCAGGTATCTAAACAAACGCCAACGCGTGACTTATCTTCTACTTGGTCGATGATCTCTGCTAGGTGCTCAAACTTCCAGCCAAGGTTCGTGCCCTGCCCTGAGGTATTCTCAATCACCGCAATTACATCAGGCACCGCTTGATGAGCCAAGTTGATCGACTCAGCGATCTTGGCCAAACATTCGCTTTCTGAGATTTTCTTTAAATGACTCCCAGGATGAAAATTCAAAAGCGTCAGTCCAAGTTGATTACAACGCTCCATTTCATCAATAAAAGCCGCACGCGATTTCTCTAGCTTCTCTTCTTCTGGTGCTCCTAAGTTAATAAGGTAGGAATCATGAGGAAGAATGTGCTCAGCGCTAAAACCTAACATTTTGCAGTTGGCTTTAAAGGCGCTGATGGTTTTGGCTTCTAGCGGTTTTGCTGCCCACTGTCTTTGGTTTTTAGTAAACAGCGCAAAAGCATTGGCACCGATCTCTCTTGCACGCATTGGCGCCTGATCAACACCGCCTGCAGCAGACACATGAGCGCCAATAAACTTAATATTGGTTTGAGGTTTTGAAGATGAATTATTGTTTGTCATTAAATCACTTTACACTTTCAGAATGCTTAATAAATAAAGGGTCGTATCGTTTGTAGTTCAATAAAAACACAACAAATGTAGTAAACTTACAACAAATAAGACTGTTAAATATTTTTTATATTTTAAAATATTTTGTAATCACTTTGTTTTCAAAGGTTTTATTGATTTACCTCAATATAATCACCTTTGTAAAAATATGGTTTTTGGTTGTTTTTTGACTTAAATCAATGTTAACCTTACTAATATTAGGTATATATTACCCAGCTCAATAAAAATCGAAAGTTAACACCATAATCAAACCACATTCAGTGGACTAGGAGATAGTTATGATCCAAGGTATTCAAATTACTAAAGCAGCAAACGATGACCTACTAAACTCAATCTGGCTACTAGATAGCGAGAAGAATGAAGCTCGTTGTGTTGTTGCTACTTCAGGTTTCGAAGCTGACCAAGTTATCTCAGCTGCAGACCTAGGCGAGTACGAAAGCCGTGAAGTTGCAATCGAAGCAGCACCACGCATCGAAGGTGGTCAACACCTAAACGTTAACGTTCTTAAGCGTGAAACGCTAGAAGATGCTGTTGCTCACCCAGAGAACTATCCACAGCTAACTATCCGTGTATCGGGTTACGCTGTACGTTTCAACTCTCTAACTACTGAACAGCAACGTGACGTTATCGCACGTACGTTCACTGAGTCTCTATAATCTCAGTAAAGTAGAGCGTTAAAGATTTAAAAAGCTTGGTCAGAAATGGCCAAGCTTTTTTAGTTTTAGTGTTATCAACTTATTGTCGCTAACTTCTTATCCCTAACTATCTCAACGCAAAATCAACCAAGTATCTCAACGCTGTATCAGCTAACTCAGAATCAACCAAGCACTGTCACCAATCAAATCTAGTTATGGCGCATTTCGTTGAGAAGGATCTTTGGTGAAGGCTTTCGCTAAAGCGGTTGGATCGACATTCTCTCTTTGCAACGCCGCTCCTTGCGCCCACCACATCAACTGATGGAAGGTACGGTTCATGTACTCATCCCATTGTGCTTGTTCTGACTCTTGAACAACACAGCCCTCTTCATCAAACACTTCTTGTGCTTTAGGCAGATGAATCATCGCAGAAACCGGTAAGCAACCTAACTCAGATAGGAAGGTTCGCATCGAAACGGATGCTCTTGCCCCGCCCCATTGACCCGCAGAGTAAGTCACAATCGCACTCGGTTTATATGAAAATAGCGAGCTGCCAAAATGGTTGAGAATATTAGCTAGTGCTGGGCTCATCGAATGATTGTATTCCGGGCTAACCATCACATATCCGTCAGCCTTTGCGATCTTGTCGGCTAATTCTGCAAGATGTGCTGGCACCTTAGAACGATGATACGAAAACTCAGGCTTAAACACATCGCCAAAATCGTAATTCAAAGGGTCGATGATTTCGACCGTATGCTCAGAATGCTTATCCACCAGTAACTTTTCACACGCCTTGCTGACTCTCATCCCTAATCGAGCAGGTCTTGGTGGTGTGCTCTCACGTACAGAGCCAAGAAAAATCAAAAAATTCATACTATCCCTTTTATTAAACTTTGGTTCAGTCAGTTACCGAGCGTGAGCCAACCCCATCAAGCTGAAGAAATACTGCACTAGAGCTTACTTCTAAAAATCACTCAGGCAATAAAAAAGGCGAATGATTGCTCATTCACCTTTCTCGTAACCATCTAAGTTCTACACTTTACGTTTCTAAAAAATTACGCAGGTTGAACTCGACGAAGTACCACTTTCAAAGCTTCAAAATCATTATCTAGGTCTTCAGACAACAACTCCATCACCGCGTGCTTAGCCAGCGGGCCAGGAAGTTCAATGTCAGTACCTAAGATGTCATCAACCACTTCTTTGAATTTAGCCGGGTGTGCCGTACATAAGAACAGGCCTGTCTCGTTCTCTTGCAGTTGCTCTTCCAGTAGACGGTAAGCAATCGCACCATGAGGTTCACACAGGTAGCCTTGAGCTTTTAGGTCGCGTACTGATTCAGCACTCTGCTCATCAGATACTTTACCTTTACCCAAAGTATCCAGTCCCCAACCTTTCAGTTGGCATAGCTCTTCGATACGTGGCCAGTTGTTTGGTTGGCTAACATCCATCGCGTTCGATGTTGTTGCAACCGTTGGTTTTGGATCCCATTGACCTGTTTCTAGGTAACGAGGAACCGTGTCGTTTTCGTTGGTTGCTGCAATGAAGCGTTTAACTGGTAAGCCTAGCGCTTTCGCTAATAGACCCGCAGTTAGGTTACCAAAGTTACCACTTGGTACAGAGATAACTAGGTTTTCACGTTGCTCTTTGGTTAGCTGAGAAGCCGCTTCAAAGTAGTAACAAATCTGAGCCATCAAACGGCTAATGTTGATTGAGTTTGCTGAGTTTAAGCCAATCTCTTTGCGCAGTTCAGCGTCGTCAAACGCGTCTTTTACGAGTGCCTGACACGCATCAAAATCGCCATCAATCGCGACAGTATGGATGTTCTTACCTAGCGTACAGAATAGCTTTTCTTGCAGTGGGCTGATCTTACCTTTCGGGTATAGGATAACAACGTTGATGTTTTCCATGCCGTAGAAAGCATGCGCAACCGCCGCACCAGTGTCACCCGATGTTGCCGTTAAGATAGTGATTTGACCGCCATCAGAAACCGCTGCCAAAGATTGAGCCATAAAACGGCCACCGAAATCTTTAAATGCTAACGTTGGACCGTGAAACAGTTCAAGTGCGTAAACACCATCTTTCACTTGGTTGATCGGTGCTGGGAATTGGAATGCCGCATCCACTAGTTGATCAATCTGTTCTTTTGGTAATTCATCACCAATTAGAGCAGAAAGAATCTTTGAACTACGAGGGACAAAGTCCTCTGCAAGTAGCGCATCGATGTCATCGAACTTAGGCAGCTCTGATGGGAAAAATAGACCTTGGTTACGGCCTAGACCTTGACGAACGGCTTGGCCAAAAGAGACTTGCTCATCGTTTTCTTTGATGTTGTACAGCTTCATAACTCACTTCCTGTAACGATCGAACCTTGTTTATCTAAGCGACAAACGTGGACGAATCCTTCTTCATTTTGTACGTAATTTTGTTCTAACCAGCGTGCAACACGCTCGGCGACATCTTGTTCTTTGCAAATGCTAAATAGCGTAGGGCCACTACCAGAAATTCCGGTTGCTAATGCTCCTGCTGACGTTGCATATTTGCGTGCGTCAGCAAACCCTGGAAGCAGTTTCTCACGATATGGTTCAGCAATCACGTCTTTGATCATCTTAGCCGCTAGCTCTGGCTGACCAGAGTGACAAGCATGAATGAAGCCCGCTAAATGACGACCATGAGCAATCACATCTTGACGGCGATACTGAGAAGGCAAGATCTCTCGCGCTTCAGCCGTTGAGACCTTGATGCCCGGGTAAGCCATTACCCAATACCAATCATCAAAACATGGAACCTCTTGGCTAATAATGCCTAATTCTTCAAGCATAAGCTGCACACCACCAAGGTAACATGGTGCAACGTTATCGTAATGTATGCCGCCTGAAATCTTACCTTCCATCTCACCCATCAGAGCGAGCAGTTCAGTTTCATTCAACGGTTGACCATGAAAACGGTTCAAGGCATCAAGCGCCGCGACAATTGAACATGCACTCGACCCTAAACCGGAACCGATAGGCATGTTCTTTTCTAGCGTCATCTCTAGAGACTTAACTGAGATACCTTTCTTATCTAACTCGCGAGAGAACACAACCCAGCAGTCGTAGACAATATTTTCTTTGGTTTCAGTTGGCAGCTTAGAAACAAAGCTGCCTGCTGTTTTTAACGAGAATGGTTCATCACCGGCTTTAACCATTACTCGGTCACCAAGCAATGTGCCATCAACTGGAGACACTGCGGCCCCCAGCACATCAAAACCTACACTGACATTGCCGATTGATGCAGGAGCATAAACGACAACATCCATATCACTTGAACTCATTCCTAAACTCCTAATTTCCAACCAAGAGTACGCATCACATCAGAGAATACGCCTGCTGCTGTAACTTCAGTACCTGCACCGTAGCCACGCAGAACGAGTGGGATTGGCTGGTAGTAACGGCTGTAGAATGCCAGAGCGTTCTCGCCATCTTTAATCTTAAACATTGGGTCATCGCCATCAACAGCTGCGATACGAACCTTACATTTACCTTCAGCGATCTCACCAACATAACGAAGTACTTTGCCTTCTTCTGCTGCGATAGCTGACTGCTCTTTGAAGTATGCATCCGCTTCAGGCAAGCGAGCCATGAACTCATCAACCGTACCTGAATCATCAAAACCCGGTGGCAATGCTTGATCAACTTCAACATCTTCAAGCTCAAGTGCCATACCTGCTTCACGAGCAAGAATAAGCAGCTTACGCGCAACGTCCATACCAGACAGATCATCACGAGGATCCGGTTCAGTGAAGCCGTTATCTTTTGCAATGTTGGTTGCTTGGCTGAGTGTCATACCTTCATCAAGCTTACCGAAGATGTAAGACAGTGAACCAGAAAGAATGCCGTTGAACTTCTCAAGCTCATCACCTGCAGAGATTAGGTTCTGTAGGTTTTCGATTACCGGTAGACCTGCGCCTACTGTTGTCTCGTACATCAACTTACGACGAGAATTACGTGCCACTTCACGAAGCTGATGGTAGTAAGCCATGCTTGCCGTGTTGGCTTTTTTGTTTGGTGTTACAACGTGGAAACCAGCCGCTAGGAAATCAGCATATTGTCCTGCAATACCTTCGCTAGACGTACAATCAACCAACACAGGGTTGATGATGTGGTTACGTTGAACAAGTGCCGCTAAACGCGCGAGGCTAAACTCTTCTGTCGCGCTCGACATACGATCACGCCACTGTTCTAGCGGTAGACCGTCGCTGTCTAGCAACAAACCTTTGCTGTTTGCTAGGCCACATACGCGAATAACGATGCCTTTTTCAGCCAGTTTGCCTTGTTGACGTTGGATCTGGTCAACAAGCTCACCACCAACACCGCCAACACCAACGACGAAGACGTCAAGGAAGTGCTTAGAGTTGAATAGGTTTTCGTGACACGCTTTGATTGCTTCTGAGATTTTATCTTCAGGGATAACCGCAGAGATAGCGCGCTCTGAAGAGCCTTGAGCAATAGCAACGATGTTAACGTTCACTTCAGCTAAAGAAGAGAAGAACTGAGAAGCAACACCACGTGATGTACGCATACCGTCACCCACCAGCGTCACAATCGCAACATCATCCATGAACTCAACTGGCTCTAATAGGCCATCTTTAAGTTCAAGTTCAAATGCGTCTGACAACACTTGCTTCGCTTTCACTTTGTCAGCTGATTCAATACAGAAGCTGATGCTGTACTCTGAAGAAGATTGAGTAATTAGGACGATAGAAACGCCTGCAGAAGACATCGCGCCGAATACACGACTCGCCATGCCGACCATGCCCTTCATACCAGGTCCTGATACGTTAACCATCGTTAGGTCACTTAGCGTAGTGATGCCTTTGATCGCTAGGTTATCTTCGCCAGTGTCTTGGCCAATCAAAGTGCCAGCACCCTGTGGGTTGAAGCTGTTTTTGATCAGACATGGAATATGGAATTGCGCGATAGGTGCGATTGTTTTCGGGTGTAGAACTGAAGCACCGAAGTAAGAAAGCTCCATCGCTTCTTGGTAGCTAAGTGATTTAAGAAGACGGGCATCATCCACTAAGCGTGGGTCACAGTTGTAAACGCCATCGACGTCAGTCCAGATTTCACAACAGTCAGCACGCAGACACGCTGCCAATACAGCCGCAGAATAGTCTGAGCCATTACGACCTAGTGTGACTAGCTCGCCTTTTTCATTACCCGCCGTAAAGCCAGGCATTATGTTAACGTGACCTTGTGGAAGTGGCGATTGACGGAAGTTCTGTGTAGAAATGTCCACATCAACCATAGCTTCAAGGTGGTCACCTTTAGCATAGAGGTATTCCACTGGGTCAATCAGGCTTGCTGGCTGACCTTTCGCTTCTAATACCGCTTTCATTAACTGAATCGAGATTCGCTCACCTTTACTGATGATGCGAGCATTAACATGGTTCGGGCACATGCCCAGTAAGTTAATACCATTCACGAACTGCTTAAGTTGAGCAAGAGAGGTATCAACCTGCTCTTGAAACGCAGCGCCATCAACTGAAGGCAATACCGCTTGAATCTCTGTAAACAATGCAGCGAATGATGATTCGATCTCGGCAATCTGTACGTCTGCTTCACCATTTTTTAGTGCTGCTTCAATAACAGCAACCAGCTTATTTGTTGTTTTTCCTGGAGCCGATAGTACAACGGCTAGCTCTTCTTGCTGGGCATTATTAGCGATGATATCTGCTGCTCGTAAAAAACGATCTGCATCAGCTAATGATGAACCTCCAAACTTTAAAACGCGCATCCCTTTCTCCATAAGTCATAAAAATGGTACAAAAAAAGGCCTGTATCTTGTTGGATACAGGCCTTTTTTTTTAAAATCCGTTACTTAGCAGCCTGCCCCAACAATGTTAATGTCGGTAATAATAATGGTGGTGGTCATTACTAGGTGGCTTAAGTGCTGCATATCAAATTCTCTGCTTGTGCTTTACTCTACGTGTATCAATTTTTACCACTAGACGTCAATGAAAAGTTGCGTTTTTTTTACATTCACACCGTTTTTCAGAGCAAACCGTCATTTAAGGGATAAAACACCCTGCATCAACCTGCCATTCAGAGACTGGATTAACTCATCAAACAAACAAAGGTAAGCAGTTGCATATATAGTCATAACAAAATGCTATATCGATTGTGCAGCGAACGTACAAATTCTGTGCTTTAATTGAACGATAACGTTCGAAGAACAATAATAATGACATCAGGGGTGGGAAGTGAAGAGATTACTTATTCTTTTAGTTTTTGCTGTGCCTGCTGTTTGTTCTGCGGATGACTTACCTATATTAAGCGGTTTACCTCTGCTACCAAGCCAGATAGACCTCTCTTCTCACAAGTTCTTTATCTCAACCCAAAACGCCTCTAGTGAAAGCTTCGATACGTGGAAAGTAGACAGCGGCTATTCCTACAGTCTATTTGCTGATGTCGACCTTTATGTAGGTGCACGTATTAACAGTGACTCGCTCAAATACGAAAGTGGTTTCTTGAGTGGGGTGAGCTATCAATTCTCTGAACGCATCTCTTTCAACAGCTCTCTGCATACATATAAAGACGAGACAGAAGATAACGACAAGTCAGTGGCCGCCGAAGTATCGAGCCGTGTCCAGCTAACAGACAATTTAGATATGCATGCCACCCTTGATTATGAAGAGTGGCAACGCGGTGTTGAAGTGGGATTGGGCTTTCGCTTTTAATCCAGCAATTAGGATTCCATCAATAACTCAGTTGAGATTAAGACACCGTTCCAGTCAGCATAAATATAATCGCCCGGTTGAATCAGTTGATTATGTACCGTGAGCGTGACATTAACCTGCCCAACACCGTGCTTCTCGGTTTTAAATGGAGAGGCTCCTAGAGCTTGAATACCAAGATCCATCTGCGCCATCATCGCCACATCTCGAACCGCACCATTCACAATGACGCCTTCCCAACCATTTTCTATGGCAAGAATCGCCAATTGATCGCCAAGTAACGCTTTTTGACACGAGCCATTACCGTCTACAACGAGTACTTTACCGCAGCCATCGGTCTCTAAAACCTCACGAACCTTGGAATTATCGTGATAACAACGAACTGTTACAATTTTTCCCCAGAACGCACCACGTTGGCCGAAGTTCTGTAATGGCATGTTCAGTAAGGTGACTTTGCTTTCAAACTCGTCACACAAATCAGGTGTTATATCGTGCATATATCCTCCGTGAGTAAGGCATTGCCGACTAATGCGGGTGTGCCTCTATGCTTTTATATGTTGTTAGAATTAATCCTTTGTTTTCATTGTTCTATGCTCAATTTAATATTTAATTAGAGTTGATTGCGCATATTTATCTACTAGACTCTAAGGACAGCTTTCAGCTTCCTTGGTTCAAAATCTGGTCTTTAGCAAACGAGATGTGAGAACTATCTCGAATAATCATTCTAGTTTTGCTGCTAAATAATCACCATAACATTGGTTAAGTTGTAGCCATACTATTAAAGTTTGTTGCGATACGGCAATTGATGTAAATCAACAAAGTGAATGGAATTAACATTCTCGCGTTGTTAGCATGCTGTTAACATTATAGAATCCACTGCAATCACTAACAGAATGATTGAAAGGCGTACTGGATCTACGTTATTGGGCAATACTTCAAGGAAGGCAGATAGCTGGAAGTAAGTGTTTTTTTGAAAACTTTAAGTTATCATCAAAATTACATTACCTGTATGTTATGTTTTTGCCTAGAATTTATTCTATTAGCACAGTTTCGTCACAAATTTAGGTACCGCCAAATGCAAACCCCGCAGATTCTTATCGTTGAAGATGAGCAAGTAACTCGTAACACTCTAAAGAGTATTTTTGAAGCAGAGGGATATGCTGTTTTTGAGGCTAGCGACGGTGAAGAGATGCACCAAGTGCTATCTGACAACCAAGTTAACCTTGTAATTATGGACATCAACCTTCCTGGTAAGAATGGCCTACTACTTGCGCGTGAACTACGTGAGCAAGCAAATGTAGCGCTTATGTTCTTAACGGGTCGTGATAATGAAGTTGATAAGATCCTTGGCCTAGAGATCGGCGCTGATGACTACATCACTAAGCCTTTCAACCCTCGTGAACTGACTATTCGTGCACGTAACCTTCTTAACCGTTCAATGAGCACAAGCTCTGTTCAAGAAGAAAAACGTAGCGTTGAGAAGTACGAGTTCAACGGTTGGGTACTAGACATCAACAGTCGTTCTCTGGTTAGCCCAGATGGCGAAGGCTACAAGCTACCTCGTTCAGAGTTCCGTGCTCTACTTCACTTCTGTGAGAACCCAGGTAAGATCCAAACACGTGCAGATCTTCTTAAGAAGATGACTGGCCGTGAGCTTAAGCCACACGATCGTACTGTAGACGTAACAATCCGTCGTATTCGTAAGCACTTTGAATCAGTTTCTGGTACACCAGAAATCATCGCAACGATTCACGGTGAAGGCTACCGCTTTTGTGGTGACCTAGAAGACTAATTCGATTCGCGTTTCTAGTCGTTTAGCACTTAGTGTTTTTAATAGTAGAAGCGCAATCAATAGTTATTAAAAAGGGAGAATGCCAACGCATTCTCCCTTTTTTATTGTTCATTGTTCGCTAAGATTTTTAGTAAACCGTATCAACCTTAACGTCTTTCTCGACTAGCCACTTCACGGTTTCGCCATCTTTCAGTTCAACCGCAACATCAACAGGCTTGTCACTGTCGATCTCTAGCTGCCATACAAAAGCGACTTCCCATTGAGTTTCACTGTGCGTTCTTAAATCAAGATCGTCCGCTGTTACTAACAAGGTATCTGCCCCCTATTTAACCGTAACACTCTCAACCGCAAGTGTTGCTGGCAGTTCTGAAGTCGATTCTAGGTAAATGGCACCATGCAGAGTCTTATCTTGAGTCTCTCCAATCGTTGGCATCTTGTTCAGCCAAAGGTTGCTTTTCATTGTGACTGTCGCTGTAGATACTTCTACTTGGTTACCTTGCTGCCATTCTACTTGTGGTGCAGAACAACCCGCTAATGCCACAACGCATGCGGCGAATGCTAATTTTTTCATTATTCTTCTACCTTTGATTTAACCAACTCTTTAAGACTTCAATGTCATTCTGGTATTCGTTATTAATTTCATCGACCCAATCTGAAATATTCTCCCACCAAGCAGGCATATCTGGTGATTGAGCTTTCTGAGCAACTTGCTGGATACGCTTCAAGCCAATTGAACCTGCGGCACCTTTGATCTTGTGCGCTTCAGAAACGATGCTAGCTTGATCTTTTGCGACCATGTTGGAGTTCAATATTTCCATATACTCCGGCATCATATCTTCAAACATCACGATGCTATCCAAAACCGGTTTCGGCCCAACAATGTCAACATAAGACTCTAGCATATCAATATCAAGCAAAGTGGTGTCAATCGAAGAAACAACCGGTTTAATAACCTCTACTTTTTCTATCACTTCAGGTTTGTTCTCAATAAATTTGGATATCACGTCTTGGATGGCTTTCACCGATAGCGGTTTGCTGATCGCTTCATCCATTCCTTTTTGCAGATACTCTTGTTTATTGTTTAAAACATTAGCCGTTAAGGCAACTAAAGGCGGTAGCTTGCTGTATTTCTCTCGATAGTACTGAGCAATATCGAAACCAGTCATATCTGGCAGTTGGATATCCAGCAACACCAAATCATAGTCTTCTGGATGGAAAACGATTTGTGCCTCTTGCCCTGTCATCACCACCGTGACTTCATGGCCTAAGCTTTCAAGCAGAGAGCGAGCGACTGTAATGTTGAGTTCAATATCTTCGACCATGAAGATCTTAAGATTCGACTGCTTTCTTGGCGTCTTAATCAGAGCCTGAGTATCGTGATTGACCGGCACACGAATAGAAACCGTAAAGGTACTGCCGAAGCCCTCTTCACTGGTAACGTCAATATCGCCGTCCATCATATTGATCAGCTGCTTCGATACCGCAAGACCAATGCCGGTGCCCACCGCATGCAGATTGTCAGAGCCAGACTTCACCTGATAGTACATCGCGAAAATTTTATCGACTTCGCTTTCAGGTATGCCGATTCCCGTATCTTCGACTTCCATTGTGATGTCGGCAAAGTCACCGTCGATATCAGCACTGACCGTCATTACCACACCACCATCTTTGGTGAACTTCATGGCATTGCTGACCAAGTTCCACAGCACTTGTCTTAGGCGTGTACCATCAACTTTAACTGAGGTTGGCAAGTCCGATAATCTTTCCAGATCGAAGCGTAAGCCTTTTTGCTCTGCCATCAGAGCGGAGATACTCTCCATCTCGGCAACGAAATCTTCGAAGTTGATAGGGGTTGGGAGCAACTCTAGCTTACGGCGATCAAACTTATCCATATCGATAATATCGTTAAAGATATTACCCAGCGTCACCGCACTCACCTTAATGGTTTGCATGTGTTTACGCTGTTCAGTAGTCAACTGGCTATCCAACAACATACGGCTTAAGCCGATGATGCCATTGAGTGGTGTTCTTAGTTCATGACTAATCGTTGAGATAAAAGTGGTCTTGTCGCGACTGGCTTTCTCTAGTGATTCTTGGTGCTCTTTACGTTCCGTAATATCGCGACCAAAACCCACTAAGCCCAGATGGCGGCCATCTTTACTGTAGAAAGGCACCTTACGTAGCTCGAAGTAGCTCTTACGACCATCTGGGTATTCCAACCATTGGTCGTAGGTCAGAGCTTGATTGTCGGCAAACACTTTCTTATCAGTTTCAATAACCTGTTGAGCGATCTCTTTGCTATAGACATCCCAAGGAGTCAAACCCACTAAGTCTTTCTCAGTTTTTCCCGTCAACTCTTCAACCGCACGGTTACAACCTGAGAAAACACCATCTTCATTACGATAATAAATCAGGTCGGGAGAAGCATCGATAAATGAGCGCAGCAGTGCGGTACGTTCAGCTAACTCAAGCTGAGTACGTTCACGTTGAAACACCTCATTCTCAAGGTCGTGCATCGCTTCGGCACGTGCTTCTTCCGCTTTTTCACGCTCTTCAATTTCTTGATTCAGCTTTTCAATATTAAGCTGGAGCTTGTTGTTGAGCTCTTGGTCACGCTCACGCATGTCGCCAAGTTTAGAGACTAGCTTAGCCAACCTTTGACGAGATTCTTCAAGTTGATCAACAACCACAGAAAGGAAATACACCGCCCAAGGGGTAATCACCAGGCCAAAGAAAACGGAACGGACAATGTCGATATCATCAACATTACCTTTGAGTGCTAGGGTGATCCCAACTTGCACAACAACAGCGAGGGCAACAAGCGCTAGGGCGAGTAAGATAGAAAAGCGGACAATCCCCAGTTTTACGAGTAGATCAACGTAATACTGGGCAAGATTTTTCATGGGTTTCATTTAGCGCTCCATGCGATAAGACTAGCAACATTCTACCCTGTTTGATGATAGGAGGTAAGCTAGCTACATCACATGCAGCAAGAGAGTCGTAGCAATATTGCCGTTAACCAATCAAAAATAGAGAGGTTAACGAAAAGAAGGAATTAACAGACTTAACGTATCGAAGATGGATGGACACTTGATTGATTTCGGCCATCAGACTTCGCTTGATAGAGCGCGCTATCTGCCAGTGCAACAGCCGACTCCATTTCATCATTCGGTGTCGGTATATAAGAGATGATACCGATACTTACGGTCACGAGTTCAGAAACTGCCGAGTCTTCATGTTCGATACCGAGCTTTTGCACTTCATCATGAATACGCTTTGCCACCAGCAGAGCACCTTCAGCGGTCGTATTCGGCAGAATAAAGCCAAACTCTTCCCCGCCATAACGCGCCACACAATCCGATGAACGATTCAGCACTTGCTTAAATGCCTGAGAAACCTGTACGAGTGCATCATCACCTTGTTGGTGACCATAAAAGTCGTTGTAGCCTTTAAAGAAGTCGATATCACACAGCATAATGGTCAGTGGCAATTTCTCTCGCACATGGTAGTGCCAGAGGGTCGACAACTGCTCATCGAAACGACGTCGATTTGATACTTGAGTTAAGCTGTCCATAAAGCTCAAACGTTCAAGTTCAAGGTTCGCTTCTTCAAGCTTCTGCTCTGCTAAATAACGTTCGGTGATGTCACGTGCCATGATCAATACACCATTAGTACTCGAAGCCGGATCCCTAAATGGTGATTTCACCACATCATACCAAGTGAACTCGCCATCACTGGAAACCACCTTATCGATGTAACGCAGCGATTTACCTTGATGAAGCACTTGCTGATCCGTATCAGAAAGACGTAAGTACATACTGTTAGGTACCACATCTTGTAAGCGCTTACCCACTAAATCCGACACTTCAGAGATACCAAGCGCCGCCACAAACGGCTTATTACACGCTTGATACACCATGTTTTCATTGAAGATACCAATCGAGTCAGGGCTCGCTTCTAAGATGTTTTGTAAGATGGTGTCACGCTGAGCAAGAGCCACTTCGGTATCTTTACGCCTTTCCATCTCACCACGTAGCTTTTGCTGCATGTCATGCCAGTCGGTCACGTCATGACTGATAGAAAGCGTTCCTATGGTTTCACCATCTTGAGACAATAAAACACTTTGGTACGTTTCGAGCAGACAGCTTTTGCCATCTTGATCTGTGGTCCAAGAGCGCTCACTCACACGCCCTTTCAACGCGCCACCCGAAACACTCAAGGTGCCTTCTTCTGGGCGGCCATGCCAAAACTTCTTAAAAGATCGGTTACTCGCAACCAATTCTCCCTTTGGATCTTTCACGTAGATCAACTCAGATAAAGAGTCTAAGGCAGTACGCGAGACATTTAACTCACGCACTTCTTGGGAATATTCTTCGTCGGTATTTTTATAAGGGGATGCATGGATCATCCACGCGCTTTTACTTCTAAAAACGATCCGACGACCAACCAAATTCACTTTGAAGAATTCGAATTCTGAAAGCGCCCAAAGCGAAAGCTGTTCAAACGCTCGCGAGTTACGATGATTGGTCAGATAATGACGAAAGCTATTCTCACTCTCGATGGTAGGGAAGCGAAAATTGATACCAATTTGACGAATGCCGAGCAACTGCATCGCTTGACGATTGGCATATAAAATTTCACCACTTCGGATGTCGACAAAGTAGAGTGGTGATGGCGTAGCAAGTAGAAGTTTTTCTATATGTAACTGATAACGAGAATAAAGGTGCCAGCAGATGAGACCAATGAGCAACATGATCACGATATAAATACCGTACCCATACGCCCTGTCCCACAACCAAGTCATAACCAGTTCCATTTACTCTCAATCTATACCATCAATTCTGTGAGGGAAATGTTACCACTAATTATAGGGATTATCTGCTGTTACCTACTTTCTACTCAAATCTATCAATTACCGCTGTTTAATACAGGCAATGTGTACTCAAATGCAGCGCCCGTTTCAATGCCTTGAGCGCCCGTTTTGTCTAACGAGCGGCCAATTTCTGTCATCGCTAGCCATCGGTTTTCACACCATAAAGGAGAGAGCAGTGTTGGACGTCGTGCGGCAGAAGAAACTCGGTGATAGACCACATGAGCAGGCGTACGTTGAATAATTGCACTGGCGATATCAATGTACTCCTCCAAGGTTGGTGCTTCGAGCTTTCCAGCTTTCCACGCCTTAGCCATGGTGCTGCCCTCTACAATATGCAGTCCGTGCAATTTGATACCATCGGTGCCAACGGCGAGTACCTTGTTTAAAGTTTCAAGATTATCGGCTTTGGTTTCCTTCGGCAGGCCAACAATAAGGTGCGTACACACCTTGATCCCTAAAGCACGTGCACGTTGGGTGATCGTTTCATACACCGCAAAATCATGACCACGATTAATCCGCTTCAATGTTTTGTCGTTTGCGGTTTGTAAGCCTAACTCAAGCCATATTTCATAGCCTTGCTCGACATAACCCGCCAGCAGTTCCAACACCGAATCTGGAACACAATCGGGTCTGGTTCCGACACACAAACCAACAATGTCAGCACCTGGTGCTCTAAGCGCTTCTTCATACATATTCTTGAGCACTTGTACTTCAGCATAAGTGCTGGTGTAAGCCTGAAAGTAAGCAAGATACTTTTTGGCTCGGGCGATTTCACCCGCACGATCTTTTAGCTGATCAGCAATACTTTGAATTTGAGTTTGTTCGTCGGCAAATGAAGCGACATTACAGAAAGTACACCCACCACGGCCAATTGTTCCGTCGCGATTTGGGCAGCTAAAGCCACCGTGCAGTGTCAGTTTGTGAACCTTTTCGCCATAACGGCGCTGAAGGTCTTGGCCGATAGTATTAACCAACTCGTGTAATTGCATATTTTGAAAGTGCTCAAGTAAATAAGAATGAATATCAGTCTATTTCTGAAAAAAAATTACATCCCTGCAAAATTCAACCAATTAGTTTACTCAAGGCCTTTTGCGAGCAACCTATCAAATATCAATAAACATGCAAAAAATCGGCTCTATTTGCCTAATGTTGCACATTTGTTAGACATTAAATTCAAAATAAAACGAAAAAAATGGTCTACATGGGTCAACTTTCATTGCAATTCGCCTAGACAAAATTGTAGGATACTTACACATATTGGCTATTTTTGTGTATTTACTTACAACGAAAACTTGTTAATAAGTCGGTGATATCCATATCCCACCTATATAATCCACTAGTTTGTGGCTAAAAATAAACGGATATCACTAAGGATTGTTTTTCTCGCAATACTTTTCCTGCGAGATACGGAAAGGATTCAAACCGCCAGCATAGGCAGGTTTAGACCCATAAATATAAAAGGACAAGGCTAACTTTATACAAATAAGTTGCGCCTAGATTTAACTGGAAGGATGTATCTATGGTAGATCAAGAGCAGAACTCACAGGGTCTGTATACTCCTGAACTGGAGCATGACGCTTGTGGTATCGGTTTTGTTGCGCATCTAAAGAATCGCAAATCTCATGATGTAGTAACTCAAGCACTCGATATGCTTGCACGTATGGAACACCGTGGCGGCCAAGGCTGCGATCCGTGTTCTGGTGATGGTGCAGGTATCCTGCTACAGAAGCCGCACGAATTCTTACTAGAAGAAGCCGTTAAGCTTGGAATTAAACTGCCATCTTTTGAAAAATATGGTGTTGGTGTTGTACTTTTCCCTAAAGATGAACACAAACGTGCACAGTGCCGCGATATTTTAGAGCGCAATGCACAACGCCTTGAGTTAGAAGTTATCGGTTACCGTGAACTTCCAACTGACAATTCAATGATTGGTGCTGACCCATTAAGCACTGAACCTCAATTTGAGCACGTCTTTATCTCTGGCGGCCCTGGTACTACACCAGAAGAGCTTGAACGCAAACTGTATGTTCTACGTAACTATACGGTTCGTGTATGCCTAGAAAGCGTGTCAAACATTGGTGATGACTTCTACATCAACTCTATGTCTTACAAGACATTGGTGTACAAAGGTCAGCTAACAACAGAACAAGTTCCTCAGTACTTCCTAGATCTGCAAAACCCAACCATGGTGACAGCTCTAGCACTTGTACACTCTCGTTTTTCTACCAATACATTCCCACGTTGGCGTCTAGCTCAGCCTTTCCGTTACATTGCGCATAATGGCGAAATCAATACGGTTCGCGGCAATCTAAACTGGATGAAAGCGCGTGAAGCGATCCTTGAATCGGATCTGTTCACTCAAGCTGAAATCGACATGCTACTGCCTATCTGTCAGGAAGGTAGCTCGGATTCATCAAACTTCGATATGGCACTTGAGCTACTTGTTCTTTCAGGTCGTACTCTGCCACACGCATTGATGATGATGATCCCTGAAGCATGGCAAGAAAACAAAAACATGGATCCAACTCGTCGCGCGTTCTACCAGTACCACGCGAACGTAATGGAGCCATGGGATGGCCCGGCATCAGTATGTTTCACCGATGGTGTTCAAGTAGGTGCAACGCTTGACCGTAATGGTCTACGCCCTTCTCGCTACACAGTGACCAAAGACGACTTCCTAGTAATGGCGTCTGAATCTGGCGTAGTAGAAATCGCACCAGAAAACGTTGAATACCGTGGTCGTCTACAGCCTGGTCGTATCTTCGTTGCTGACCTTGAGCAAGGCCGCATCATTTCTGATGAAGAAGTGAAAGACGGTATTGCTAAATCGCAACCCTACGAAAAATGGGTTGAAGAGAATCTTCTGAGCTTGAAAAAGCTACCGGATGCGAGCAACGAATTTAACCAACCTTCTCCAGAGAAACTGCTACACAAACAACAATCGTTTGGCGTGAGCTCTGAAGAAGTAAACGAAATCATTCTCCCTCTTGCAAAAACAGGCTACGAGCCACTTTCTGCAATGGGTGCTGACTGGCCGCTAGCGATTCTTTCTCACCAATCGCAGCACCTTTCAAACTACTTTAAGCAGTTGTTTGCACAAGTAACTAACCCGCCAATCGACCCGATTCGTGAGCGTATGGTTATGTCTCTGAACACTTACCTAGGTAAAGATCAGAACTTACTTGCTGAAACACCTGAACACTGTCAAAAAGTAGAACTTGAGTCTCCTGTTCTTTCTAACTCAGAGTTAGAGAAACTGCGTGCAATCGATAACGAGCACCTTCAATCGAAGACGCTGGATATCGTATTCCAAGCAAATGGCGACCAAGGTAAGTTAGAGCGCGCACTTAAACGTATCTGCCAATATGCGGAAGATGCGGTTATTGACGGCTACTCTATCATTCTACTGACTGACCGTGCGGTTAACTCAAACCACGCAGCTATCCCAGCAATGCTGGCGGTTGGCGCTGTTCACCACCACCTAATCCGTAAAGGTTTACGTGCTAAGTGTGACATCGTGGTTGAAACAGGTGACGCGCGTGAAACGCACCACTTCGCAACCTTAATCGGTTACGGTGCAAACGCAGTTAACCCATACCTAGTTATCGAAACGATTGTTGAACTGCAACGTACTAAGAAGCTAGATCCAAACGTTCACCCACGTGAGTTATTCGATAACTACCGTAAAGGTGTTAACGGCGGTCTACTGAAGATCTTCTCGAAGATGGGTATCTCTACGCTGCAGTCTTACCACGGCGCTCAAATCTTTGAAGCTCTTGGTATCAGCAAATCAGTGGTTGAAAAATACTTCACAGGTACGGTTTCTCGTATCCAAGGTCTAACGATCGATGATATCGCACGTGAAGTCCTAGTACGTCACCGTGTTGGTTACCCTGCTCGTGAAATCCCAGCACAGATTCTTGATGTTGGTGGTGTTTACCAGTGGAAACAACGTGGTGAGAAACACTTATTCAACCCAGAGACCATTTCTCTACTTCAAGAATCGACGCGTAACAAAGATTACGGTCAATTCAAAAAGTACGCGAACGCCGTTGATGCTCAAGGTGACAACGCAGCAACGCTACGTAGCCAACTTGATTTCATCAAGAACCCAGCAGGCTCTATTCCTCTAGCAGAAGTAGAACCTATTGAGAAAATCCTTAAGCGTTTTGCTACGGGTGCAATGAGCTTTGGTTCAATCTCGCATGAGGCTCACTCAACACTGGCTGTTGCAATGAACCGCATCGGCGCAAAATCAAACTCAGGTGAAGGTGGTGAAGATCCAGCACGTTTCGAACGCAAAGAAAACGGTGACTGGGAACGTTCAGCAATCAAACAGGTGGCTTCTGGTCGCTTTGGTGTAACGTCTTACTACCTATCTAACGCTGATGAGCTGCAAATCAAGATGGCTCAAGGTGCGAAACCTGGCGAAGGTGGTCAACTACCTGGTGATAAGGTTGATGATTGGATCGGTGCAACACGTCACTCAACTCCGGGCGTAGGTCTTATCTCTCCACCGCCACACCACGATATCTACTCAATCGAAGATTTGGCTCAGCTAATCTACGATCTGAAAAACGCGAACCGTAATGGCCGTGTCAACGTGAAGCTAGTATCAGAAGCTGGCGTAGGTACGATTGCATCAGGTGTAGCGAAAGCGAAAGCTGACGTAGTACTTATCGCAGGTTTTGATGGTGGTACGGGTGCATCTCCGATGTCTTCTATCCGTCACACCGGTCTGCCTTGGGAGCTGGGTCTAGCGGAAACTCACCAAACACTGCTGAAAAACGGCCTACGTAATCGTATCGTGGTTCAGTCTGATGGTCAGATGAAAACACCACGTGACCTTGCAGTCGCAACGTTACTTGGCGCTGAAGAATGGGGCGTAGCAACAGCAGCTCTAGTTGTTGAAGGCTGTATCATGATGCGTAAGTGTCACAAGAATACATGTCCTGTTGGTATCGCAACACAGAACAAAACTCTTCGTGAGCGTTTCGACGGCCGCGTAGAAGACGTAGTAACGTTCTTCCAATACATGGCAGAAGGTCTACGTGAAGTAATGGCTGAACTTGGCTTCCGCTCTATCGATGAGATGGTTGGTCAATCGCACAAACTTAAAGTTCGTGATGACATCGGTCACTGGAAGTACAAGAACCTAGATCTAACACCAGTACTGCACATTGAGCAGGCTCGTGCAGAAGACGGTATCTACAACCAGACAACACAAAATCATAATCTTGAAGACGTTCTAGACCGTAAGTTGATTCAGGCTGCAATCCCTGCGCTTGAGAAAGGTGAAGCGGTTACCGCTCAGTTCCCTATCATCAACACGGACCGTTCAGCAGGCACGATGCTGTCGAACGAAATCTCGAAGGTTTACAAAGACCAAGGTTTACCACAGCCAATGAACGTTAAGTTCCACGGTAGTGCAGGTCAATCGTTCGGTGCGTTCCTTGCGAAAGGCGTTAAGTTCGAAGTAGAAGGCGACGCGAACGATTACTGGGGCAAAGGTCTGTCTGGCGGTACTTTGGTACTGTACCCAGATGCGAAATCTACTATCGTTGCGGAAGATAACATCGTGGTTGGTAACGTATGTTTCTACGGTGCAACCTCAGGTGAATCTTTCATTCGCGGTATGGCTGGCGAACGTTTCTGTGTTCGTAACTCTGGTGCGAAGGTTGTTGTTGAGGGTGTTGGTGACCACGGTTGTGAATACATGACAGGTGGCGCAGCAATTATCCTTGGTTCAACAGGCCGTAACTTTGCTGCAGGTATGAGTGGCGGTGTCGCTTATGTTTGGGATAAAGCAGGCGACTTCGAAACCAAGCTCAACGCAGAACTTGTCGACCTAGATCCAATTGAACAAGAAGATAAAGATCTTCTACTAGATATGCTAACTAAGCATGTTGAATTCACAGGAAGTGAAGTTGCTCAGTCTTTCCTAGAAAACTTTGAAGCAAGTGTTGCATCACTGATTAAAGTAATGCCTCGTGACTACAAAGCGGTTCTTCAAAAGCGTAAAGCTGAAGCACAACAGGCACAAACGGAAGAAGTGGAGGCAGTATAATGGGTAAGCCTACTGGATTTTTAGAACACGGTCGTGAGCTTCCAAAGAAGCTCGACCCGTCAGTTCGAATTGAAGACAACAAAGAGTTCGTACTTAACGAAGAGTTTGGTGAAAAGATCAATACTCAAGCATCTCGTTGTATGGACTGTGGCGTACCTTTCTGTCACAGCGGTTGTCCGATTGGTAACATCATCCCAGAATTCAATGATGCGGTTTACCGTGACAGCTGGGAAGAAGCTTGGAACATTCTAAGCTCTACCAATAACTTCCCTGAATTTACAGGTCGTGTGTGTCCTGCTCCTTGTGAAAGTGCTTGTGTTCTTGGTATCAACCAAGACCCAATCACTATCTGTAATATCGAGAAAACAATTGTAGAAACTGCGTACCGTGAAGGGTACGCAAAGCCTAAAATACCTCGTTCACGTACAAGTAAAACAGTTGCCGTTATCGGTTCAGGCCCTGCTGGTCTAGCCGCTGCTGAGCAACTAAACAGTGCCGGGCACTCTGTGACTGTATTTGAACGTGACGAGAAAGTGGGTGGCCTACTGCGTTTCGGTATCCCAGATTTCAAACTGGGTATGGACGTAATTGATCGTAAGATCAACCTAATGGCTGAAGCTGGCGTTGAGTTTAAAGTAAACCAACACATCGGTGTTGATGTTAATGCTCAACAGCTACGCCAAGAATTTGATGTGGTATTGCTAACGGGTGGTTCTACGGTTCCACGTGACTTACCAATCCCAGGTCGTGAGCTGAAAGGTGTTCACTTTGCCATGGAATTCCTTGGTCAAAACAACCGCCGTGCTAACGACCTAGACCTTAAAACAGAAGAGCTTCACGCTAAAGATAAACACATTGTGGTTATCGGTGGTGGTGATACGGGTTCTGACTGTGTGGGCACATCAAACCGTCATAAAGCAGCAAGCATTACTCAGGTTGAGATCATGCCGATCCCACCAGAGCAACGCCCTACCAATATGCCTTGGCCTCAATACCCAATGATCATGAAGACCACCACTTCTCACGAAGAAGGTTGTGAACGTCATTGGAACATCCTAACCAAAGAGTTCATCTCTGACGATAACGGTAATGTAACCGGACTTCGCATTGCTGACATCGTTTGGCAAGATGCGAAACCAGGTGAGCGTCCAGGTTTTGATGAAGTAGCAAACTCTGAACGTGTTATCCCTTGTGATATGGCATTCCTAGCGATGGGCTTCTTACACCCAGAACCAACAGGTGTACTGGCTCAGCTCGACATTAAACTGGACGAGCGCGGCAACGTGGCTTCTGAAGGTTATGCGACGAACCAGAAAGGCGTTTTCGCTGCTGGTGATATGCGTACTGGCCAATCTCTGGTTGTACGTTGTATTAATGAAGGTCGTGAATGTGCAATTGCCATTGATGACTTCTTAATGGGTAACTCAAACTTAGAAGCGAAAGCTGATTCACTCATGCTTTCCGCATAATATTTCTCGGGCTAATGTCGTTGACGTTAGCCTAGGGAAAAAGCAACACCCTTCCTAACTTTTATATTTGGCTAGCACTCGATGCTAGCCTTTTTTCTATCTGGCCTTTCACTCTTTCTCAATCACTACTGCTGCACATGTTAAATCTCGTTAACATCTAGCTTTTATATCTCATTGATCTTCACCGACTATTTTAGATTATTACGTGGCTAATCGCGTTTACACATGATAATTAACCATGAACTTGACCTTAAACACAATTAGCTATACGTTGTAAAGCTGATGAAAATAAAACCAATCGGTTTTGTTAACACAACCAATAACGTTTTAGCTAGCTAAAAACAAACTATCAGTTTATATAAGAACAAGTTCATAAAAAAATAACAAGTACATGAATAGTTAGTCATTTACTGTCTGGATGACAGCGAAGCAAAAGGGAGAATTGCAATGGCTCTATATGATCCTAGTCTTGAAAAAGACAACTGTGGATTTGGTTTAATAGCGCAAATGGAAGGCCAACCTAGTCATAAGTTGGTGCGAACTGCTATTTCAGCCCTCGATCGCATGACACACCGTGGTGGTATCGCCGCGGATGGTAAAACAGGAGATGGCTGTGGCTTATTGCTACAGAAGCCAGACTCTTACCTCAGAATTATTGCTGAAGAGAATAACTTCAAGCTCGGCAAGCAATACGCTGTCGGCATGATTTTCTTCAGTCAAGACCCAATCAAAGCGCAATCGGCGCAAGACATCGTTAATAAAGAGCTCGCTCAAGAGACTTTAACCGTAGCTGGCTGGCGTGTCGTGCCAACCAACACCGACGTATTAGGCCCAATCGCCAAAGATTCTGTTCCCAATATTCAGCAAGTGTTTATCTCCGCTCCCGCTGGTTGGCGTGAACGCGATATCGAACGACGCCTATACATTGCTCGTCGTCGAATTGAAAAACAGATCACCGAAGACAAAGATTTCTATATTTGTAGCCTTTCAACACAAGTCATGGTCTACAAAGGCTTGTGTATGCCGGCCGATCTTCCGCGATTTTACCTCGATCTTGCAGACTTACGTATGGAATCAGCTATATGTCTGTTCCACCAACGTTTCTCGACCAACACACAACCACGTTGGCCATTGGCTCAACCATTCCGCTATTTGGCGCACAATGGTGAGATCAATACCATTGAAGGCAACCGTCAGTGGGCCAAAGCTCGCGCCTATAAATTCTCTTCACCGCTGTTGCCAGATTTACAAACAGCCGCACCTTTTGTGAATGAGACAGGATCTGACTCCTCAAGCCTAGACAACATGCTCGACCTATTCCTTGCCGGCGGTATGGATGTGTTTCGAGCGATGCGTATGCTCGTGCCGCCCGCTTGGCAAAACCACCCGGACATGGATCCCGATCTGCGTGCATTCTACGACTTCAACTCCAAGCACATGGAACCGTGGGATGGCCCTGCAGGTATCGTCCTTTCTGACGGTCGTTACGCTGCGTGTAACCTAGATAGAAACGGCTTACGCCCTGCGCGTTATGTGATTACCAAAGACAACCTGATCACTCTGGCCTCTGAAGTGGGCATCTGGAATTACGCGCCAGACGAAGTGGCAGAGAAAGGGCGTGTCGGCCCGGGTGAACTACTCGTCATAGATACGCGCCGCGGTAAACTGTGGCAATCTAACGAGATCGACAATGACCTTAAAGGTCGCCACCCTTATAAAGAGTGGATGGAAAAGAACGTTCACAAACTCACACCGTTTTCCGACCTGCCCGATGAGCAAGTCGGTAAGCGCAGCTTTGACGATGACACGCTCAAGACCTACCAAAAACAGTTTGCGATGAGCAACGAAGAGTCGGACCAAGTACTGCGTGTGCTTGGTGATATGGGACAAGAGGCCGTAGGCTCGATGGGCGATGATACGCCGATGGCTGTGCTCTCTTCGAAAGAACGTCTCATCACTGACTATTTCCGTCAAATGTTTGCACAGGTCACCAACCCACCGATTGATCCATTGCGTGAAAAGCATGTTATGTCTTTAGCCACCAGTATTGGCCAAGAGATGAACGTGTTCTGCGAAACAGACGGTCACGCCTACCGTGTGACATTTAATTCGCCAGTTCTGGTCTACTCTGACATGCAGCAACTTCTGCAATTAAATCAAAAGCATTACGGTCATGCGATTCTTAGCATGCACTATGACCCAGCAGAAAAAGATCTCGAGCAAGCCATCAACGACTTGTGTGATCGTGCGGTTCAAGAAGTACGTGACGGCGCCGTTTTAGTTGTGCTTTCAGACAAAGGTTTAGAGAAAGGTAAGCTACCAGTTCCAGCAGCCATGGCGGTCGGCGCGGTGCAAACTCGACTTGCAGACACCAACCTACGTTGTGATGCTAACATCGTGGTTGAAACAGCAACCGCACGTGACCCACACCAATTTGCAGTACTGCTTGGCTTCGGTGCCACCGCGGTTTACCCGTATCTCGCTTATGAAGCTCTGGGCAAAATGTTGGACGATGGTTCATTAGATAAAGACTATCGTACTGCATTGCAAAATTACCAAAACGGCATCAACAAAGGTCTTTATAAGATCATGTCGAAGATGGGTATCTCGACAATTGCTTCGTATCGCTGCTCGCAGTTATTTGAGGCAGTCGGTTTACATACCGATGTTGTTGATCTGTGTTTCCGTGGCGTAACGACTCGTATCCAAGGCGCTAGCTTTAGCGACTTCCAACAAGATATCTATAACCTATCTCGTAAAGCATGGACTAAACGTAAACCACTGGAACATGGTGGCTTACTCAAATACGTACATGGCGGCGAATACCACGCCTATAACCCAGACGTAGTCAGTACCTTGCAAACCGCCGTAAAGACAGGTGAAACATCGGATTATCAATCTTTTGCGAAGCAAGTTAATGCTCGTCCTGCTGCTATGCTGCGCGACTTAATGAGCCTCAAAAAAGCCGAACAACCTCTGCCACTAGAACAAGTCGAGCCGAGTAGCGATCTCTTTAAGCGCTTCGACTCTGCGGCTATGTCGATTGGTGCCTTGAGCCCCGAAGCTCATGAAGCGCTGGCCATGGCGATGAACCGATTAGGAGGCTACTCCAACTCAGGTGAAGGTGGTGAAGATCCACGACGCTTCGGTACTGATCGTAACTCGCGCATCAAACAGATAGCTTCTGGTCGTTTTGGTGTGACGCCACATTACTTAACCAATGCGGATGTTCTACAAATCAAAGTCGCACAAGGTGCGAAACCAGGGGAAGGCGGTCAACTACCGGGTCATAAAGTCACGGCAGAAATAGCTAAGCTGAGATACTCAGTTCAAGGCGTAACTCTGATCTCCCCTCCTCCGCATCACGATATCTATTCGATCGAGGATCTGGCGCAACTGATTTTCGACCTTAAGCAAGTTAACCCTAAAGCCTTGGTTTCAGTGAAGTTAGTATCTGAACCGGGTGTAGGCACCATTGCCACAGGTGTAGCGAAAGCTTATGCCGACTTGATTACGATCTCCGGCTACGACGGTGGTACTGCAGCAAGTCCACTGACCTCAGTGAAATACGCAGGTTGTCCTTGGGAACTTGGCTTAGCCGAAACCCAGCAAGCACTCGTAGCCAACGGGCTTCGTCATAAGATCCGCCTGCAAGTCGATGGTGGTTTAAAGACTGGCCTCGATGTTATCAAGGGCGCGATTTTAGGTGCAGAGAGCTTTGGTTTTGGTACCGCACCTATGGTCGCAATGGGCTGTAAGTTCTTAAGAATTTGTCACCTAAATAACTGTGCGACAGGTGTTGCGACTCAAGATGAAACCCTACGTCGTGAATACTTCAAAGGCCTACCAGACATGGTAGTGAACTACTTTACCGGCCTAGCCGATGAAGTACGTCAATACCTTGCAGAACTTGGCGTAGAAAAGCTCACTGACCTAATAGGTCGTACTGATCTACTTGAAGCCGTTCAAGGCCTCACTGCGAAACAGAGCAAGCTCGATCTCTCTTCAATATTGGAAGCTCCGGTATCTGCGGAAGGTCACCCACTGTTTTGGACAGAGCCAAACGCACCGTTTGATAAAGCTCAACTCAACCAACAGATCCTTGATGACGCAATCGATGCGATTGAGAAACGTCAATCCACCAGCCTTTACTACAACGTGATCAACACCGATCGCTCGATTGGCGCTCGTATCTCTGGCGAAATTGCCAAACGTTACGGTAACCAAGGCATGGCAGGTTCACCAATTAAGTTGTATCTCGATGGTACCGCAGGCCAGTCTTTTGCGGTTTGGAACGCTGGCGGTGTCGAGCTGTATCTGACGGGTGATGCCAATGACTATGTCGGCAAAGGCATGGCTGGCGGCAAAGTGGTTATCAAGCCTCACCAAGGCACCGCATTTACTTGTAACGAAGCGACCATCATAGGCAACACTTGTCTGTATGGCGCAACCGGAGGCAAGCTATTCGCTGCGGGTACTGCAGGCGAACGATTTGGCGTGCGTAACTCAGGTACCGTTGCCGTGATTGAAGGCGCTGGTGACAACGCATGTGAATACATGACAGGCGGTATTGTTGCGATTCTTGGCGCAACCGGAGTGAACTTCGGCGCCGGTATGACAGGTGGTTTTGCTTATGTGATGGATAAGAATGAGGACTTCCAAGGCCGAGTGAACAACGAATCGGTCGAAGCTCTTTCTCTGTCTGATCTGTTTATCCACCAAGAACACCTACGCGGCTTGATTGCGGAGCACTTAGAAGAGACAGGCTCAGTGCACGCTGAAGCTATTCTGGCGAACTTTGATGAATGGATTCCAAAGTTCTACCTAGTGAAGCCAAAGACGGCGGATCTTAACACCTTGCTCGGTCACCAAAGCCGTAGCTCTGCTGAACTTCGTGTTCAAGCGCAATAATTGGAAGGAGCCAATCATGAGCCAGAATGTATACCAATTTATTGATGTGAATCGCGTAGACCCAGCGAAGAAGCCAATCAAGATACGTAAGATTGAGTTTGTAGAGATCTACGAACCTTTCACTAAGCAACAAGCCAAGGCGCAAGCTGACCGCTGTCTAGACTGTGGTAACCCTTACTGTGAATGGAAGTGTCCAGTTCACAACTACATCCCTCAATGGCTCAAGCTTGCCAATGAAGGACGTATTATCGAAGCGGCTGAACTGTCTCACCAAACCAACAGCTTGCCTGAGGTTTGTGGCCGAGTTTGCCCTCAAGACCGTCTGTGCGAGGGCTCTTGTACTCTCAATGATGATTTCGGCGCAGTAACAATAGGCAATATTGAAAAGTACATTAACGACAAAGCGTTTGAGATGGGCTGGAAGCCAGACATGTCTCACGTTGAATGGACCGACAAAAAGGTCGCTATCATCGGCGCAGGTCCAGCAGGTCTTGCAGCAGCGGATATCTTAGTTCGAAACGGTGTGAAGGCCGTGGTATTTGACCGCTACCCAGAGATCGGTGGCCTACTGACGTTTGGTATCCCATCGTTCAAGCTTGAGAAAGGCATCATGGAAAACCGTCGCCGTATCTTTAGTGGTATGGGTGTCGAATTCAAAATGAATACCGAAGTAGGTAAAGACGTTCAGCTACAACAATTGGTCGATGACTATGATGCCGTTTTCTTAGGCGTCGGTACCTATAAAAACATGCGTGCTGGGTTAGACAACGAAGAAGCACCGGGCGTTTATGATGCCCTACCATTCCTTGTTTCCAATACCTACAAGGTCATGGAACTGGATAATCCAACGCCATTCATCGACATGAAAGGCAAAAAAGTGGTCGTTCTTGGTGGTGGTGATACCGCAATGGACTGTGTCCGAACTTCGATTCGTCAACACGCAGCTAATGTTGTTTGTGCTTATCGCCGAGATGAAGCGAACATGCCGGGCTCTCGCCGTGAGGTGAAAAATGCGAAAGAAGAAGGCGTGAAGTTCATGTTCAACCTTCAACCATTAGCACTGGAAACCGATTCATCCGGTCATGTGACTGGCGTAAAAGTGGTTAAAACGGCCTTGGGTGAACCGGATGATGCAGGACGTCGTCGCCCTGAACCCGTAGAAGGCAGTGAGCATGTTCTTGAAGCAGATGCTGTGATCATGGCGTTTGGTTTCCAACCTCATGCAATGGAGTGGCTAGAACCATTTGGTGTAGATCTCGACCAATGGGGGCGCATCAAAGCTCCCGGCAAACAAGAGTTTCAATACCAAACCACCAACAGTAAGATCTTTGCCGGTGGTGATGCCGTTCGAGGTTCGGACTTAGTAGTGACCGCTATCGATGAAGGCCGTAAAGCCGCTGAAGGGATCTTGGACTACCTAGAAGTGTGACCAGGGCGTGTTGATCTTTCGAGCTGATTTTTGCAGCGAGTTGCTGGACATTTATACAAGGCAGAGGCGTCGATGTGTAGCTAGCCTACATGAGAAGCCAATAACGTAGTAGAAATGACCAGCAAACGCTGCCCGAAGGGTTCGGCTAAAAGCGTTTTACTCTTTGTTGAGGGAGATTTGCTTAGAGTGACTAGGCTACTTCCCCCTCGCCGCGATTAAAACGCTTTTATCTCGAACAAAATTTAACCACGAAAGGTCAACACGCCCTAGTATAAAGTTTCCTTTACTACTCAGTTCGTTACTATAAAAAAAGGATCCAAGCATGGATCCTTTTTTCAATTCGATACGTTTGATCACAAGCATAACGAAAATACGTAAAACAATCGCAAACAAGCCAATACCGATAACTATAATTAGAACTAAAATGCCATAGGAATCACGATGAAAAAAGCCGCTCTCCTCTCTCTATCTCTTTTAACTCTAACCGCTTGCAGCCAAGGAATCACGGACATGAAAGACAGAACTTCATCGCCTTGTGGTGATAAACCCAATTGTGTATCAACTCAAGATAGCCGTGAACAACATGCTCTAGCAGAGTTTGACCTCTCAGAGTCTGTAACTCTCGATCAGATTGAACAAGTTGTCCTAACCTTACCGGGATCGAAAACCGCGAGTAAAACAGAAGATTACCTGCGTGTTGAATGTACTTCTCGCATCATGCGCTTTGTCGATGACTTAGAACTTAAGATCACTGATGGCAAACTGATCGTGCGTTCAGAGTCTCGCACTGGCCATTCTGATTTTGGTGTCAACCGAAAGCGAGCGGATCAACTTCGCACAAGCCTAAAAAGCGAAGGCTTAATCAAATAGATTGTACCGTCCTAAATATGGTTGACACATTTCCAACATGAAATTGGAGAGTGTCATGAAAACAACAAGTAGACGTACTCAACGAGATTATTCTCTTGCCTTTAAATTGGCAGTCGTAAGCCAAGTTGAAAAAGGCGAAATGACTTATAAGCAAGCTCAAGAACGTTATGGGATCCAAGGTCGCTCTACCGTTTTAGTTTGGCTTCGCAAACATGGTCAACTAGATTGGTCTAAAGGAACAGAACAATCGAGAGCGTTAGGAGCGACTATGTCAAACTCTTCCTCAACTCAAACCCCAGAGCAACGAATCAAAGAACTCGAGCAGCAATTAGAAGAGACTCAGCTCAAAGCTGAGTTCTTTGAAGCGGTTGTAAAAGTCATGGATCGAGATTTCGGTGTCCGAATCTCAAAGAAGCGCAAGGCCGAGTTATTAAGGAAAAAACGGTCAGAAAGTTGACCGTCACTAAAGCTTGTCACTTCATCGGTATTACACGACAAGCTTTCTACAAGCGCTGTGTTACAGAAATTCATCAGACAAAGAAAGATGAATCAGTACTCGGTTTTGTGAAGGAGCAAAGGATGATGCACCCTCGTATAGGGGCTCGTAAGATCAAGTATTTACTTGCTCAGAATGATATTGAAATCGGTCGAGACCGCTTATTTTCTCTGCTGAGAATGAATCGATTATTAGTGCCGAATCGAAGGGCTTATCATCGAACCACAAACAGTAATCATCGCTTTTACTGCCATCCAAATCGAATCAAAGAAGGCTTAATACCGGAAAGACCAGAGCAATTATGGGTTGCAGATATTACTTATCTAGCAACGCGGTGTGGTAGTACTTATCTCAGTTTAGTGACGGACGCTTACTCAAGAAAAATCGTGGGCTATCACATAGGTGATGATATGAAAGCTCGCACGGTCAAGCAGGCCTTTTTAAACGCGTTGAAAGAGCGGAAGAATACAGGTGAGCTTGTACATCACTCAGATCGAGGTGTTCAATACTGCTCTGTGGAATACCAAGAGTTGCATCGACAGTATGATGTATCTTGCTCAATGACTGATGGCTATGACTGTTATCAGAATGCGTTGGCGGAGAGGATCAACGGAATATTGAAGATGGAGTATCTGTTGAATAAGCCTAATGATTTAGATGAAGCAAAGAAAATGGTCGCCGAATCAGTAAAAATCTATAATGAATATAGGCCTCACACCGCTCTAAAATACAAAACGCCCGATGAAGTACATCGAGCGTTTTAGTCAATCAAGTGTCAACCCATATCAGGACGGGTCAGATAAAAGAATACACAGATAAATCGCTGCTATTCGAATGAGAAGTGCTTCAGGGCAGTCGCTCGACACTTCTCTTCCATGCTACAATTTCGCTCTACTGTTTAAATAATTTTTATTAAGAGACTACACATGAAAATCGGCATCATTGGCGCAATGGAGCAAGAAGTTGCGATCCTAAAAGCAGCAATTTCAGACATTACTGAAGTTAATAAAGGCGGTTGTACCTTTTTCTCTGGTCAGCTAAATGGTGTTGACGTTGTTTTGCTTCAATCAGGCATTGGTAAAGTAGCAGCGGCTGTTGGTACTTCAATCCTGCTAAGCGAATACCAACCAGATGTAGTATTAAATACTGGCTCTGCTGGCGGTTTTGATTCAACGCTAAACCTTGGCGATGTAGTTATCTCTACTGAAGTTCGTCACCACGATGCAGACGTAACGGCTTTCGGTTACGAAATCGGCCAAATGGCTGGTCAACCTGCAGCATTCAAGGCAGATGACAAGCTAATGGCTGTTGCTGAACAAGCGCTATCGCAAATGGAAGATAAGCACGCCGTTCGTGGCCTTATCTGTACTGGCGACGCATTTGTTTGCACAGCAGAACGCCAAGAGTTCATCCGTAAGCACTTCCCATCAGTGGTTGCTGTAGAGATGGAAGCATCGGCTATCGCTCAAGCTTGTCACCAATTCCAAGTACCATTCGTGGTTGTTCGTGCAATCTCTGACGTTGCAGACAAAGAATCACCAATGAGCTTCGAAGAGTTCCTGCCGCTAGCAGCACAAAGCTCTTCTGAAATGGTTATCAAAATGGTTGCCCTACTAAAGTAAGCGACTAGACATGCAAACACTGTTTGATCAGGTATTTGCAAATGGCGTGCTCCTTGTAATGTGGGGAGCACTGCTTTTTCATTTAATTTTACCTATCCCCCATGCCGCACATCCCACGACCTTATGGCATAAGTTTGCTGAGCTTTTAGCAAGCAAGGTTAATAACAACCAAAACTATTCCCAAAGCTTAATCTCGGGCACATTAGCCTGGGGGTTAATGGTCTTGCCGGCACTCGTTATTCTATTGGCACTGCAGCCACTGGTTTGGCAATCTCAACTGTTTGAATTAGCGCTGTTATTACTCGCCATTGATTGGCGCAATAATGAAAAGCTGGCTAATCAGTTGATCAAAGCACTTGGCCGAGAAGATAAAGCTGCCGCTCGTCAGTTATTGGCTCCTATTGTTAATCGTCAAACTGAATCACTGTCATCACTAGGGCTTGGCAAAGCCGCTGCTGAAACCATCATCATGGGTTACGCTCGTAATGTGGTTTGTGTGTTGTTCTGGTACGCCATTGGTGGTGGAGTCGCCGCTTTAATGTATCGCCTGATTGTTGAGTTAGCGCGTGCGTGGTCACCAAGTCGTAAGCGATTTTCTCCGTTCGGCTCAACGGCTATCAAGATTGTCGCTATCCTAGAATTCATACCCATGCGCTTATTTGCTTTGATGATCGTATGTGGTGATAAAGCCACACACACGTTTAAGATGATGTTAGTTCAGAGTCGTTCTTGGCCATTACCCGGCCCAGCATGGTTAGTTACCGCTGTTGGCAACAAGCTCGAGCTATCATTGGGCGGCCCTGCGATTTACGACAATACCAAAGCCATTCGTGCAAAATTAGGCGGCAGAATCGCTCCATCAGCCCTACATTTGTCACAGGTTCAAAAGCTGGTTTTTGGCCGCATCGCTATCTGGATATTCTTACAAAGCCTAGTCTTACTCATTATTCACCAAGGGATTTAAAGTGAAACCCTCTCAACTCATTACACGATGTACCGCCCTCGCGTTCAGTCTCAGCTTTTGTTTATGGACTCCCGCTTCCCTCGCAACAGAGAACGCAACAGAAGTCGTGACTGCCAAACGTGTCATCAGTCTTGCTCCTCATGCGACTGAGCTCGCCTACAGCGCAGGTTTAGGTGACAACCTAATCGCGGTGAGTGAGCGAAGTGATTATCCACCACAAGCTGACAAGCTAGAGAAAGTGGCGAATTACCAAGGCATCAAGGTTGAGAAAATCATCGCCCTGCAACCTGATCTGATTCTCGCGTGGCCTGCTGGGAATCCGCCAAGAGAACTCGCAAAACTGGAGCAGTTTGGATTTAATATTTACTACTCTAAAACCAAAAGCCTAGACAGCATTGCGACCAATATCGAGCAACTCAGCCAATACTCCAGTGACCCGAGTATTGGAGAGAATAATGCCAAGCAATACAAAGAGCAGCTCAACGCGTTGAGACTAAAATATAAAGATGCTGAGCCAGTAAATTATTTTTATCAGCTCAGTGAAAAGCCGATCATCACCGTCGCTCAAGGGCACTGGCCAAGCGAGGTGTTTGAGTTTTGTGGTGGCCACAATATTTTTGAAGACAGTGCTTCCCCTTACCCGCAAGTTGGCATTGAGCAAGTTGTGTTAAGGAAGCCACAAGTGATCTTCACTTCTCAGCATGCAATTGAGAATGGAACCATGTGGCAAACTTGGGAAGATGAGATCCCGGCAGTCGCTCAAAATCAGATTTGGTCACTCAACTCTGATTGGATTAATCGCCCGACGACGAGAACTTTGAAAGCGATCCAACAAGTATGCGATTTCTTCGATAGAGCTAGGCAAAATCACTAACTATTTGCTGCGTTTTTTCGTACAATTCGCCACCGACCTGTCCCTACAATTTCAACCATAAGAGCACCAGTATCATGGACTCCATGCTGCTTTATATTATCGATTTATTTGGCACTGCCATTTTTGCTGTCTCAGGCGTATTTGTCGCTGGCCGTCTTAAGATGGATCCCTTTGGTGTCGCCGTTTTAGGCAGTGTAACCGCGATTGGCGGTGGTACTATTCGTGACATGGCATTGGGTGCAACTCCCGTGTTTTGGATCACCGATACCACCTACCTTTGGGTCATCATCACCACCTGTTTGCTGACCATGATTATAGTAAGACGTCCAAAGCGTCTGGCTTGGTGGATCCTGCCAGTATGTGATGCGATCGGCTTAGCGGTATTTGTTGGCATTGGTGTTGAGAAAGCACTGATTTATCAAGACTCTGCATTGGTTGCTATTATCATGGGTGTGATCACAGGCTGCGGTGGCGGCATTATCCGTGACGTACTTGCTCGTGAAGTTCCAATGATCCTAAGAAGTGAAGTCTACGCGACCGCTTGTATCATTGGCGGCGCTTTCCATACCATGGCAATTAGCATGGGGCACGATTCAGAAACGGCCTTTTTAGCCGGCGTGTTCACGACACTATTGATTAGGCTTGGCGCTATTCGCTGGCACTTGTCACTGCCTACCTTCGCAATCAAATAGGCTAGCGTTACAAAATAGAAATGGGCTCCGCAAAGGAGCCTTTTTAATTCCGTTTTAAATCACTGTACCCTCAATTTCACCCTTCAAAGATCCCCTTTCTTTCCTTACTCTCAATTTAGTTAGCTTGTTAGTTCATAGCTCCTAGCTCTTAGCTCTTAGCTCTTAGCTTAAAGGTTAGTAAGGTTTTTTATTTACTTACCTGGCTAACAAGCTATATTAGTAAACAAATCACTTTATAAATAATTTTATTTACTAACACTGACAATAGGGAACTCAAGATGAGTATCAATAAAGTAGGCATTGTTTTCTTCTCTAAGAATGGAGCGACCAAGCAAGTCGCAGAGACAATCGCTGAAGGTGTAAACACTCAACAATCTAACTCAGCACTGCTCATTGAAGTCCTCTCTTCTGAAGTAATAGAAGGAAGATATGACAATGACGATAAGCTCAAAGCATTAGATAGCTGTGATGCGATTATCTTTGGTGCTCCGACTTACATGGGCTCACCAGCTGCTCAGTTTAAAAGCTTTATGGATGCGAGCAGTGATACCTATTGTAAGAAAGCATGGCGAAATAAACTCGCAGCTGGGTTTACCACAGGAGGTAGCCTTAACGGTGAGCAACAACAAACCTTGTTAAGCTTTTTCACTCTGGCTTGTCAGCATGGCATGATTTGGGCAGGGCTTGATATCTCAAAGCATATTGATGATTTAGGTTTGAATCGCACGGGTTCAAGTATTGGTTTGGTCGCCAGTGATGATCAGACGGCAGAGAGCACGAATAGTCACATTAACAGCAATGACCTTAAAACCGCTTTCTATTTTGGTCAGCGTATCGCGAATCTAGTTAAAAGAACCTAGCTTGCTTAATATCTATGAGCTCAAGACTAGAGAATGAATGGTGTTTGAGGTAACTTGGTTCAATCATTCCCAACTTTCATGAATATCACTCAATGTTACTCGAAGGAATCGAAACTCTATTGGTGCTGAGCAAAGCAAAGACCATGAGCCGCACCGGCAGCTTGCTTTACATCAGCCAATCAGCGGTCAGCAAACGGATTGCGAATTTAGAAAAGAAGCTAGGTAAAAAGCTCATAGAACCGAGTGGCCGACAGATCAAACTGACGCCAGATGCGATTGCATTAATCGAGAGTATCGGCCCTGCATTCAATGAGCTTAGAGGGCTTATCTATGAGCAACAAGAGTTGGAAGACACCACCCTTATTACCTTAGATAGCTCTAAATCTTTGATCGCAGGTTATTTAGGGCAAATGATGGGGCAATTTATCCAACAAGATAAATACATCACCATCACCACTAACCATACTCCAAGAATTATCGAGCGAGTACAATCGGGTAAGGCGACCTTGGGACTGTGCGCTGGCTTACTGCCTCCACACCATGGACTGATGACCTTTCACCTGTTTGACGAACCATTCTACATTGTCAGTCAAACACCACTGACTGAGCTTCCCCCGTTAGTCATTACCAACGACATGACGAATCCGGCAAACTCGTATCAGTTATCTGTGCTTGAAAAGTTCGGCATCAAACCCTTGATGGAGATGGATGCTTACACTGCGGCAGCCCAGCTAGCATTGGGGGGGGCAGGGCCTGCTTTGATCCCGCTCTCTATCGTAAAGACACTCAATATTCAGCCTCAATACCTATTTAGCTTTCCGGAATTAGAGGGGTTAATTCGACCGATTCATATCTGTGTTAGGCCAAATAGCTATCAGTCCCCACGAGTTAAAATACTGATAGAATCCATTGTTGATGCTGTTCCCAAAGCAGTTTAGATGCCATTAACATCGACATCACGATCACAAGGGGGCGAATCCACTTCTGCCCTTTTGTCACCACGACTTTAGCGCCAAGCTGAGCGCCCATAAAGCCACCAACCGCCATCACTAAGCCCAGCTCCCAAATGGGTAAACCAGCAATAATAAAGAAAATTAGAGCTGCAATATTCGAGGTGAAGTTAAGAACCTTAGTACGAGCCGTGGCATCCACTAAAGAGAAATGGCCGATAGCAACAAAGCAAACCGTGAAAATAGAGCCCGTTCCTGGTCCAAAAAATCCATCGTAGAAGCCAACACCACCACCAATGCACAAAGCAAACATCGCCTCAGAGATCTTTTGTTTGCCCTCAGACGCTCTGGTTTGTGGTGCTAATAGGAAGTAGAGAGAGATGGCAATAAGCAGTAATGGGATCATGCTGGTCAGCAAGCTCGCGTCAATATGCTGCACTAACTCAGCGCCAATCGCGGAACCAATAAAGGTACAGAGAATGGCAAGGCGCATCTCTTTTATGTTCACGATACCGTTGCGTACGAAGTACCAACTGGCGGAGAAACTACCAAAAGAACTTTGAAGTTTATTGGTGGCCAGTGCCTGCGTTGGTGGTACTCCTGCCGCTAGCAATGCAGGTAGAGTCAACAACCCACCGCCGCCAGCCATTGCATCAATAAAGCCTGCCGCCGTTGCAACAACAAACAAGATAGCCAATATTTCTAGAGTGATTTCCATATACCCAACGCCTTAAATTCTCGTGTAGCGACAACTTACCACCGTGAGCAAACAATCAACAACGAAACACAAGATTGTAACCTATTCCAAATTTTCACCATTTAACCGACACCAGATAACAGACATAAAAAAGCCCACTCCGAAGAGTGGGCTTTGAGCATTTATATCCGCTTAACAGCGATACACGTGAGTCAATTAAGCTTGAGAAGCTTTAACTTGTGCGTGTAACTCTTGAACTGAAGTTACTGACGTTTTCGCGTCTGCAGTGTGCGCCATACAAGTCGCGAATGCAGCGTTTAGCGTAGTCGTGTAGTTCACTTTCTCAGCCAATGCGCCACGACGAAGAACTTTAGAATCTTCAATCGCTTGACGGCCTGCTGCAGTGTTCACGATGTACGTGTACTCATTGTTCTTGATACGGTCAAGAATGTGAGGACGACCTTCGTGTACCTTGTTTACTAGACGTGGGTTAATGCCCGCTTCGCCAAGGATAACTGCAGTACCGTGTGTTGCATCTAGCTGGTAGCCAAGCTTAGATAGCTTAGATGCTAGGTCAACAACACGCTCTTTGTCGCCTTCGCGAACAGAAAGAAGTGCACGGCCGCCTTCTGGGTAGATGTTGCCACAACCCAATTCAGCTTTAGAATATGCTTCAGCAAACGTTGCACCAACACCCATAACTTCACCAGTAGAGCGCATTTCTGGGCCTAATAGTGGGTCAACACCAGGGAATTTGTTGAACGGAAGAACAACTTCTTTCACTGAGTAGTATGGTGGGATGATTTCTTTCGTAAAGCCTTGAGACTCTAGCGATTGACCCGCCATAACACGAGCTGCAATCTTAGCAACTGCTGCGCCTGTTGCTTTCGATACGAACGGTACTGTACGTGCTGCACGAGGGTTAACTTCGATTAGGTACACTTCGTTGTTCTTAACAGCAAACTGCGTATTCATTAGACCACGAACACCCAACTCGAACGCTAGCTTTTCAACTTGCTCACGCATTACGTCTTGGATTTCTTGGCTTAGCGTGTAAGCAGGAAGAGAACATGCTGAGTCACCTGAGTGAACACCCGCTTGTTCGATATGCTCCATGATACCCGCAATAACAACGCGCTCACCGTCACAAATCGCATCAACGTCGACTTCAATTGCATCATCTAGGAAGCTATCAAGTAGTACTGGAGATTCGTTTGAAACACTGACTGCTTCGTTGAAGTAGCGACGTAAGTCTTGCTCGTCGTATACGATTTCCATCGCACGACCACCAAGAACATAAGAAGGACGAACAACCAATGGGAAGCCGATTTCGCGAGATTTCTCTACCGCTTGCTCCATTGTTGTTACTGTCGCGTTTTCTGGTTGTAGAAGACCAAGACGGTCAACAGCAACTTGGAAACGCTCACGGTCTTCTGCACGGTCGATTGCGTCTGGGCTAGTACCAATGATTGGTACGCCAGCAGCTTCAAGCTCACGAGCCAGTTTCAGTGGTGTTTGACCACCGTACTGAACGATAACGCCTTTTGGCTTCTCAACACGAACGATTGCTAGTACGTCTTCCAGAGTTACTGGTTCAAAGTACAGGCGGTCAGACGTATCGTAGTCTGTCGAAACTGTCTCAGGGTTACAGTTAACCATGATTGTTTCGTAGCCATCTTCACGTAGTGCTAGAGATGCATGTACACAACAGTAATCGAATTCAATACCTTGGCCGATACGGTTTGGACCGCCGCCTAAGATCATGATTTTCTCTTTGTCTGTTGGGTTCGATTCACATTCGTCATCGTAAGATGAGTACATGTAAGCCGTATCCGAAGAGAACTCAGCAGCACACGTATCTACACGCTTGTAGACTGGGTGAATATCGTATTGGTCACGTAGACGACGAATTTCACTTTCTGCCACACCTAGAATCTTAGACAGGCGAGCATCAGCAAAACCTTTACGCTTAAGCTTCATTAGCTCGTCTTTATTCAGACCAGCAAAGCCTTTCGCTTTAAGTTCTTGCTCAAGTTTAACAATGTCTTCGATTTGAACTAGGAACCAGCGGTCAATTTGCGTTAGGTTGAATACACCATCAACTGACATACCAGCACGGAAAGCGTCTGCGATGTACCAAATACGGTCAGAACCAGCTTCTTTAAGCTCATGGCGAATCGTCGTTAGAGCGTCAGGTGCATCTAGGTCGACCATTTCGTCAAAACCAGTTGCGCCAACTTCTAGACCGCGAAGTGCTTTCTGTAGAGATTCTTGTTGGTTACGGCCGATAGCCATAACTTCACCAACCGACTTCATTTGCGTCGTTAGACGGTCGTTAGCACCTGCAAATTTCTCGAAGTTAAAACGAGGAATCTTAGTTACTACGTAGTCAATTGTTGGTTCGAATGATGCTGGCGTTGCACCGCCAGTGATGTCATTCATTAGCTCGTCTAGCGTAAAGCCAACAGCCAGTTTCGCTGCAATCTTAGCTATTGGGAAACCTGTTGCTTTAGAAGCAAGTGCAGAAGAACGAGATACACGTGGGTTCATCTCGATGATAACCATACGACCATCTTTCGGGTTGATACCAAACTGTACGTTTGAACCACCCGTTTCAACACCAATCTCACGCAGTACCGCTAGAGAAGCGTTACGCATTAGTTGGTATTCTTTGTCTGTTAGCGTTTGAGCCGGAGCCACTGTGATTGAGTCACCAGTGTGAATACCCATTGGGTCAAAATTTTCAATCGCACATACGATGATGCAGTTGTCGTTCTTGTCGCGAACCACTTCCATCTCGTACTCTTTCCAACCGATAAGTGACTCATCGATTAGAAGTTCGTTGGTTGGAGACAAGTCCAAACCACGACGACAGATTTCTTCAAATTCTTCTTTGTTATAAGCGATACCACCGCCTGTACCACCCATCGTAAACGATGGACGAATGATACAAGGGAAACCAACCATTTCTTGAACTTTGTAAGCTTCTTCCATCGTTTTCGCTGTATCAGCCGTTGGACACTCAAGACCAATCGATTTCATTGCTTTATCAAAACGAGAGCGGTCTTCAGCTTTATCGATAGCGTCAGCAGTTGCGCCAATCATCTCTACGCCGAACTCTTCAAGTACGCCGTATTTTTCTAAATCTAACGCACAGTTAAGTGCAGTTTGGCCACCCATTGTCGGTAGAACTGCATCTGGCTTCTCTTTAGCGATGATGTTACGAACCACTTCCCATTGGATAGGTTCGATGTAAGTCGCATCAGCCATATCTGGGTCAGTCATGATTGTCGCTGGGTTCGAGTTTACAAGAATAACTCGGTAACCTTCTTCGCGAAGTGCTTTACAAGCTTGAGCACCAGAGTAATCAAACTCACATGCTTGACCGATAACAATCGGACCAGCACCTAGAATTAGAACACTTTTAATGTCAGTACGTTTTGGCATTATCTACTACTCCGAATTACGCTGTGTGCTGTTTGATTAGTTCAATAAAGTGGTCGAATAGCGGCGCTGCATCTTCTGGACCTGGGCTTGCTTCTGGGTGACCTTGGAAGCTGAATGCTGGTTTATCTGTACGGTGAATACCTTGTAGAGAACCATCAAATAGTGATTTGTGCGTTGCACGTAGTGTCTCTGGAAGGGTTTCTTCGTCAGCAGCAAAGCCGTGGTTTTGTGAAGTAATCATCACAACATCACGATCTAAATCTTTAACCGGGTGGTTTGCACCGTGGTGGCCAAACTTCATCTTCACTGTCTTAGCGCCTGACGCAAGAGCAAGAATCTGGTGACCTAGACAGATACCAAAGATTGGTAAGCCTTTTTCTAGGAACACTTTTGTTGCTTCAATTGCGTAAGTACATGGTTCTGGGTCACCAGGGCCATTTGAAAGGAAAACACCGTCTGGGTTCAGAGCGAGTACTTCTTCTGCTGAAGTTTCAGCAGGAACAACCGTTAGGCGGCAGCCGCGGTCAACAAGCATTCGTAAGATGTTTCGTTTTGCGCCGAAGTCATAAGCAACAACGTGGTATGGCAATTCAGAGTCTGCTTTCGCTTCAGGAAGTCCACCCGTAAGCGTCCACGAACCTTGTTTCCATTGATACGCTTCTTTTGTTGTAACTTCTTTCGCAAGGTCCATACCTTTCAGGCCAGGGAATTCTTTTGCTTTAGCTAGAGCCAAAGCTTCATCTAAATTGTTACCCGCTACGATACAACCGTTTTGAGCACCTTTTTCACGAAGAATACGCGTCAGCTTACGAGTATCGATATCAGCGATACCAATAACGTTTTGCGACTTAAGGTAATCAGAAAGGGATTGTTCATTACGGAAGTTAGAAGCGATTAGAGGGAGATCGCGAATCACAAGGCCTTGAGCGTGGATTGAAGAAGATTCTTCATCTTCGGAATTGGTTCCGGTATTGCCAATGTGAGGGTAAGTAAGGGTAACGATTTGTTGAGAATAGGAAGGATCAGTGAGGATTTCTTGGTACCCCGTCATCGAGGTATTAAAAACGACTTCACCAACTGCAGAACCTACAGCGCCAATGGCTTCACCGTGAAATACTGTCCCATCTTCTAGGACGAGTAGTGCTGACTTCTTCAAGACAACCTCCAGAAATAAAAATGCATTAAAATTGATTTAATTTGCAAATCTACCTTCCTGCAACACCAAAAACTGCGTGTTTATGGAAATTAGACAAATTGGCGGTATTTTAGTGATCTGCGTGATACGTGTCAACATTTAACGCAAAAGAAATTAAACATTTGTAAGAACTAATTCAATTTCCCCCATCAAAGCTTCAAAAGTTCAACTTTCATACTCTATTAATAGGAATATTACGATTTTCTAATTTTCACCCGTCATTTTCACTCACCATTAGGTGGCAAAAATATCACCAACAAAACGCAATCGATAAATACAATGAGTAAACATATAAATTTAAAGCTTTAAACCAAAAATAATGACGAAGCAGCTATAAACAATAGCTAAATGCAGTTCTAATCAGGAAAATTAGAGAATAAGAAGAAAGTAACCAAGAGGAGTTTAAGTGGGGAAAAGCGGTAAATAAAGAAAGCGCCGGCAATTGCCAGCGCATAAATATCTATTTACAGGTCATTCAAACCAAGGACATCCGTCATGGTATAAAAGCCTGCTGGCTTGTCATTTAACCAAACAGCCGCCTTGATCGCACCATTGGCAAAGGTCATTCTATCCGTTGCTTTATGGGTAATTTCAACGCGCTCGCCAATATCAGCAAACATAGCGGTATGCTCACCAATGATGTCACCGGCACGAATTGTCGCAAAACCGATCTCATCTTTTGTACGCTCGCCCGTAATGCCTTCGCGTGACCATACAGCGACATCGTTGAGCTCGTTGCCCATCGCTCCAGCAATCGCTTCGCCCATGCCAATCGCAGTGCCAGAAGGTGCATCGACTTTATGACGGTGGTGAGCCTCTACGATTTCAACATCACAGTAATCGCCCATCACTTTAGCGGCCTTTTCTAGCAGCTTAAATACTAGGTTCACACCAACGCTGTAGTTTGGTGCCATTACAATAGACATCTCTTTTGATGCTGCATCGATAACCTGCTTTTCTTCTTCAGAGAAACCAGTAGTGCCGATGATCAGTTTTTTACCGTGACGCTTACAAAGTTCAATATTCGCTAATGTGCTCACAGGTGCGGTAAAGTCGACGATCACGTCAAACTCTTCAATCGCTTTCGAAAGGTCATCAACTAGAGCTACATCAAAACGACCTTCACCGCATAACTCGCCAACGTCAACACCGACCAAAGATGACTCTGGACGCTCTGAACCAGCACCAACGCTTGCTTCTGAATTATGGTGAGCGGCTTTCACCAAGTTACGACCCATACGGCCAGCTGCTCCTGCAATTGCAATTCTTACCACTGCGAATATCTCCATTGTTTTGGTTACCGTCACTGCTCATCTGTCGCAGCAACGTTCATTCGATTAATCTCTTTAAACTAACAACAATCTCAAACTCAGGCTAGCAATTACGAAAACTCTTTTATTACTCGCTCTAAAATTGGCACATTTGCTTCAGGGAACGCGTATTGGCTCAATGATTCAAGATCGACCCATTCACCTTGCTGCCCTTCTTTACCATAAGGCTGTTGCTCGAAATCGGTCACAAGGATGAAATCGAACTTAAGTGACTTATCACTGTAATCAAACTCAAGGTGTTCAAACAAAGACTGTTCTGTCACCTTAATGCCAATCTCTTCATCAAGTTCACGGGCCATCGCTTGCTCTATGGTTTCGCCCGCTTCTACTTTTCCACCAGGAAATTCCCAGAAGCCGCCTTTATGCTTGTCGTCTGGGCGCTTAGTAATAAATACTTGTGACTTATCTTGGTTGAAGATAATGCCCGCTACAATATGGATTCTTTTCATATGATGGTGTTCCTTCTATGTCCTTACCGTCATTCCCTACAATGAGGAACGAATTAGATAGGGAATCTGCTCTTTTGTTAGTTCGAAAGATCCCCGACTCGCTCGTACCTCACTCTCGAGGATGACGCTATCAAAACCTTATTATTCACATACAAAAAGAGCCGCCTAAGCGACTCTTTTTAATATCAGTAAGTTTTATGAAGCTAAGCTGTGACGTATTGAGTGCAAGGAGGAGGCACGGAGCTTACGTTAGTAAGTGAGTACCTCCGACACTGCCAATCATCCGTTACAGCAACGTTTCACCAAACTTAGTCAATTTTGCCGTGACACTGCTTATACTTCTTACCACTTCCACATGGGCATGGTTCGTTACGACCCACTTTACGCTCATCACGTACTACCGTTTGTGGAGATGCCGCATCCGCTTCATCGTCAGCTAGCTGGTTTTCAGCCGTTGCATGTTGTGCTTGTGCACGACGCGCCGCTTGTTCAGCTTGAGCTTGACGTTGAGCTTCCATCTTTTCCACTTCTTCTTGTTGCTGAACGCGAACTTTAGAAAGGATGGTCACAACGTCTGTTTTCAGCACATCTAGTAGACCTTCAAACAGTTCAAACGACTCGCGCTTGTACTCTTGTTTCGGGTTCTTCTGAGCATAACCACGTAAGTGGATACCTTGACGAAGGTGATCCATCGCAGCCAAGTGCTCTTTCCAAAGGCCGTCTAGCGTTTGTAGCATCACAGACTTTTCGAAGTTACGCAGTACTTGAGCACCAACCACTTCTTCTTTCTGTTTGTACGAATCTACTGCCATACCAAGAATGCGCTCACGCAATGCTTCTTCATAAAGCTTGTCGTCTTCGTCTAACCAACCTTGAATATCAAAGTCTAGATCGAAATCATTCTTGAGACGATCTTGCAGACTTGCGATATCCCACATGTCTTCAAGAGACTGAGGAGCGATGTATTCATCAATGACTGACGCCAGTACATCTTCACGGTTGTGTTCGATCATCTCACTGATGTCATCTGAGCTCATCAGCTCATCACGTAGCTCATAAACAACCTTACGTTGGTCATTGGCTACATCATCGTACTCAAGAAGCTGCTTACGGATGTCGAAGTTACGACCTTCCACTTTACGTTGTGCTTTTTCAATTGAGCGAGACAGCATCTTAGATTCAATCGCTTCGCCTTCGTCCATACCACTTTGGATAAGACCAGCCATACGATCAGACGTAAAGATACGTAGCAGAGAATCTTCCATTGATAGGTAGAAACGAGAAGAACCCGCATCACCTTGACGACCAGAACGACCACGTAGCTGGTTATCGATACGGCGAGATTCATGACGCTCAGTACCAATGATGTGCAGACCACCTGACTCAAGAACTGTATCGTGGATAACTCTCCAGTCGCCTTTGATCTTGTCGATCTGCTCTTTGGTTGGATTATCTAGTTTCTCAATTTGTGCCTGCCAGCTACCACCTAACACGATATCGGTACCACGACCGGCCATGTTAGTTGCGATAGTTACCGCACCCGGCATACCAGCTTGCGCAACGATCTCAGCTTCCATCTCGTGGAACTTAGCATTTAGTACGTTGTGCTTAATTTTTGCTTTTTTCAGTGCGTTAGACAGCAGTTCAGATTTCTCGATAGAAACCGTACCAACCAGTGATGGCTGACCAGCCGCTACACGGTCTTTAATGTCTTCGATGATCGCATTGAACTTGTCTTCTTCGGTACGATAAACCACGTCAGGCATATCGTTACGAACCATAGGCTTGTTGGTTGGGATAACCACCGTTTCTAGGCCGTAGATAGACTGGAATTCGAACGCTTCTGTATCAGCAGTACCTGTCATACCTGACAGTTTTTCATACAGACGGAAGAAATTCTGGAATGTGATCGATGCTAATGTTTGGTTTTCATTCTGAATCTTCACACCTTCTTTAGCTTCAACAGCTTGGTGTAAACCTTCAGACCAACGACGACCTGGCATAGTACGACCAGTATGTTCATCAACGATAACCACTTCGCCTTCTTCAGTAACGATGTAGTCGACGTTTTTCTCAAACAATACGTGTGCACGAAGCGCAGCATTCACATGGTGCAATAGGCTGATATTGGTTGGAGAGTAAAGTGTGTCACCCTCTTCCATCAAGCCGTTTTTGACCATTAGTTCTTCTACAAATTCTTGACCGTTTTCAGTCAGGTGAACCTGTTTTGATTTTTCGTCCATGGTGTAGTGACCTTCACCACGGTACTCTTCTGAATCTTCTTTATCTTGACGCTCTAGAGAAGGAATTAGAGTGTTAATGCGCGTATAAAGGTCAGAACTATCTTCAGCTGGGCCAGAGATAATTAACGGAGTACGAGCTTCATCAATTAAGATTGAGTCAACCTCATCGACTACAGCGAAGAAGCGCTCACGTTGAACTCGGTCTTCAGCACGGAAAGCCATGTTGTCACGAAGGTAATCAAAACCAAACTCGTTGTTTGTTCCGTATAGGATGTCAGCTTGGTACGCTTCTTTTTTCTCTGGCGGAGCCATGTTTGCCACATTCACGCCAACAGTCATGCCAAGGAATTCAAATAATGGACGGTTTGTTTCCGCATCACGCTTCGCTAGGTAATCGTTCACCGTTATTACGTGAACACCTTTGCTTGGTAGCGCGTTTAGATAAGCTGGTAGGGTTGCGGTAAGTGTCTTACCTTCACCAGTACGCATCTCTGCAATTTGGCCAGCATTTAGAACCATGCCACCAATCATTTGCACGTCAAAGTGACGCATGCCGTAAACACGCTTAGACGCTTCACGTACCGTAGCGAAAGCTTCAGGTAGAAGTTGATCTAACGATTCACCTTTATCTAAGCGCTCACGAAACTCAACCGTTTTTGCTTTTAGCTCTTCATCAGAAAGTGCTTCAAACGTTGGTTCGTAGTTATTAATTTCTTTTACAATTTTTCTAAGGCGGCGCAGTGTTCTGTCATTGCGACTGCCAATTACCTTTGTCAGCAGCTTAGTAATCATGTGCTTGGAATCTCTTCGTTCTCAGATCGTCCGCGATCTATTTTAAATGCCGTCAGTCTCTACTAGCTATGAACTAGTCTTCAGTTACTAACCAAGGATACTGAGATAAATCTAGTATCTTTGATATTGTACTTGAGAGTAGAGTTTTCAAGGCTTGAGTTAAAATTAATGCCCTTTAGTGTAAGTAATTTTCACACTAACGACCATTTAGAACACCATTTGTTTGATGTGCTTGGAACTTTTCTTTCTAATTGCTGATGGATTAAGCAGACTGCAGCCCATTGGCCAGCAATTTCCGGAGGTTAACGACACTGTATCTGGAAAATAGATACAAAAAAACCAGGCCGATGACCTGGTTTTTGAAATCTTATATTGTTGTAAACAACAATTACGCTAGAACCATACCCGGTTCTGCGAAAGCAACTGGAGAGCCCGCTTCTTCTTCGAATGTTGCCCATTCCCAAGCTTCTGCGTCAGCAAGAACTGCGCGTAAAAGTTGGTTGTTTAGGCCGTGACCTGATTTGTATGCACGGAACTCACCAATGATAGCGTGTCCACACATGTAAAGGTCACCAATCGCATCCAATACTTTATGAGTTACAAACTCATTGTCGAAACGAAGGCCTTCTTCATTAAGAATTCGGTATTCGTCCAGTACGATAGCATTATCAAAGCTACCGCCAAGTACTAGGTTTTGAGACTGAAGGTACTCAATATCGCGCATAAAACCGAAAGTACGAGCACGAGAAATCTGCTTCACAAAACCTTGTGATGAGAAATCAAACAACAAACGTTGCTCATCGGATTCAATTGCAGGGTGGTTAAAGTCGATCTCAAAGTCCATACGGAAGCCGTTAAATGGAACAAACTCTGCCCATTTATCGCCATCTTCAAAACGAATAGGCTTTTTGATTCGAATAAAACGCTTCGCTGCATTCAGTGTTTCTACACCCGCTTGCTGTAGCAAGTATACGAATGGGCTTGCGCTACCATCCATAATTGGAATTTCTGGAGCATCTACTTCAACAATAATGTTGTCGATACCCATTCCGGCTAGAGCTGCGTTAAGGTGCTCCACTGTAGAGATACGTACGCCTTCGTCATTAACAAGAGCGGTACATAGCATAGTGTCACGAACTGATGCTGGATCAGCTGGGAAATCTACAGGTGGATTTACATCTGTACGACGATAAACAATACCTGTATTTGCAGCTGCCGGGCGAAGAGTAAGTGTGACTTTACGACCAGAGTGGAGACCCACACCAGTTGTTTTCACAATTTCTTTCAGAGTACGTTGTCTGATCATCTGCTTGCCTCGTTATCAGTGCTACAAATCACGGTCAGTATTTACCGACCGCGAATTTTACCATTAATTCGACGATAGTCAAATTTTGGGTATTTGTTAATCAGCCTGACGTCGTAAAAATGCTGGGATATCTAAATATCCGCTCTCTTTCTCAGCTTTAGGTGCAGCACTCTGGCTAGCGCCTGTACCTGAAGAAACAGGTGACGTTGTTGGCTGTGGTTTAACTTGAGGTTTTACCTCAGTTTTTTCCTGCAATGGTTGTGCCACTTTCTCTTCCACTTTTGCTGCTGTTTGAACAGCAACTTGAGGTTGAGCCGTTGGCGCTACTTTTGCTTTACCACCAGCAACTAAAGTAATGTCTGGTTTTTTCTCTGTGCCGATACCTGTTGCAACAACAGTTACGCGGATTTCATCCGTCATATCAGGGTCTAGAGAAGTACCAATAACAACCGTTGCGTTATCAGAAGCGAATGCCTTAACTGTATTACCCACAGTTTCGAATTCATCTAAGCGCATATCTAGGCCAGCAGTGATGTTAACAAGAACGCCACGAGCACCAGCTAGGTCGATGTCTTCTAATAATGGGCTAGAAATTGCCGTTTCAGCAGCTTCTTCAGCACGGTCTTCACCTTTTGCGATACCGCTACCCATCATTGCATGACCCATTTCCGACATCACAGTGCGAACATCCGCGAAATCGACGTTGATCATACCAGGGCGAGTAATTAGCTCAGCGATACCTTGTACAGCGTTTTTAAGTACATCATTTGCACTTGCGAAAGCTTCTAGCAGTGTTACGCCACGGCCAAGTACTTTAAGTAGCTTTTCATTTGGAATCGTAATTAAAGAATCCACATGTTTAGAAAGCTCTTCGATACCTTGCTCAGCAAACGCTAAACGCTTTTTGCCTTCAAAGCTAAATGGCTTAGTTACAACAGCAACCGTTAGCACACCCAACTCTTTCGCAACTTCAGCAATAACTGGAGCAGCACCTGTACCTGTACCACCGCCCATACCAGCTGCGATAAATACCATATCGGCGCCAGTTAGAACTTCTTTAATTCTTTCTCGATCTTCGAGAGCTGCATCACGGCCTACTTGTGGGTTTGCACCAGCGCCCAAGCCTTTAGTGATATCACCACCAATCTGGATCACGCTGCTCACGCTTGTTTTACGAAGGGCTTGAGCATCAGTGTTAACACTAATGAATTCTACGCCTTCAATTGACTCACGTACCATGTGCTCAACAGCGTTACCGCCACCGCCACCAACTCCAACGACTTTAATTACTGCATCGTCAGACATTTCCATCATCGGTTCAAACATGTGTTATCTCCGTTTTTTCCTGCAACTCAGGTTAAAACTCTTTTTGTATCCAATTACGCAATTTACCAAATAAACCTGACATAGAAGGTGCTGAACGCTTAGGTTCGCTGTAATCACCTTCATCACTTATCTGACAATCTCTTGCGTAATGAAGTAAACCAACCGCCGTAGAATGATACGGCTCTTTAACATAGTCAGTTAAGCCACTAACTTCTAATGGCTTACCAACTCGAACTTGATTGCGGAAAACACGTTCCGCACACTCTACCAATCCGTCAATTTGTGCCGCTCCACCAGTGAGAACGACGCCAGCTGCAAGGTGGTGCTTAATACCCTCATCTCGTAGCTGTAATTGAACCGTATCAATAGTTTGGTTAACGAGGCCCATAAGTTCAGTGTAACGTGGTTCAATCACTTCCGACAAAGTTTGTCTTTGCAAACTTCTCGATGGACGGCCACCTACACTTGGGACGTTAACAGAATCATCCTTGCTTACGAGTTCACTCAGAGCGCAACCATGGTTTACTTTTATCTCTTCAGCATCGCTCACTGGCGTGCCGAAAGCGAAGGCAATATCACTGGTTACTGCATTTCCTGCGTAGGAAAAGACTTCTGTGTGTCGCAGTGCGCCGCCAGTCCAAATGGAAATATCCATCGTACCGGCACCAATATCAACAACACATACTCCAAGCTCTCTCTCGTCGTCAGTAATTACCGCATTACTTGAGGCAAGTCCTGAAAACACGATTTGTTCTACAGTGAGACCACATCGTTCAACAGCTTTAATAATGTTTCTCGCCATGTCGCTATGGCACGAAATTAGGTGAACACTGACTTCCATTCGAACACCAGATAAACCAAGTGGATTCTTAATGCCTTCTTGGTAATCGATGGTAAATTCTTGTGGAATCACGTGCAGAATTCTCTGTTCATCACCTATTTTAATCGATTTCGCGGTATGGATCGCTCGATCCATATCGTCTTGAGACACTTCTTCATCTGAAATAGTGCCCATGCCTTTTTCAATTCGGCTTGCGATATGCTTACCGGACAGCGAGATAAATACATTGCTGATTTGGCATTCAGCCATCAACTCTGCTTGATCAATTGCTCGCTGAACCGACTTCACTACCGACTCTAGGTCGTTTACACCACCTTTATCCATACCTCTGGATGGGCTTTGCCCTGAACCAATGATATTGATTTGACCATCAGGCAGTATTTCACCAACTAGAGCTGATATGGTCGCAGTGCCTATATCAAGACCAACGATTATGTTGTCATCTGCGGTCTTAGTCATTTCTGCTCTCTTCTAACTCTTGCTCTGGAAACCAGCCTACAGCGGCTCCCGTATCATACCTGAGGTCGATGTAGCTCACTTGATTCGCTTTACTTCCTAATTCGTTATAAAGCGAAATAAAGCGTTCAACACGCTCATCTAAAGAATCTTTACCTAGTTCTAAACGGATACCGTTATCTAGGATTATTTGCCAAGCACGGCGCTCATTGAGAACGAGCGAGGTAACGGTTAACCCTAGACTGTTAATCAAAGGAGTTATCTGTCGCCATTTTGCTATCACTTCTTGGCTGGTCCCTTCCGGGCCATAAAGCTTAACTCTATCGCCCTTCAACAGGCCGATATCGCCATTAAACACTTGACCGTTTTCGTTGAGCAGCATGTTGCCATTCCAGATTGCTGCTGCTTGGTATTCAGTCAAAAATACTTTTATTGTGTCTGGCCACTGTTTACGAATCGAGACAACAGATACCCAAGGTAACGCCTCTAAGCTGTCTTGCAACACCCCAATATCTTGCGACATGAAGGTACCAATATGTTCTAACTCGCCAAAAGCATGCTGAACATCACCAGCCGTTACATAAGTTAAGTCGCCTTGAAGTACTATTTTGGAAAGAGGCAATCGCTGATCGTCCCACATCCAAGTTAGTGTGGTATAGAAGAGAAACCCAATGAATAGCAATACCACGACTAAAAAAGACCCGCCTAAGGCGTGTTTCTTGAGCGATGGTAAACTGAATAGGTGGCGGTTTTCGCTAAAAGTACTTTCTACCAAAGCCCGCATTCCCTGTCGTTGGTTCGCAATTCTATTCCCTATCTTCGTAATAGAGGTAAAAGCACTTACTTTAACCTATGAATTATACTGAGCAAAATCAAACTATCAAACGTTGATAATAAGATTTTTGGTCAATTTTAGGTCAATCGCAAGAAGTGAGCGATTGACCACAGTCTGTAGACAGTATTCTGTTACGCGTTCTGCATATTATTAATGTCTAACTGTAGCGATTCGAGTTGCTTAGCAACACGACCAACATCACCTGCACCCTGCGTTAAAACAAGGTCACCGCCTTGAATGACGTTGGCTAGAACCGATGGCAGCGTGTTGATATCAGCAACGAAGATCGGATCAATCTTACCACGCCCACGAATAGTTCGACTTAACGAGCGTCCGTCTGCCCCTGCAATCGGTTTCTCACCTGCAGAGTACACATCTAATAATATTAGAACATCAACCTGTTCAAGAACGTTAGCAAAGTCATCATACAGGTCACGCGTTCGGCTGTAGCGGTGTGGTTGGAAAATCATCACAAGACGTTTGTCTGTCCAGCCACTACGGGCAGCTTGAATCGTTACATCAACTTCGGTTGGATGATGACCGTAATCATCAACCAACATTGCAATACCCTTACCCGTTTCGTATTCACCAAGGTGATCGAAACGACGGCCAGTGCCTTCCGTTCCCGCCATCGCTTTTAAAATAGCTTCATCGCTGATGTCATCTTCCGTCGCAACCGCAATCGCCGCTGATGCGTTCAGTGCGTTATGGCGACCTGGAATGTTCAACGTAATATCTAGGTTAGCTTTGCCTTCACGTACCACAGTGAACTTGCCTTGTTGGCCTTCCTGTACGTAGTTTTCAATACGGATATCCGCATCTTCTGAGAAGCCGTAGGTAATCACTTGGCGACTAACCTGAGGAATAAGCTCACGTACTACCGGATCATCAACACACATCACAGCCTGACCGTAGAATGGCAGATTGTGTAAGAAATCAATGAACGTCTGCTTTAGCGTTTCGAAATCGCCGCCGTAAGTATCCATATGATCCGCTTCAATGTTAGTAACGATACTCACCATTGGTTGCAGATGTAAGAATGACGCATCGCTTTCATCGGCTTCAGCGATAAGAATGCGACTCGAGCCTAGACGAGCATTCGTGCCTACACTCTTCACCAAACCACCGTTTACAAAGGTTGGATCTAGACCCGCTTCCGAGTAAATCTGTGTCACTAGCGCAGTGGTCGTTGTTTTACCGTGCGTACCTGCCACAGCAATGCCATGACGAAAACGCATCAGTTCAGCCAGCATTTCAGCACGACGAACGATAGGTGTGCGCGCTTCACGAGCGGCAATAATCTCTGGGTTTTCTTCGTTGATAGCGGTTGAAACCACTACCACACTTGCGTCGGCAACGTTACTTGCTTGGTGACCAATATAAACGGTCGCGCCCTTGCTAACTAAACGATCGGTCACTGGGTTTTGAGCAATGTCAGAACCCGTGATCTGATAGCCTTCATTAAGCAAGACTTCAGCAATCCCGCTCATTCCTGCGCCACCAATACCAATGAAGTGGATAGATTTAACACGGCGCATTTCTGGCACCATTGCACGGATTTGCGCTAAGTCTTGGGTATGTTCAATCGTCATCAATTCAATCTCATTATTTTGCTAAAGCTTTAATCGCTTCAGCGACGGTCACATCCGCATCAAGCTTGGCTGCCTGACGAGCTTTTGTTGCCATCATTTTTAATTCATTTCTATCAAGCTGAGCGATAGTGTTCGCTAGCTTATCAGCCGTCAGTTGAGGCTGTTCAATCATTAGCGCCGCGCCACATTCAACGAGGTGATCGGCATTCAGCGCTTGTTGTCTGTCTTTGTGCATGAACGGAACGAAGACAGAACCCACGCCTGCTGCAGACACTTCAGATACGGTCAATGCACCTGAGCGACACACTAATAGATCTGCCCACTCATAAGCTTGCGCCACATCATCAATAAATTCAGTCACTTGAACATTATCTACAGAATGTGATTTGTATTGTTCAATCACTTGTTGTTGATTGTTCTTACCAGCTTGATGCATCACAGTAAAACCTTCACCAAGCTGGGCTATGGTAACTGGTAAGGTATCGTTCAGGATCTTAGCGCCCTGACTGCCACCCATCACGAGGATACGAATATCACCGTCACGCTCTGCCATGCGTTGCTCGGGTTCAGCCAAGGCAACAACATCTTCACGAACAGGGTTACCCACCACCTGTGCAGTAGGAAACGCACCAGGGAAAGCTTGGAACACTTTTTTAGCAATTTTAGATAGCCATTGGTTGGTTAAACCTGCCACTGCATTTTGTTCATGTAGAACCACAGGAATACCGGATAACCATGCCGCGATGCCACCGGGACCACTCACGTAACCACCCATTCCAAGTACAACATCTGGTTGCCATGCTTTGATGTGCTGCCTTGCTTGAAGTATGGCATTAATAATCTGGAATGGCGCTTTAATTAGCTTGCTAATGCCTTGACCGCGCAGGCCTTTTACCTTAATGAAGTCGATCTCAATACCATGCTTTGGTACCAGATCCGCTTCCATTCTGTCCGCAGTTCCTAACCAGCGAATTTCCCAACCTTGTTGCTGAAGCTTTTTAGCCACGGCTAAACCAGGGAAAACGTGACCGCCAGTACCACCAGCCATCACTAAAAGTTTTTTGTTTTTTTTCATCACGTTAGATTCTTATTCTACTAATTCGTTTTGATTGTCGGCTTGTTCTTTTTGTTGTATTCGGCACTCGTGATCGATACGTAGCAGCATCGAAACCGCCACCGACATCACGATCAAACTTGACCCACCGTAACTGATTAATGGCAATGTCAGGCCTTTAGTTGGAACGATACCTGAAGCCGCACCCACGTTAACAAGCGTTTGAAAAGCAAACCAAATACCAATACCAAAGGCAAGGTAGCCACTGAATAACTGGTCGTTTTCGAAGGCTTTCTTACCAATTAGAATCGCTTTAAGCACCAGACTAAAAATAAGGATCAGCACTAAGGTCACGCCAACAAAGCCCAACTCTTCAGCCAATACAGCAAACACAAAATCGGTATGTGCTTCTGGTAAATATTCTAACTTCTGAACCGAGTTACCAAGGCCTTGCCCCATCCAATCACCACGGCCAAATGCCATCAGTGATTGAGTTAACTGGTAGCCACTGCCAAACGGGTCATTCCATGGTTCCCAGAATGAGGTCACACGTCGAACACGATAAGGCTCAATAACAATCAAGCCGACGACCGCGGCAATACCCGCCACCATTAAGGCAATAAACTGTGAAAGCTTGGCACCTGCGATAAATAGCATGCCAAACAAGGTAACCAGCATTACAACAACGGTACCTAAATCGGGTTGGCCAAGGAGTAATACTGCAAAGGCACCAAACACCATAATTGGCTTACCAAAACCACCGAAGAAGGTTTTCCTCACTTCGTCTTGTTTTCGAACCAAGTAGCCTGCCATAAAGATAAACAGCGATAATTTAGCGACTTCGGCAGGTTGTAAGTTAAACAATCCAAGCGGAATCCAGCGCGATGCACCGTTCACCGATTTACCGACAGCTAATACCACAACCAACAAAAAGAAGGATAACCCCAGTAGGTACATGCTGTATTGAAACCAACGCTTCATTGGAATTTGAAGTATTACGCTGGATACGATTAACGCTAACACCAAGAAAATGGCGTGACGGAACATAAAGTGAAACGGCTGATCGGTTAAACGAGCACTGATTGGGAACGAAGCCGACGTTACCATTACCAAGCCCGTTAGCATCAATCCAAGAGCAATCCATACCAACTGACGATCGTAGAGCGCCGCTGGTGTGGCACGGTTAAGCCATTGCCAAATAGATTGATTAATCTCTTTCACTCTTTGCACTGAATGTTAGTCCTTCAACACGTTAGGCATACTCATGGGCAAGTTCAGTGAACGCATCACCTCTCGCCATGAAGTTATTAAATTGATCGAAGCTTGCACACGCAGGAGACAGCATCACCATGTCACCCGACGCCAGTTGTGCAGAGATGCTCTCGATGATGTCACGCATGGTATCAAACGTCTTCGCCGATGGATGTAATGGCATGAATTGCGCAGCATCTTCACCGAAGCAACACAACTGAACACGGTCTAGTTGCGCCAACACGGGTTTAAGCTCGCTAAAGTCAGCGCCTTTGCCCACACCTCCGACTAAGAGATACAAAGTACCTTGGTACTCTAACCCCGACAGAGCCGCTAATGTACTGGCTACGTTGGTCGCTTTCGAGTCGTTAACCCATTTGATTTCGCGTCTGTCAGCCACTACTTGGCAACGATGCGTTAAACCGTTGTAGGCTTTCAGAGCTTCAAGGCTTTTGCTGTAATCAATACCAACTTGCTTCAACAGTGCTAAAGAGACTAACGCATTCGCCACATTGTGACGTCCAACCAATGTTAAATCTTGAGTAGCAAGTACTGGCTTACCGTTATCCACTAGCCATTCGGTACCATCGACTATTGATACACCAAACTCTTGGTCATCGAGTCCAAATGTCACCAATGACATCGTGTGGTCAGGATAAGTCTCTTTGTCTTCTCGGTTTACAATCGCGTACTGAGCATTATTAAAAATTCTTAATTTAGCGTCACGGTAATCGGCCATGCCTTGATAGCGATCCATATGATCTTCTGACAGGTTCAAAAAGGCCGCAGCTGCAAGACTTAAACTGGATGTTGTCTCTAGCTGAAAGCTTGAAAGCTCAAGAACATACAAGTCGGCATCAAGCTCAAGAAGGTCTAAGGCTGGAATACCGATGTTGCCACCAACGCCAACGTTAAGACCGGCGGCCTTAGCAAGCACACCCGTTAGATCGGTCACCGTACTTTTACCATTGGAACCTGTTATTGCCACGACGGGTTTGTCTACCGCCCAGCCAAACAGTTCAATATCGCCAACAACCGGAGTTCCCGCTTGAATAACATCTTGTATTTCAGGGGTCGCTAAGGCGATACCCGGGTTAGCAACCACTAAATCAGCTTTCGCTAACCATTGGCTATTCCAACTTCCAGAATGCAGCTCTACCGATTCAGGCAAAGATTCTCGGCCTGGTGGTAGTTCTCGAGTATCAATCACCTTCACATGAGTCTGAGGTTGATATTTTACGAGATGTTTAACGACAGAGAGCCCGGTAATACCGAGCCCCACAACCACTACATTTTGAATATTTTGCCAACGTTCCATTTAAACAAGATGCTCTTAATAGTTTTAAAGAGCCTCTCATCAAGAGGCTCATACAGGATTAACGAACTTTCAGTGTCGCTAGACCAACCAAGACTAATACCATTGAGATGATCCAAAAGCGCACGATTACACGCGGCTCTGGCCAACCTTTCAGTTCGTAGTGGTGATGAATCGGTGCCATGCGGAAAATACGCTGACCACGCAATTTGTAAGAGCCCACCTGCAGAATAACTGACAAGGTCTCCATTACAAACACACCGCCCATGATAACCAGTACCAATTCTTGGCGAACCAAAACAGCAATCACACCTAATGCACCACCAAGCGCTAGTGAGCCAACATCGCCCATGAAGACTTGTGCTGGGTAGGTGTTAAACCATAGGAAACCAAGACCCGCACCCACGATAGCGGTACAAACCACAACCAGCTCAGAGGTGTATGGAATGTATGGAATGTGAAGGTATGCCGCGAAGTTAACGTTACCTGTTGCCCAAGCAATCACAGCAAAACCAGCCGCCACCATAACCGTTGGCATAATGGCCAAGCCGTCTAGGCCGTCCGTTAGGTTTACCGCATTACTGGTACCCACAATAACAAAATAAGTCAGTACGATGTACAATAAACCTAGCTGTGGCATCACATCTTTAAAGAAAGGAACCACCAACTGAGTTGCCGCAGTATCGTGTCCGTGAGCATATAGAGCAAACGCCACAACCAATGCGATCGCGGATTGCCAGAAGTACTTCCAGCGAGCAATCAGACCATCAGTGTTCTTACGAACCACTTTACGGTAGTCATCAACAAAGCCAACGGCGCCGTAGCCAGCAAGCACGGCCAATACTGCCCAAACGTAAGGGTTGGAAAGATCAGCCCACACCAATACCGTAATAATGATAGCAGCAAGGATCATCACACCGCCCATGGTTGGCGTACCACGTTTGCTGAAGTGAGATTCAGGGCCGTCATTACGAACAACTTGGCCAATTTGTAGCATTTGCAGACGCTCAATTAAACGAGGTCCCATCCACAGCGACAGACATAAAGCCGTCAAAATACTCGCGATGGCTCGAAACGATAGGTATTCGAACAAACGGAAAAAAGAAAAGTATGGCTGTAGTAGCTCTGCAAGCCAAATTATCATGAAAAGTTCTCCTTTAAAGCAGCGGCTATTTTACTCATTCCTGCACTGTTTGCGCCTTTCACCAACAAGGTGTGTGACACGTTATTCGGCAAGCATAAGTGCTGCTCTATGTGTGCGATCATCGCTTGATGCGTTGCGAAGTGAGTACCATTACAGACCTCACTAATCACCTTGGTATCATCACCGTAAGTGAGTACATGCTCAAAAGCGAATGGGGCAGCATATTCACCGACTTGACGGTGAAGTGCAAGACTTTCGTCGCCTAATTCAGCCATATTGCCTAAAATCAACCAACGTTGACCTTTAAAGCTCGACAGCAGTTTCGCTGCCGCCTTCATTGCAGGCACACTAGCGTTATAACTGTCATCTATCAGCTTGATATTCTGACTTAATTGTTGAACCTCAACTCGCCCTTTGACCGAGATAAGATTCGCTAAACCACTTTTTATTTCATCAAGCGTTGCACCAAATTGAATGCTCAACGCTGCCGCCGCCAACGCGTTCGCCACGTTATGCTGACCAATAATACCAAGTTCAACAGCTGTAGCACCTAGTGGTGTTTGCATATCAAAGCAAGCTTCGCCTTGGTCGTTGATTTCGATATTATCAGCAAAATAATCGGCTTCATGGTTACTTTCAGAAAATGTCAGTACCGTTTTATCCGCGAGTACTTCATTCCAAAAATCACCACCGTTGCTCTCTAAATTAACAATAGCAGTATCACCGGCAGCAAGCCCCTGAAAGATTTCACCTTTCGCTTGTTTTACGCCATCAATAGAACCAAAGCCTTCTAAGTGAGCCACCGCCACATTATTCACCAAGGCAACCTGTGGTTTCACGAGCTGCGTGGTGTAGGCGATTTCACCAATATGGTTGGCGCCTAATTCGATCACCGCATAGTCATCGCTTGGTTCACTGCGCAGCAAAGTCAAAGGCACACCAATATCATTATTGAAGTTACCAGCCGTAAACAGCACCTTGCCACGCTGTTGTAGAATACTTGCCACCATCTCTTTGACGGTCGTTTTGCCACAGCTGCCTGTAATCGCCATGGTCGGAACATTACATTGCTTATGGATCCAAGCACTTAGCTGACCTAAAGCAAGTTTAGTGTCTTCAACAACAACTTGAGTAATATTTAGGTCAAGTTTTCGTTCGACTAACAACGCGCTCGCGTTTGCTGCAACCGCTTGGTGGCAAAAGTCATGCGCATCGAAACGCTCACCGACGATAGCAACAAACAGCGCACCATCTTCGACTGTACGCGTGTCGGTAGAAACGGCGTTGATCACTGTATTGTGATTACTGGTTTCTGAATGCTCAATCAGCTCGCCATTAACAGCAAAACAAATCTGCTCGAGTGATACATCAATCATTATGAAATACCTAAAAGTTGTAGCGCAGACTCTCGGTCTGAATAATGTACCGTTTTGTCTTTCAATACTTGATAATCCTCATGGCCTTTACCTGCCAAAAGAATAATGTCATTGCTGCCAGCCTGCTCTAGAGCAAACTTAACCGCTTGGTAGCGATCGTGCTCGACAAATGCAGATTCAGGTTTACTTAGGCCAGCCAGCATATCTTTAACAATCAAAGCAGGATCTTCGCTGCGAGGGTTGTCATCTGAAATAATGCTTTTATCGGCGAACTGCTCGGCGGTCGCTGCCATCATTGGGCGCTTACCTGTATCGCGATCACCACCACAACCGAAGATTGCCCACAATTGTCCAGAGCAATGCACGCGTAGTGCAGCCAATGCTTTCTCTAACGCATCGGGCGTATGAGCGTAATCGACAACGACTTTTGCTTTGTTCGGAACTTGGAAAAGCTCCATTCGGCCAATGACAGGTTGAAGCTGAGGCGCAGTGTCGATCAAGATTTGCTTGTCGATACCCAACGAAAGCAAGGTCGCAAAAGCAACCAATACATTTGATGCGTTGAACTGACCAATCAGTGGAACAGAAAGCTTCCCTTGTCCCCAACTTCCATCGAAAGACAACTGAATACCGGTTTCTGCATAAGCGACATCAGATGCCCATACCGATTGTTGATAGCCCGTTAGCGGTGACAGTGAAACTGCAATGGCATTGGATAAATCTGACATCCAAGCTTTACCCACTTCGTCATCCACATTAATCACTGCATGCTTGCATTTGTGTTGAGTAAACAGGCTCTTCTTAGCCAATGCGTACTCTTCCATCGTGCCATGATAATCAAGATGATCACGACTCAAGTTAGTAAAGACACCAACCTCAAAGTCCAAAGCCTTTACTCGACCTTGCACCAAACCATGAGAAGAGATTTCCATTGCGGTATACACCGCTTTTTCTGCAGCTAACTCACTCAGTGTGCGCTGTATCTCGATGGCACTGCCAGTGGTATTAGCCGCGGTTTTTAGATTGTCTAAGAAGCCATTGCCCGTTGTACCCATAACCGCAGAACGTTGGCCGACGAGATCAAGCCATTGAGCAATCAATTGGGTGATGGTGGTTTTGCCATTGGTGCCCGTGACACCAATCAATTTGGTCGCTTGAGAAGAATAAACACGGCCAGCTAATTCAGAGAGTGTTGAGTTTAAGTCTGAAACATAAACCACAGGAACCGAGTTTAGCCACTCAACCAAGCCATGAGCTTTGTCATCGCTAGCTTGTGCAATGACAGCTTTCGCGCCTTGAGAAACGGCTTTATCGATAAACCGACGGCCGTCGACAGCATGTCCAATTACGGCAACAAAAATATCACCTTCCTTGATGGCTCGGCTATCCAACTCCAACTGCTCAACAGCAATCGACTCCAACTCAGGAGAACCAAAGTCTCCCCAAGGAGAAAGTAAAGATGACAGCGTGAGGCTATTACTCATATTGAATCCTGATTAGCTCTATTCTTGAAACTTGTTTTCATCAGCAGGGACATTGAGTATTTGCAGTGCACCCTTCATGATTTCAGAAAAAACGGGGGCTGCGACTGAACCGCCATAGTAAAGGTCACCTTGAGGCTCATTGACCACAACAACCAGCGCCACCCTTGGGTCACTGACTGGAGCAAAGCCTGCGGTCACCGCGATGTATTCATCACTGTAGCCGCCCGCTTCAGCCTTACGAGAGGTACCCGTTTTTGCTGCAACTCGATAACCAGGCACTGCGGCTCTGGTTGCCGTACCGCCTTTTTGAGTAACCCCTTCTAGCATATTCAGAACCAGTTCAGCGTTCTCGCGCTTGATGATTTGCTTAGAAAAATCTTGGTCATTACTTTTAATAATATGAATCGGTTCATACATGCCTTTGTTGGCTAGCGTTGCATAAGCATGTGCCAACTGCATCGGTGTAACCGACAAGCCATAACCGAATGCTAAGGTCGCAATTTCAAACTTTGACCAACGACGGCGATTCGGGAAAATACCGCTCGTTTCACCAACCAAATTAAGCCCAGACATCTCGCCTAGACCAACTGAACTGTACATACCAAGCAAAGCTTCAAGTGGCATATTAAGTGCCAATTTCGCTACGCCGATGTTACTCGACTTCTTGAGGATCAGCGCTAAGTCAGCCTTACCGACTTTAGAAGAATCTCGTACGCGACTACCACCGATCTGCATAATGCCATTGCCCGTATCAATAACGATATCTGGGTCTGCAGTGCCGTTCTCTAGCGCTGCTAAAACCACAAAAGGTTTCACGGTAGAACCCGGTTCCATTGCATCGGTCAGAACGCGGTTACGCATCTTAAAACTTTGTAAATCAGCACGATTATTCGGATTATAAGAAGGGGCATTAACCATAGCTAACACGGCACCCGTTTTTACATCGAGTAATACAGCTGAGCCTGAAGTCGCCTTGTGATCCGCCACAGCCTGCTTGATCGCGCGATAAGCAATCGCCTGAAGTCGTTGATCGATCGTTAGCTCTAGTGGTTTGCCTTCTTCACGCTCTTCTAAAGCAATGTTTTCAACAACACGTCCATAGCGATCTTTACGAATCGTCCGCTTACCCGCTTCGCCCGTGAGCCATTTGTCGTAGCTGCGTTCAACGCCTTCCAAACCGTGCCCGTCAATGCCAGTCACACCGATAAGGTGTGCACTGACTTCGCCTGCGGGGTAGTAACGTCGAGATTCCGCTTTCAAGCCAACACCTACGAGCTTAAGCTCGCGGATATACTTAGCCATTGCAGGGCTAACTTGTCTTTGCAGGTAAATAAATCGACGGGATTTGTTGCTAGAGATCTTATCAATCATCGATTGTCGTTCTAGGCCAAGTACATCGGCTAATGCATACCAACGATCAATTTGGGCCATACCGTTTTTATCGAAAATGGTTTTCGGGTCGGCCCATACCGCTTCAACTGGAACACTCACAGCAAGCGGCTCGCCATTGCGGTCTGAGATAATGCCGCGGGCGGAAGGAATTGCCTTAACACGTACCGAGCGAAGGTCGCCCTGACGAATTAAGTTATCTGGTTCAATGATTTGGATGTAAGCCACACGTCCTACGAGTGCAGCAAAGGCAAGAAACACGAAAGCAATCACGACGTTGAAACGCCATTTAATAAGAACTGGATCCGAATCCTTTTCGCTCTTCACTCGCTCTTTCGTTGATTTATTAACGGTTTTCGCGGGTGCTTTTTCCTTTTTACCGGTCATTTCAGTGTGATCACTACTTCTTTGTCAGAGTCTGGACGTTTCATGTCTAGCTCTCGTTTTGCCGATGCTTGAACGCGGCTATGTTCAGCCAGAGCCGTCTCTTCAAGCATTAAATTTCGCCACTCATCATCAAGCTGTTCTCGCTCCACTAATGCCGTGTCTTTTTGCGTAATAGCCTGACGTGACATATGTGTCGTAAGAACGACCCCCATCGCACTCGCGAAGATACAGATAAGAAGCACCAACGGGACTTTGCCCACGGAGATCAAATCAAAAAATATTATCTTCGCTAAGTTCGGTTTGGAGGTCTTCATTGATTATAGCTTTTCTGCGATTCGTAGTACTGAACTGCGCGAACGAGTGTTCTCATCCACTTCATCTTTAGAAGGCTTGATCGCTTTACCAATTGGTTTTAGATCGGCACTGCCTAAAGCTTTAATCTGATCTTCTGTTAGCGGTAAACCGTGAGGCACTTGTGGCCCTTGGCTCTCTTTACGAATAAAGCGCTTCACCATACGGTCTTCAAGAGAGTGGAAACTGATAACAGAGATACGACCTTGAGGAGCAAGAATGCTTGCTGCGCCTTTCAGTGCGGTATCGATCTCTTCAAGTTCACTGTTGATGTAGATACGAAACGCTTGGAATGCACGTGTCGCTGGGTGCTTTTTCTCTTTAAAGCTCTTTGGAGCAACATCTGAAATAAGCTTAGCCAGTTGACCAGTACGCGTTAACGGTTCGTTCTCTTCGTTCTCTTGATAAGCAATGATGCCTTTCGCGATACGACGAGCGTGTTTGTCTTCACCGAACTCACGAATAACCCAAGTGATATCATCAAGATCCGCTTCAACTAACCACTGAGAAACAGGAATACCCGTTGTTGGATCCATACGCATGTCCAACGGGCCATCTTTCATGAAGCTAAAGCCACGTTCAGCATCATCTAACTGTGGTGAAGAAACACCTAAATCCAGTAAAACACCATCCACTTGACCGACTAAGTCATAACGTTCTGCATATTCAGCCATACCCGAGAATGGGCCATGGATAATTGTAAAACGGGGATCATCAATCTTCTGAGCTTCAGCAATCGCTTGTGGATCGCGGTCGATACTAAAGAGTCGTCCATTCTCGCCCAGTTTAGACAGGATTGTACGGCTGTGACCACCACGGCCAAAAGTACCATCGATGTAGGTACCGTCAGGTTTGATCGCAAGTCCGTCAATAGATTCGTTAAGCAATACTGAAATATGTTTGAATGCTTCTGTCATAGTCTTCTCAGTGAGTGGATTGAGCCGTTAGTTAGGCAATAATTTGTTCTATTAACGTTTTAGTGTACTGATTTCACGCCGTATCTCCACCATATTGTGTATAGGCTTTGGGAATTTTTGACCCAAGCTTATATCAGGGTGAAGGATTCTAAGGAAATCTAAATAATTTACGTCAATATAAAGCAAAAAACCCATCACTACTGTTAAGTAATGATGGGTTCTTTATATAGGTGGAGTTGACACATACGCCGGGTTCTGTTCCGCTTGCGCGGCGGTAACCATTCGTCTAGGCCTGCAATCGCTCACAGGCTCAAGCAATCTACCCGCCCCCATACGCGAGCAGCGCAATGCGAGGGCCTATTTGATCTTGCTCCGGGTGGAGTTTACCTTGCTACGAACTGTTGCCAGCCGCACGGTGCGCTCTTACCGCACCCTTTCAGCCTTACCTGTGCCTCTTCCGAAGAAATGAGGCCATCGGCGGTCTTCTCTCTGCTGCACTTGTCGTGGGCTCGCGCCCCCCAGACGTTATCTGGCACCCTGCTCTATGGAGCCCGGACGTTCCTCCCCTCTACCAGTCTCCCGAAGGACTTCAACGTCAGTTTCCCGAAGGACCTCAACGTCAGTCTCCCGAAGGACATCAGCAAAGCAGCGATTACCCGTTCAACTCCGAGGGCGGATTGTATAGAGATTAATGTGCAGTGTCTAGCGAGATCACAAATATGCTGCAAACCGATTGTTAACTGATGGGAAATTGAACAAAAGCAGCTGAAGAGCAGATACGCGTAGCGAGATGAGAGATACGAAAAGAGTTAAAAGCGGATGCGAATAACGAGATGAGAGATTCGAAAAGAATTAAAAGCGGATGCGAGTAACGAGATGAGAGGTTCGAACAGAATTAAAAGTGGATATGAGTAACGAGATGAGAGATTCGAAAAGAATTAAATGCAGATGTGATTGACGAGATGAGAGTTGCGAATGCATTTAAGAGCGAGTGGCAGGTTAGCAATACAGATAAAGGAGAACAGCTTAGTTACTCATTTATCTGTATCTGAACTAAATCACTAAAGAAGCATTAGTTGTCTAGGTGTTCTAGACCCCACTTATAGAGTGCATTCTTCTTAAGGTTGTAGATCTCTGCCGTCATTGCCGCTGCTTTTTTAAGGGGCAACTCTTTGGTTAGAATACCCAGCGTACGAGTCGCTTCGTCTGGCAGCTCTGTGCTCGCTTCTTCACGGTGACCATGAATCAGCAACACCATCTCACCGCGCTTGCGGTTCGAGTCTTCTTCAATCCACTCAATAAGCTCACCGAGTGGCAACCCTTGAATGGTTTCGAATGTTTTAGTCAGCTCACGCGCCAACACAACCTCACGGTCAGGGCCTAAGATCTCAAGCATGTCTTGTAGAGAATCAGTAATACGGTGCGGAGATTCGTAGAAGATACACGTGCGTTCTGCTTTTGCGATCTCTAAGAACTTATCTTTACGACCTTTGCTCTTTGGCGGTAAGAAGCCTTCAAAACTGAAACGATCAGACGGTAAACCAGACGCACTGAGTGCGGTAATCACAGCACAAGCACCAGGAAGTGGCACAACTCTCACACCCGCTTGACGACATTGTGATACAAGATGGTAACCTGGGTCACTGATTAAAGGAGTACCCGCATCAGAGACTAATGCGATAGACTGACCTTCTAATAACCTTTCGACTAGAACTTGCGCTTTAGTTTGTTCATTATGATCATGTAAAGCGAACGTTCTGGTGGATATATTGAAGTGAGCAAGCAGCTTACCCGTGTGGCGTGTGTCTTCGGCTGCAATAACATCGACACTTGATAAAATTTCAATTGCTCTTTGAGTGATATCTCCCAAATTTCCGATTGGGGTTGGCACAATATAGAGAGTTGGGCTCTCTGTGAGCAAGGTTTTGTTATCTGTCATTTGTTTACCATCACTTCAACGATTAATATAGATACAAATTGATACGGAATTTAAAGAACTCATGGCAACGATGAACCATAAGAGACTCAGTGTACCACGCTTACTCACTCCAATTGCATTAGCAATTACGTTGGCGGCTTGTTCTTCAGGCCCTCAAGCACCAACGCGTGTTGATATTACACTAGATCCAGCGCAATCAACTGAAAGTTACATGATGCAAGCGGATAGCAGCAAAGGAAGCCTGCAAAACGATTGGCTAATCATGGCACTTAAAGCCTCTGTGCAAGCTGGGAAAACCGATCAAGCTACTTTGCTTATCAAACGCATAGCAAAGCAAGAGCTTAGTGAAGTGCAACAAGCAGAGTGGCAACTGGCTCGTGCGCAGTTATTAGTGAATAACTCGCAACCAGACCAAGCCTATAGCCAACTTAATTTCCAGCCGTGGTGGAAACTGCCTAACGAGCAATGGAAAGATTATCACGAGCTACGCGCGAATATTTCAGAGATGAAGAAAGAGTATTTCGAAGCGAGCCGTGAGTTAGTGCTTTATTCAGAGTACCTAGATGCTGATGAAGAAATCCAGCAGCAAACGGCCGACCGTATTTGGCAGAATCTGAATAGCTATTCTCAATATGAGATTCTAGAGCTTAAAACTTCTCCTACCGAAGACGTTTTAGCGGGCTGGTTACAGCTGTCTATTTACATGAAGACGCTCAACTCTAATCTTCCTGACCTGCAGAAAACACTGTCTGATTGGTTAGCAGAGAACCCTCGCCACCCAGCAGCGCTTTATACGCCTCAAGCGATCACCGATATATTAGCGTTAGAAATCAGCAAGCCAACCAGCACCGCGCTATTACTGCCTTTAACAGGTAAGTACGGCAAGCAAGCGCAACTCGTTCGTGACGGTTTTATCTTTGCAATGATGAATGACAAAGAGCGCGAAGAAGATGCAACCCTGACGGTTATGGATACCAACGTACAAAGTGCCGCTGAAATTAAAGCAACACTGGAAGAAAACAACGTTGATTTCATTGTTGGTCCGCTGATTAAGAGCAACATCACCAAGCTTCAACAAGCGCAGAAAAATCACGAGAACTCGATTCCTGCGTTAGCTTTGAACATTCCAACGCAGTTAGAATCTGATACTAATATCTGCTATCTCGCTCTATCGCCAGAACAAGAAGTCGCTCAAGCAGCGAAACATCTTTTTGCTCAAGGTTATAAGTACCCGCTTATCCTAGCGCCAAAAGGACGCTTAGGTGACCGAGTTGAGCAAGCCTTTAAGGCAGAGTGGAAAAAGTACAGCAACAACGAAGTCGCGATTACTATGTTCTCTGACAAGCGCCAACTTCAGCGCAATGTGAATCAGGTATTCGGACTACAAGAAAGCCAGCAGCGTATCGCTCAAATGGATGGCCTCCTTAATCTGGACCTAGAAACTGAGCCACGCAGTCGTCGTGATATCGACTCGGTCTACATTGTGGCGAAGAACTCAGAGCTCACGTTAATTAAGCCTTTCATTGAAGTGGCAATTAACCCAGATGCTGACCAACCAGCCTTGTTCTCAAACTCACGCAGCAACAGCGGCGATAAGCAGTACGAAGACCTAACAGGTGTGTTCTACAGCGACATCCCACTATTGGTTGAGAGCAAGAACGAGCTCAACAAAGAGCTAAACGACCTATGGCCTTCAAACTCAAACGGCCAAAAACGTCTGCAAGCGTTGGGAATGGATGCTTATTACCTAATGGATGCACTTCCACAGATGAAAGCCGTTCAAGGCTACAGTATTCCAGGTGAAACCGGTGTGCTAACTATCGACAACAATTGCATCGTACAACGTGAAATCAGTTGGGCAGAGCATGGGGCTTTTTAGCCGTAAGTTTCTCTCCAAACCAACAATCACCCACAAACAAGTGGGTGATAAATACGAAGCCGTGGCAAAGTCCTACCTAATTCGCCACGGTTTATCGCTAATTGAAGAAAACTTCATAGCAAAGTGTGGCGAAATTGATCTTATAATGCGTCATAACAATACGGTTGTGTTTACTGAGGTAAAATACCGCAAGCAAACACGCTACGGACATGCCGCTGAAATGGTGACAGCAAAGAAGTCGCACAAGCTGCTTAAAACAGCCAATGTCTGGCTTATGCAGCAAGGCCTGTCAGTACACTCTACAGACTTCCGATTTGATATCGTTGCCATCGAAGGCCCAAATGACGATATCAACTGGATTCAAAACGCGATTACCCAAGGATAAACATGCTAGACAGCATTAAAGAAAGTTTTACAGAAAGTATTCAGATCCAGATTGCTGCTGCCGAAGCACTGCCTGACGCCATTACGCATGCTGCACAAGCAATGGTTGCAACCCTGCTCAACGGAAACAAAATTCTTTGTTGTGGTAATGGTGGTTCTGCGTCTAATGCTCAACAGTTTGTATCATGCTTATTAAACCGATTTGAAACAGAACGCCCTAGCCTGCCAGCAATGGCGCTAACGGCAGACAATACGACGTTGACGGCCGTTGCTAACGATTACCACTATGAAGAGATCTTCTCTAAGCAGGTGCGCGCATTTGGTCAAACCGGTGATATTTTACTGGCTATCTCAACCAGCGGTAACAGCAAGAACATCATCAAAGCGATGGAAGCGGCGGTAACTCGTGATATGACTATCATCGCCTTTACCGGTAAAGACGGCGGTGAAATGGCTGGTTTGCTTGGCGAACACGATGTAGAAATTCGTATCCCTTCACACCGTACAGCACGCATTCACGAAGTTCACATGGTGACACTGCACTGCCTATGTGACCTAATCGACCAAGTACTCTTCCCTGCTCACGAAGAGTGATAGACGGAGCATCACAATGAAATCATTAACCTCTATGAGGCTGTTTAAGCTGATTAGTGTTTCGCTACTTACACTTTCCCTGTCTGGTTGTGCTGGCATTTTCATTGCTGGTGCTGCAACCACAGCGAACTTAGTCACTGATACACGAACCACCAAAGAGATTTGGAACGACAACAATATCGAATTTGAAGTCGCGGCCATCACCAACAAACAACCATATCGTGGCAACGTTCGTATCACTGCGAGCTCTTACCGAGGTTCGGTTGTATTGATGGGGCAAGCGACCACTGACTCAGAACGTCGCGCGTTTGAAAGCCAAGCCAAAGAAGTGGCAGGCGTAGAAAGCATCCATAATCAGGTGCGAGTAAAAGAGCCATTGACCATCAGTGCCATTAGTAACGACAGCTGGATCACCACTAAGGTGAAATCAGCCCTTCTTGCAAACGCAGATCTCAACGGCATTAAGGTTAAAGTCATCACTGAAGATTCAGAGGTGTTTTTACTTGGGTTAGTATCTCGAGAGCATGCTGATATCGCGACAGAAGTTGCCCGTAATGTTTCAGGCGTAAAGCAGGTGATTCGAGCGTTCGAATATGGTGAAGAAGATACTTCGGTAAACTAACCTTCGCTAAGTCCACTTAAACGGACTTAACTGGCTTAGCTGCTGGTTAGCTGGTAAAGCCTAACGAAATGAATCAAACGAATAAAAACCAGAAAGCACAAAAAGAAAAAGCAGCGATAAATCGCTGCTTTTTTGTATTTGGAGTTATTTAAAAATAACGCTATTTGATAACACGAAGGCTTGGTCGACCTTTTGCTGGACGAGGTGGCTCAGGATCTGAGTCAGGCTCTTCCGCATCAACGTCTGCCGTTGCTACACTCAAAGATGGGCCTTTTTCTGGTTCTTCAAAAGGACTTTCTTCAATCCCTTCTTCAAACGCTTCCATGTATGCCTCTTCAGGTTCAAACATGGTACCAGCACCATTCTCACGAGCATAAATCGCTTGTACTGCATATAGAGGAACGATCACAGAGTGTGGACGTCCGCTAAAGCGAGCACTGAACGTAACAGCTTCGTTACTCAGTTCAAGTTGCCCAACCGCACGAGGCGCGATGTTCAGAATGATCTGACCATCTTGAACAAACTCTTCTGGAACTCTCACACCTGGTAATGTTGCTTCAACAACAAGGTGGGGAGTTAATTCGTTATCAACCAACCAATCATAGAATGCGCGAAGCATGTATGGTCGGCGTGGTGTCATATTAGAAATATCCATAAACGCTTAGCGAACGAGTCGCATCTCACGCTCAGCTTCTGTTAGAGAAGCTAGGAATGAATCACGTTCAAATACGCGGTTCATGTAAATCTTAAGCTCTTTAGAACCAGGACCAATCAGTTCGATGCCAAGCTCAGGTAAACGCCATAGTAGCGGAGCAAGGTAGCAATCAATTAGGCTAAACTCTTCGCTCATGAAGTATTCATACTCAGCGAAGATAGGAGCAAGAGTCAGTAGGTCGTTGCGCAGTTTAACGCGAGCAGCTTCTGATTCTTCAGCGTTGCCTTTAACGATCTTCTCTGCAACTGAATACCAGTTGCGCTCAATGCGGTACATCATTAGACGGCTATTACCACGTGCAACCGGGTATACAGGCATCAATGGTGGATGAGGGAAACGCTCATCTAGATATTCCATGATGATCTTTGAGTCATATAGAGCAAGCTCACGATCAACAAGGGTAGGTACTGATTTGTACGGGTTCAGTTCAACAAGCTCTGCTGGTAGATTTTTTTCATCTACTAACTCAACTTCAACACTTACGCCTTTTTCAGCAAGAACAATGCGCACCTGATGGCTATACATATCAGAAGCACTTGAGAAAAGAGTCATTACAGAACGTTTATTGGCAGCTACAGCCATGGAGCCCTCCAGTACACTTTAAATAAAAACAATGGAGGCCTAAAGCCTCCATTGAACATTAACATAATTTGGGAATTAGCACGGTATTATAGCACAATTAGTGCACATCACGCCAATACTCTTTCTTCAGTAAAATCACAACGATAGTGAAGATTACCAAGAAGGCCATTACCCACCAACCCATAGCGTGGCGTTCAAGTTGTACTGGGTCACCCGAGTAAACTAGGAAGTTAACAAGATCGCGAACCGCATTGTCATACTCACCAGTGCTTAGTTCACCAGAACCGTCCGTTTCAGTACCAACAACAACCTTTACTTCCTCACCATCTACCATGTGAGTATCGTAGATTGGCGTTGGGATACCTTGTAGCTCTTCAAGAACATGCGGCATACCAACACTTGGGAAAACAATGTTGTTCACACCAAATGGACGAGACGGATCTTCATAGAAAGTACGAAGGTACGTGTATAGCCAATCTGCGCCACGAACACGAGCAACCAATGTTAAGTCTGGTGGTGGAGCACCAAACCAGCTAGCTGCTTGGTCAGAAGGCATAGCGTTAACCATCAAGCTACCAATTTTCACTTCAGGATCGAAGATTAGGTTTTCCTTCATTAGGTCTAAAGGAATCTCTAAATCATTCGCAACACGTTCATAGCGTTGGTACTGCGTTGAGTGACAAGCAAAACAGTAGTTCATGAACATCTTAGCGCCATTTTGCAATGAAGCTTTGTCTGTTAAATCATTGTTTGCTTTGTCTAATGGTACGCCTGCACCCGCTGCCATCGCTAGAGACGGCAACATAGCAAATAAAATTACAATCCACTTTTTCATTTGAATGTCACCCTTTCTGGTAATGGTTTCGTCGCTTCATTTTTACTGTAGAACCACAGCAGAACGAAGAACATGAAATAACCTAAGCTAAAGATTTGAGCCAGTAATGTGTATGTTGGCGTTGCTGGAAGCGCACCAAGGACACCAAGCGCAATAAAGCTTATTGTGAATTGGATGATGTTAATCAAATGCAGTTTGCTACGGTAACGGTAAGAACGCACTTTACAACGGTCGAACCATGGCAGTAGGAATAGCACAACAATAGAAGCACCCATTGCAACCACACCCAGTAGCTTATCTGGAACAGCACGTAGTACCGCGTAGAACGGCGTGAAGTACCAAACTGGAGCGATGTGTTCAGGTGTTTTCAGTGGGTTTGCAGCTTCAAAGTTAGGCGGCTCAAGGAAGTACCCACCCATCTCTGGGTTAAAGAACAGCACGTAACAGAACAAGAATAAGAAACCAGCAACACCTACCATATCTTTCACCGTCCCGTATGGGTGGAAAGGAATAGAGTCGATGATGTCGTATTTCTTAGTGTAATCCTTGTGGAATGGGAACTGAGTCTTGTAGTCGTCGCCCATAGTACCTTTAGGAAGCTTAGTCTCGATACCGTCAGGGTTATTCGAACCAACTTCGTGCAGCGCTAGTACATGAAGTACGATAAGCAGCAACAGTACGATTGGTAGAGCGATAACGTGCAGTGCGAAGAAACGGTTCAGCGTTGCACCTGAAATGATGTAGTCACCACGGATCCAAAGCGTTAGGTCATCACCAATAACTGGAATTGCACCAAACAGAGATATGATTACCTGAGCACCCCAGTAAGACATTTGACCCCATGGTAGTAAGTAACCCATGAAAGCTTCAGCCATAAGCACTAAGAAGATCAACATACCGAAGATCCAAAGTAGCTCACGAGGTTTTTGGTAAGAACCGTAGATTAGACCACGGAACATATGCAAGTAGATAACCACGAAGAACGCAGAAGCGCCAGTCGAGTGCATGTAACGCAGTAACCAACCGTATTCCACATCACGCATGATGTATTCAACAGAAGCAAACGCACCTTCACCAGACGGCACGTAGTTCATTGTTAACCAGATACCCGTAAGGATTTGGTTAACCAGGACCAACATTGCCAAAGAACCGAAAAGGTACCAAAAGTTAAAGTTCTTAGGCATTGGGTATTCAGATAAGTGCTTTTTGTAAGCATTCATCGCGGGTAGACGTTTTTCTACCCAATCAAGCAATCCTTGCATTATGCGTCTCCCTCGTCGACACCGATCATGATCTTCGTGTCACTCAAATACATATGCTTTGGTACAACAAGGTTCAATGGAGCCGGTACGCCTTGGAATACTCGACCTGCCATATCAAACTTTGAACCATGACAAGGACAGAAGAAACCAGACTTAACGCCCTGAACCTGTTCTGCGAAAGAATCTGGCAGGTAAGTTGGAGAACAACCTAAGTGTGTGCAGAAACCAACAGCAACGAAGAATTCCGGCTTAATCGAACGGAACTCGTTCTGTGCGTATTCAGGTTGTTGTTCAGCTTCAGATTGAGGGTCACGAAGTTGACCACCGATCGCTTTTAGGTTCTCTAGTACCGATTCAGCTCGGCGTACAACCCATACAGGCTTACCTTGCCACTCGACACGAACCATTTGTCCCGGTTCTAACTTACTGACTTCCACTTCCACCGGCGCGCCTGCAGCTTTCGCCTTAGCACTCGGATTCCATGATTTAATAAAAGGCACGGCTACAGCAGCTGCTCCTAAACCACCAACAACGGCTGTTGTTGCGGTTAAGAAACGCCTGCGACCGTTATTTAAAGGCGCGTTGCTCATCCAAACATTCTCCCATTTGCTCCTTATGGATTGAAATAATTCCGAATAAAGAGCATGGCTAACAAAATATGTATTTAGTTCTATTTATTGACGGCAAATGATAAATAAAACCCTACTTTTTGACAAGATAAAGCTACCTTTTTGTAACAATCATGAGGCAAAGCGCACATTGGGTTACAAAAGCTTTCAAAATATAAGAATTTGGGAATAAAACGAGGGGGGAAAAGCGTTTAGCGGGGGCCAGAAAGACAAAAAGCCCGGCATATAGCCGAGCTTTGAACCACAATTCCAGTAATAAAACTGGTCGCGTGTATTTTTCGGTAAGGAAAAATTAACGCTTAGAGAATTGAGGTTTACGACGTGCTTTACGTAGACCAACTTTCTTACGTTCAACGCAACGAGCGTCACGCGTAACATAGCCAGCTGCACGTAGAGCAGGACGTAGAGTTTCATCGTATTCCATAAGAGCACGAGTGATACCGTGGCGGATTGCGCCAGCTTGACCTGAAATACCACCACCAGAAACAGTGATGTAAAGGTCAAGTTTCTCAGTTAGTTCAACTAGCTCAAGAGGTTGCTTAACAACCATACGAGAAGTTGGACGACCGAAGTAAACATCAAGGCTACGCTTGTTGATTACGATCTCACCAGAGCCTGGTTTGATGAAAACACGAGCTGCTGAGCTTTTGCGACGACCAGTGCCGTAGTATTGATTCTCTGCCATTGTCTTAATCCCCAATTAGATGTCTAGTACTTGTGGTTGTTGAGCAACATGGTTGTGCTCAGTACCAGCGTATACTTTAAGCTTACGGTACATCGCGCGGCCTAGAGGACCACGTGGAAGCATACCTTTAACTGCTAGTTCAAGAACCATTTCTGGTTTCTTAGCAATTAGCTTTTCAAAAGTGATAGTCTTAAGACCACCTGGGAACTCAGAGTGACGGTAGTAAACCTTACCCTTAGCTTTGTTACCAGTCACAGCAACTTTCTCAGCGTTAACAACGATGATGTAATCACCAGTGTCTACGTGAGGAGTGTATTCTGCTTTGTGCTTGCCGCGTAGGCGAGAAGCGATTTCACTTGCTAGACGGCCAAGAGTTTTGCCTTCAGCGTCTACAACATACCAGTCGCGTTTTACAGTTTCTGGTTTAGCAACGAAAGTTTTCATGCTAATAATTACCTATTTAAAAAATTTACACTTAAGGAATACTCGCGTATTCCCACTGTCTAAGAGTTACCATTCATCACCCCTTCGAGTGTTGGAAAACTCTTGGCATAACGTGATTTTACTCATCGCTAGAGGCCCGCAGTAACGGTAGGTCGCAGGATTATAGAGAAGAGCGAAGAAAAAATCACCTCTTTTTGAACAAAATCACGATTTTTTTAATTCTCTTTCGTATTCGAGATAATAAGAGCTAAATTAAGTGTTCTTTTGCCAAATATTCATGGCTCTGCATTTCAATTAAACGCGACTGACAACGTTTAAACTCAAACTCTAGCTGACCATTGGTGTACAATTTTTCCAACTCAACTTCCGCTGAAATTATTAATTTCACATGGCGCTCATAAAACTCATCGACTAACGCAATAAAGCGCCTCGCCGCATCGTCTGACGTCGCTCCCATCTGTAAAACATCCGCTAATAAAACCGTGTGGTAAACCTTAGACAGTTCGATGTAATCATTCTGACTACGAGCTGACTGACAAAGTTGTGCAAAAGTACCATGTAATACACCATCACTCGCTTCAATGACATCCAATTGGCGATGGTTAACTTCGATCTGCTTGAGCTTCTCTTTATCTTCACCGACCAACTGCGCGTAGTATTTCTCTAGATTGATATTGGCTTGGTTATCTAATGGGTAATGATAGATCTCAGCTTGCTCTAAGGTTCTCAGTCGGTAATCAATACCGCTGTCTACATTAAGGATGTGGCAGTTTTCTTGAATCAGCTTAATCGCAGGTAAAAAGCGTGCGCGCTGTAAGCCATTACGATACAGATCTGCAGGTGGGATATTAGAAGTAGCCACCAAGATAACGTTACGCGCAAATAGCTCTTGGAACAAAGTCCCTAAGATCATGGCATCGGTAATGTCTGAAACAAAGAATTCATCAAAACAGATAATATCCGCTTCTTCTTTCAACTTATCTGCGACTAAAGGCAACGGGTCACTCACATTACCGAGCGCTTTCAACTCATCATGAACTCGATACATAAAGCGGTGAAAGTGAACTCGCATTTTTTTAGTGGTCGGTAAGGCTTCGTAAAACGTATCCATTAGATAAGTTTTGCCACGCCCTACACCACCCCAAAAATAGAGGCCTTTGGGAGGCGTTGGCAACTCGGGCTTTTTACCTAGCAATTTCTGGAATCGCGTAAGTTGAGGAACTGGGGTATTCATGTAATCTTGGAATTGATGAAAGAGTTCATCTAAAGATTTAACTGCTTGCTCTTGTGCTGGATCTCTTTGAAATCCATGTTCTTTTATATCTTGTTCGTATTTTTTAACGGGATTCATGACGACATTTCCACAATGAAAGCGATATCAGACAGCGAAGAAAAAGGTGCCCAAACAGCACGAGAGATGGTTTGATGCGATGAATAAAGCAACACTAAACTGCTATCTAGCGCACACGCATTTCTCTTTATACTGCGGCTTTCTCATAGTACCATGGAGCCGTATCACGTGTAACTAAGCAGTAACAAACATGTTAAAAAACAATAATAAGGAGCTGTTATGCCTTGGATGTATGCCGTTGCCGGTTTACTAGTCGGAGTTATCTTAGGGGTCGCTATTTCTCGTCTCATGACGCCTGAATACAAAAAACAAAAGAACGTACAAAAAGAATTAGACAGTGCAAAGTTTGCCCTTGAACAGCAACGACAAGAACTTGCTGACCACTTTGCTAAATCAGCAGAAATGTTAGATACCTTAGGTAAGGACTACACAAAGCTTTATCAACACATGGAAAAAACGAGCTCAGAGCTGATTCCTAATCTGCCAGAGCAAGACAACCCGTTTGTCAAAACAGCCGCTGCCCATTCGGATAAGACGCAAGACAAGCCTTCAACTAAAGAGGCGACTCTTGAGGAGCAACCAAAAGATTACGCTAATGGTGCAACCGGTTTATTTAAAGAACAGAAGAAAGAAATCATTGATGCTCCTGATGTAGTCACAGCAAAAGCATCGTAAACATTTAACACTTCTTGAACTTTACAAAGGTTTTTGAGTCATAACTTTCACTCAGGTCATTTGAAACTTCTCATACTTATTAAACGTATAAGAGGGATAAGGCCTTAACTAGAGAGGAGTTTATGATGAAAAAACCTTTGCTTGCTTTATCAGTACTGACTTTAAGCTTAAGTTCAATCATCACCCCTATTCAAGCAACCGCCGCACTGCCATTAAGTGTGGGTAATGAACAATTACCGAGCCTAGCACCTATGCTTGAACAAGTGACCCCCGCTGTGGTTAGTATTGCCGTTGAAGGCAAACAGGTACAACGTCAGCAAATCCCTGAACAATTCCAATTCTTTTTCGGCCCAGAGCAGACACGAGAGCGCCCATTCCGTGGGTTAGGTTCTGGTGTCATCATTGATGCTAAAAAAGGCCATATCGTCACCAACTATCACGTTATAAATGGCGCCGACGATATCAAAGTAAAACTTCATGATGGTCGAGAGTACGATGCCGAGCTGATCGGTGGCGACCAGATGTCTGATATCGCATTGCTCAAATTAGAGAAAGCCAAAAACCTTACCCAGATAAAAGTCGCAGATTCAGACAAGCTAAGAGTCGGCGATTTCAGTGTCGCTATCGGCAATCCATTTGGGCTTGGCCAAACCGTGACATCCGGTATTGTTTCAGCGTTAGGCCGTAGCGGTCTAAATCTAGAGAACTTCGAGAACTTCATTCAAACCGATGCCGCAATTAACAGTGGTAACTCTGGAGGTGCATTAGTGAATCTTAATGGTGAACTGATTGGTATCAACACGGCTATCCTAGGCCCTAACGGAGGCAATGTCGGCATCGGCTTTGCAATTCCATCCAATATGATGACAAACCTGACAGAACAGATCCTCGATTTCGGTGAAGTAAAACGCGGCATGCTGGGTGTGCAAGGTGGAGAAGTCACCTCGGAATTAGCTGAAGCACTCGGTTATGAATCAAGCAAAGGGGCTTTTGTTAGTCAAATTGTCCCTGATAGCGCAGCAGACAAAGCGGGACTTAAAGCCGGAGACATTATTGTCTCTATTAATGGCAAACGCATTGATACCTTCAGTGAGCTCAGAGCGAAAGTGGCCACACTAGGCGCAGGCAAACAGATCGAGCTCGGTGTTATCCGCGATGGAAAAAGCAAAAACTTTGATGTAACCCTTGGCGAATCAACCAATAGCAAGACACAAGCTGAAAAGCTTCATGAAGGGCTTGCAGGCGCGGAACTGACCAACACCAACGAGAGCGACTCAGCGACTGGTGTGAAAGTCTCAAGCGTAGCTCAAGGCTCACCAGCAGAAGCCTATCAACTTCTCAAAGATGACATCATCATTGGAGTAAACCGCCAGCCGGTCAAAAACCTTGCACAATTTAGAGAGATTTTAGAGAAGCAACCCGGTGTATTGGCGCTCAACATCCAACGAGGCGACCGAACCATCTACCTTGTGATTCGATAACTATTCGTCACAATGTTCAAAGGGAAGCGAAGTAAGTTTGATTGAAACTTACTCAGCTTCCCTTTTCTTTAAATGAATCAAAATGCTATGCTTCACTCGTAATCAAGTCGTCCATCCATCGGTGGAGGCTTCACACCTTACTTGTTGAAGAGGGAAACATGCTGTCCTTTCTATTTCGTTCTATTTCCCTTGGACTCGTTTCAGCGGCGCTTATTCTTCTCGCATTTCCGAGCTTACGACCGGCGATTGTTGCTGACGTCACGAGCCCTAAAGTCGATAATATCGGCTCTCTTCAGATTTCATTTAACCAAGCTGTACGCCGCGCGGCACCCGCTGTGGTCAATATCTATAGCCGTAAATACGCAGAAAGCGATCGCAACAAACTGCTGACTCAAGGTTTGGGTTCAGGGGTGATTGTCAGCGAAAAAGGCTACATCATTACCAACTTCCACGTGGTGGCTCAGGCTGACCAAATTGTGGTTGCCTTACAAGATGGTCGCGTTGCCGCCGCACAGTTAGTTGGTTCTGACAAACGCACCGATATTGCGATACTTCGAGTCAGCGGTGACAACTTACCGGTAATTCCACTGAACCAAGATTACACAGCCAACGTGGGCGATGTGGTACTGGCTATCGGCAACCCATACAACCTAGGTCAAACGACGACCTTTGGTATTATCTCCGCAACCGGTCGCTCTTCAATCAGTGCCGATGGACATCAAGCCTTTATCCAAACCGATGCGGCAATCAATGAAGGTAATTCTGGTGGCGCTCTTGTTAACTCACAAGGCGAGCTAGTCGGAATCAATACCGCCTCTTTCCAGCAAGCAACCGATATGGAAACCTACGGCATTTCGTTTGCTATCCCCTACCCACTTGCCAATAAGATCATGCAAAAAATCATCGCGGATGGGCGTGTCATTCGTGGTTACATCGGTATTGATGGGCAAGATATAAACTCAGTGACATCGCGCCTATTAGGCAACAAGAACATTGGTGGCATCGTGGTACTGGGTATTGACCCGAACGGTCCAGCAGCCGATGCAGGCTTTGAAGCACAAGATATTATTGTTAGCATCAATAACACCCAAGTTAATGGCCGCCAAAGCGTCATGGACATTGTTACCGACCTAAGACCAGGTACAGTGATCGATGTGGGTATTTTACGCCAAGGTAAAAACGAAACTCTGAAAGTGACGATTGCCGAAGATACTCGCTTGTAGTTAAGCATCACAGACTAGCTAGCTAAACAGCTAAAATACAGACACAAAAAACCCAGCTCTCAGGCTGGGTTTTCTTTTATCTAATCATCTTATCTAATCAAGATAGCAAACGTCTCTATGATTCGCTTGGGTCTTCGATATCGATACGAGTCACGCGTTGCAAACCTCTCGGTAGTAAACCACCACGACGACCACGTTCACCTCGGAAGTTCTCAAGGTCTGATGGTTTCAAACCAAGTTTACGTTTACCCGCATAGATAGTCAGCGTCGCATTCTCAGGGATAGCCATCAAGTGTGACACAAACTCTTCACGCTCTTTCGCTTTCGCAGAAGGGATGTTGATGATCTTGTTGCCCTTACCTTTGCTAAGCTGTGGCAAGTCTTTAATTGGGAACAACAACATACGACCTTGGTTAGTAATCGCCAAAATCTGGTTGCTTTCAAGGTCAGCAATTGGGCTTGGCAGCATCACTTCTGAAGATTGTGGCAAGTTAACCAACGCTTTACCGCTCTTGTTCTTCGACAGTAGATCACTGCCCTTACAAACAAAACCGTATCCAGCATCAGAACCGACTAACCATAGCTGTTCATTCTCTCCCATCACCACTTGGCGAATCGAAGTACCCGGACTGACGTTCAGGCGGCCTGTAATTGGCTCACCTTGGCTTCGAGCCGACGGTAATGAATGAGACTCAAGAGAGTAGCTTCGGCCATCACTGCCGAGGAACACCGCTTGTTGGTTACTCTTACCCTTAGCGCTCGCTAAGAATTTATCACCTGATTTGTAGTTCAAGCCTTCAGCGTCAACCTCATGCCCTTTAGCATGACGAATCCAACCTTTCTCAGACAGCACAACCGTAATTGGTTCGCTTGGTACTAAGTCACGTTCTGTTAGCGCTTTCGCTTCAGCACGCTCAATCAATGGTGAACGACGGTCATCGCCGTATTTATCAGCATCTGCTTGGATTTCTTTCTTGATCAGCGTATTCAAGCGACGCTCTGAACCTAGTAGCTTTTCAAGCTTCTCTCGTTCAGCTTCAAGCTCTTCTTGCTCAGCTCGGATTTTAAATTCTTCTAACTTAGCTAAGTTACGAAGTTTAATATCAAGAATCGCATTGGCTTGAATTTCAGAAATGTTGAAACGGTTCATCAGGACAGGACATGGTTCGTCTTCTGTTCGAATGATCTCAATCACTTCATCGATGTTTAGGTAAGCAGCAAGTAAGCCTTCTAAGATGTGCAAACGAGCCAGTACTTTATCTAAACGGTACTGTAAACGACGACGAACGGTCGTACGACGGAACTCAATCCACTCTTTCAGAATCTGAACTAAGCCTTTCACTTGAGGACGATTGTCTAAGCCAATCATGTTCAAGTTAACGCGGAAGTTTTTCTCAAGATCTGTCGAAGCGAATAGGTGACTCATCAGTTGATCACAATCGATACGGTTCGAGCGAGGAACCACGACGATACGCGTTGGGTTCTCGTGATCAGATTCATCACGCAAATCGTCAACCATTGGCAGCTTTTTAGCACGCATTTGGTTCGCGATTTGCTCAAGTAACTTCGCACCAGACACTTGATGAGGAAGAGCGGTGATAACAATATCAGAGCCTTCTTTGTGCCATACCGCGCGCATCTTGATGCTACCACGACCTGTACGATAGATCTTTTCGATGTCCGACTTCGGCGAAATAATCTCAGCCTCTGTCGGGTAATCTGGGCCTTGAATGAAACCCATCACATCTGGAAGTTCAGCTTTCGGCGTATCAATCAAATGAATCGCTGCGTTCGCCACTTCACGAACATTGTGAGGCGGGATGTCGGTCGCCATACCAACCGCAATGCCGGTAATGCCATTAAGCAAGATATGAGGAAGGCGTGCTGGTAACATCTGAGGCTCTTTCATTGTGCCATCAAAGTTAGGTTGCCAATCAACGGTTCCCTGACCTAATTCACCAAGCAGAACTTCAGCAAACTTAGACAGCTTTGCTTCAGTATAACGCATCGCCGCGAACGATTTCGGATCATCCGGAGCACCCCAGTTACCTTGACCATCCACCAATGGGTAGCGGTAAGAGAATGGTTGCGCCATCAGTACCATAGCTTCGTAACAAGCAGAATCACCGTGTGGGTGATACTTACCTAGAACGTCACCAACCGTACGCGCTGATTTTTTATATTTTGATGCCGCCGATAAGCCTAATTCAGACATCGCATAGATAATACGACGCTGTACTGGCTTCAAGCCATCACCGATATAAGGCAATGCACGATCCATGATCACGTACATTGAGTAATTTAAATAGGCATCTTCGGTGAACTTGCGCATCGGCAATTGTTCAACGCCATCGTATGTAATTTCGTTAGACATCCATTATACCTCGGCCATATCACCGTTAGTCTGTAGCCATGAACGGCGATCATCTGCACGTTTCTTACCAAGCAGCATGTCCATCATCTCGTTGGTCGCGTCGTTGTCATCAATAGTCAACTGAACAAGGCGACGAGTGTTTGGATCCATCGTGGTTTCACGTAACTGAAGTGGGTTCATTTCACCCAGACCTTTGAATCGTTGTACGTTGATCTTGGCTTTTTTCTGCGATAGTCGCTCAAGTACACCATCTTTCTCTGCGTCATCGAGTGCGTAGAACACTTCCTTACCACAATCGATACGATACAGAGGAGGCATTGCCACATAGATATGACCCGCTTCTACCAATGCATGGAAGTGGCGAGTAAACAGTGCACACAACAGCGTCGCGATATGAAGACCATCCGAGTCCGCATCGGCAAGGATACAGATCTTACCGTAACGTAAACCCGACAAATCATCGTTATCAGGGTCGATACCCAGAGCAACCGAAATATCATGGACTTCTTGTGAAGCTAGAACTTGGTCTGCCGACACTTCCCATGTGTTGAGAATTTTACCGCGCAGCGGCATTACCGCTTGGAATTCACGATCACGCGCTTGTTTAGCAGAACCGCCCGCCGAGTCCCCTTCCACGAAGAAGATTTCGGTGCGGCTTAAGTCTTGAACTGAACAGTCGGTTAGCTTACCCGGCAGTGCTGGACCTGAAGCGATTTTCTTACGTACAACCTTTTTGCTTGCTCGCATACGACGATGGGCGTTAGCAATACACGCTTCTGCAAGTAATTCTGCTAGCTGAGGCTTTTCATTCAACCACAAGCTAAACGCATCTTTAACCACACCAGAAACAAACGCAGCGGTTTGACGAGAAGATAGACGTTCTTTCGTTTGACCAGCAAATTGTGGATCTTGCATCTTCACCGATAGAACGTAAGAACAACGGTCAAAGATGTCATCACCCGTTAGCTTAACGCCACGAGGCAGCAAGTTACGGAATTCACAGAACTCACGCATCGCATCAAGCAGACCTTGGCGAAGACCGTTTACGTGCGTACCCCCCTGTTTAGTTGGTACTAAGTTCACGTAACTCTCGGTGATCATATCACCGCCTTCTGGCTGCCAGATAATCGCCCAATTCGCCATTTCCGTTTCAGCAACGAACTCGCCAACGTAAGGCTCTTCAGGCAGTAAGGTGTAACCTTTCACGCCTTCAGCAAGGTAGTCTTTTAGGCCGTCTTCGTAGTACCACTTATGTTCTTCACCGCCAACCTTGTCGACAAAGGTGATTTCTAAACCTGGGCAAAGTACGGCTTTCGCGCGCAGGTTATTGATAAGACGTAAAACCGAAAATTTAGAGCTATCGAAGTATTTAGGGTCAGGCCAGAAGTGAACAGATGTACCGCTATTGCGATGGCCGCAAGTGCCAGTCACAGTCAGCTCAGTCACTGCATGACCACCTTCTAAGGCTATTTCATGTACCTGACCGTCACGGCGAACCGTCACTTCTACACGTTTAGACAGTGCGTTTACTACCGAGATACCAACCCCGTGCAAACCACCTGAAAACTTGTAGTTGTTGTTTGAGAATTTACCGCCTGAGTGGAGCTTAGTTAAAATCAGCTCAACACCCGAGATCCCTTTTTCAGGGTGAATATCAACCGGCATACCACGGCCGTCATCGGTAACTTCTAATGATTGGTCAGCATGAAGCACGACTTTAATTTTCTTAGCGTGTCCCGCTAATGCTTCATCGACCGAGTTATCAATGACTTCTTGGGCAAGGTGGTTCGGCCTTTCTGTCTCTGTATACATACCTGGGCGGTGTCGCACAGGATCGAGACCTTCAAGTACCTCGAGGTCTTTTGCATTATATTGTTCAGTCATAATACGGAGTTTACTCAAAAAGTTTGCGTCAGTTCGCGGGCTCTAGTTTCACTAAAGCAAAATTATTACTATGAACCTTCATAGTAGAGCGAACGAGCGAAGTATTGGGGAATATAGTCTGGAAGCTGAGTAATGATGTCAAGCTAGTTCAAAAACTAAGACATCAAACTATGATATTTCACCATTGATAGATGAAATAACAGGCAAACAAGAGAAAATCACTCTGTTGGTGAAACAGGTTAAAGGTTTAGAAAGGTGACAATTTGTTGTGGGTAGCGTTCAAAATCAACAAAGCTATGATCACCACCCTCTTCTACTGTTTGTGTTGCACCTTGGTACTTCTCTACCGCTTGTCGGTAATCCAGAACTTCGTCTTCCGTTTGCTGAAGTAACCAGAAGTCGCTCGGCTTAGCGAGAGTCGAAACTTCTAATGCCTTCAGTTCATCAATGTGTTTTGTTTCTAACACATATCGTTCATCTGTGTATGGGTTTACTTGCTCACCTAAATAATCAGCAAGAAGCTCATACGGCTTCACTGCTGGGTTTACCACCACCGCTTTGAAACCATAGTGACTATTCAGCCATGTTGAAAGATAGCCACCCAACGAGCTACCGACTAACGCGATTTGATATTGATCTTTATATTGCTCCACCAGCTGCTGCAAATGAAGTGCAGCTTGTTGAGGGAAGCTCGGCAGTTGCGGGGTAACGACTTTAATATCTGTACGGTGCTGAGCACAGTAATCCGCCATCACATTCGCTTTGTGAGAACGTGAAGAACTGTTAAAACCGTGAATATAGAGCAGCAGTGATGGCTTACCGGCTTGCTCATTAGAATCCGTCATTAGTATCCTCCTGCAGCAAAATCAGGCAGGAATTGCCCATGAGGTAAACGGCGAACTTCTGTAGTAACCGTGCCATCTTGGTGCAATTCAATCTCTCGCCAGCCTGGAGATAATGTATCAACAGCAAAGTCGTTCGAGTTTGGTTTGAATTGAACACAAGTCGATGGGGTTGCCATGACTTGTACACCATGATGATTGCGATTCATGTCTTGATGAACATGGCCACAAAGTACCGCTTTCACATTGGTGTGCTGTTGAACCACATCCCAAAACTGCTCAGCATCTTTCAGGTTGTGTTGGTCAAGCCATGCACTACCTACCAGTAAAGGGTGATGATGCAGAAGAACCAAGGTATTTCGCTCGGGGAACTCAGAGAGCTTCTGTTCCAGCAGATCAAGTTGTTGATCGCTTAAACGTCCATGCGGCACACCAACCACTTGAGAATCCAGCATGACCATCTGCCAGTTATCGCCTAGCAGAACATGATCAACACATTGAATTTGTGGCGATGGCAATACACTGCCCATATTAGGTTTGAAGTCGTGATTCCCTGGCAACCAGTAACATGGTTTTGCCAAAGGTTGAATGCCCGACTCAAACTTTTGGTACGATTCAGCACTGTGGTCCTGCGAAATATCGCCGGTAGCTAAGATCGCTTGATAGTCAAAGTTGTGGCTAACAATTCCATCGACTACAGCACGAAAGCTATCTTGTGTGTTGATGCTTAATAAGCTGCCATTGCTCGGTGCAAATAAATGCGTGTCCGTTAGCTGCACAAGCTTAATACTGCTCTCATCAAATTTTGAAGTGTGTGATAATTCCAAAATAACAAATCCAGATACGTTACTGTTTAGACTTTAAAAGTGTTCTTTAAATCGGCTCAATTAAAAAGGAATTGGCGAGCGGCTGATACCAGTTTTTAAACAAAACGTTAACCATTCCCCAAGAAATTTATTCAATTGAAATTTCTCATCCTTTTGCAGAAGCTTAGTGTTGGGATAGTCATATTTCGCTTTGACACGTGAAAAATCCCCGCTAGCGCACACTTCTGCAACTCGAGCGTCGTGATATAGCCTGACAGACATTTTTGGCAAAGGAAACACTGGCATCGCGTCACTCTGACATATATCTATTAATGTGGTGTATTTTGTGACCTCATTCACTGTCAATTGATACACCATATTAACGGCTTGGTAACAGCGAACGTCACCAACCTCATGCCCAACCGGTAACAAAGCGTTAAGTTTGGCATAATTGGTTTCGTAAACTCGCATCAATTCAGCAAGATCAACATGATACGGTTTTTTGACCGCTATATTTGGCATAACGTTAATCTATCCACTCTGACTGTAATTCTTGGTAGTTCAATTGTAGCCACTGCAGCGCAATGATCGTGGCCCCATTTTCAAACACACCCTCTTTTACTAACTGATAAGCCGCCTCGCGACTCATCACTTGCACGCGAATATCTTCACCTTCGTAATCCAATCCGTGTACACCTTTTGCTGTCGTGGCATCAACGCAACCAACAAAGACATCAAGCCTTTCTGAACAGCCTCCAGATGAAGGGTAATACGAAGTAATCGGTAATACAGATCCGACTTCGACTCCGGCTTCTTCCATTGCCTCGCGACGAGCGACATCTTGTGGGGATTCATCGGTATCAATGATCCCAGCAACAATTTCGTACTGCCATGGGTTCTGATGCTCTAAAGCGCCAACACGGATCTGCTCCACGATCACAACTTCATCACGGATAGGATCGTAAGGTAACAAAGCGGCGGCATGACCACGCTCAAACATCTCGCGTTCTATTGGTTGGCTCCAGCCTCCCTCAAACAACCTATGCTTGAATGTGTATTTAACCATTTTGAAAAAACCACGAAACAGCGTCTCTTTTGAGACTATTTCCACATCTTGCGGAGTAAACTCATGTCGTTGATTGTCATACTGTTGCATTTGGTACCTCACTAAGTGATCTTTACAGTTTACTCATTGTCCGAGTTAACTACCAAGGATTAGGTTCAACTTTTTATATAAATTTTATAATTAAAGTTAAGTTTTAAAAAATAAATATTGCACAAGTGGACAGTTAAATGTAAAAAAGTGCAAAGTTTCGAGTAAATTACCACCAAATTGGGTTAAACTCTTTTAAAGAAAATTCCATTAAAGGCAGGAATAGGAAAATGAAAAAACTGCTTCCACTATTTATCAGTGCAGCAATTGGCAGCCTGAGTTCGTCAGCTTTTGCTGATACGCTAGCTGAAGTTTACGACCAAGCAAAACAGAACGATCCACAACTTCTTCGTTCAGCAGCGCAGCGCGATGCCGCTTTTGAAGCAGTAACGTCAAGCCGTAGCTCTTTGTTACCGCAAATCAATCTAAACGCGAACTACGATATTAATCGTGGTGAACGTGATTACGATTCAACGGGCAACTCAAATATTGACAACAATAATTGGGGTGTTGGTGTTGGCTTCACACAAGAGCTTTACCAACGTTCTTCTTGGATCACGCTAGATACAGCTGAGAAAACTGCTCGTCAATCTGATTCAGCGTACGCGGCAGAGCAACAAGCTTTGATCCTTCGTGTTGCGACAGCATACTTCGAAGTATTACGAGCTCAGGATAACCTAGAGTTTGTTCGTGCAGAAAAAGCCGCAGTTGCTCGTCAACTAGAGCAAACAAAGCAGCGCTTTGAAGTAGGTCTTTCAGCGATCACCGATGTACATGATGCACAAGCTCAGTACGATGGTGTTTTGGCTGACGAAGTTTTAGCAGAGAACACTCTGATTAATAACTACGAAGGTCTACGTGAGATTACAGGTCAGGAACACTCTAACCTAAGCATCCTAGATACTGATCGTTTCTCAGCAAGCAAATCTTCAGAATCAGCTGCAGCACTCGTTGAACAAGCACAAGAGAAAAACCTGAGTCTATTGGCATCGCGTATTTCTCAAGACATCGCTAAAGACAACATATCTCTAGCAAGCTCTGGTCATCTACCTAGTCTAACATTAGATGGTAGCTACGCATTTGCAGGTCAAACTGATACCGCTAATACTCCAACAGGAAATGGCGACTACGACCAAGATAACCTAAACATTGGTTTGAACTTAGTTGTTCCTCTATACACCGGTGGTAGCACAACTTCTTTGACTAAACAGGCTGAATACAACTACGTTGCAGCAAGTGAAGATCTAGAAGCAACTTACCGTAGCGTTGTAAAAGACGTACGTGCATTCAACAACAACATCACAGCTTCGATTGGTGCTCTACGCGCTTACGAACAATCTGTGGTTTCAGCTCAGTCTGCTCTAGAAGCAACAGAAGCTGGTTTTGATGTGGGTACTCGTACTATCGTTGACGTACTAGATTCGACTCGTCGTCTATACGATGCGAACAAAAACCTTTCAGATGCTCGTTACAACTACATCCTAAGTGTGCTTCAGCTTCGTCAAGCGGTTGGTACACTAAGCGAACAAGACATCGTTGATGTAAACGCAGGTCTAAAAGTAGCAAGCAAGTAATTATGAAATCCTAATTAAAGACTCTAACCAGAGTCTTTAATAAAGTGATTAGATTACAGTTACAAAAATGCCGCTCATTGAGCGGCATTTTTATTATCTATCAAAAGCTAGATTTATAGTCTGACTATAAGCTTGAAGCTAAAGGTTTGAGGCTAGAAGGTTAAGGATTAACCTCGACCACCTTTAATCGCTTTGATGATTTCAGTCGTAGAGCAACCATCTTCAAAGTTAAGCACTTTAACTTCGCCACCAGCCGCAATCACTTCCGCACCGCCAGCAATATCTTCAGGTTTGTAATCACCACCTTTGACCAAAATGCTTGGCAATACTTCAGAAATCAAACGTTGAGGCGTATCTTCAGAAAACGGAACAACCCAATCAACCGCACCTAAGCCAGCCAATACCGCCATACGACGATCGGTTGGGTTCACAGGTCGACCAGGGCCTTTCAAACGTTTCACTGAGTCATCCGTATTAACGGCAACGATCAAACGATCGCCTAACTCAGCCGCGTGGTTCATGTAAGAAACATGACCAGCATGAAGAATATCAAAGCAGCCATTGGTCATAACCACTTTCTCGCCTTTTGCACGAGCTCGCTTAACCGCTTCAACTAGTGCAGCTTCAGAGATCACACCGTAGTCAGTATCTTGGCTACCATGAATAGCTTCCGCTAGCTCAATCGTAGATAACGTTGACGTACCTAGCTTACCAACAACGACACCAGCCGCAGCATTCGCTAGTGCACACGCCTCATCCAATGGCTTACCAGCTGCAACAGACGCAGCCAGTACTGAGATAACCGTATCGCCAGCACCAGTAACGTCATAGACTTCTTTGGCTTGAGTCGGCAGGTGGAATGGTTCCAAACCTTTACGCAGCAGCGTCATACCATGTTCGCTACGAGTAACAAGTAACGCTTCAAAATCGAACTCTTCAATTAACGCGAGTCCTTTTTCGATCATTTCTTCTTCAGTCTTAACCTTGCCAGCGACCAACTCAAATTCCGCCATATTAGGCGTTAGTAATGTCGCACCACGGTATCGTTCAAAATCAGCACCTTTTGGATCGATAAAGACCGGAACATTGGCCGCACGCGCTTTTTGGATAAAGCTCTGGACGTGCTCAAGTGCACCTTTCGCATAATCAGATAGGATGACCGAACTTACATTAGGAAGCGCTTGCTCCATGCGAGACAAAACAAGTTCTGGATCTGTGTTCTCAAATCGGTCTTCAAAATCAAGACGGATCAACTGTTGACCTCGGCTCATCACTCGTAGTTTGGTGATGGTTGGGTAATCTTCTAGTTCAACAAAATCACACTTAACTTTTAGTGCACCTAAGGTGTTTTTTAACACCTCTGCAGGCTCATCTTTTCCAGTCAAACCAACGATATGAGCATGGCCACCAAGAGAAGCAATGTTCATCGCTACGTTGGCTGCACCACCAGGACGCTCTTCGTTATTTTCTACTTTTACAACGGGTACAGGTGCTTCTGGTGAAATACGGCCTGTTGGGCCATACCAGTAACGGTCAAGCATTACGTCACCGACAACAAGAACGCCTGATTGGCTGTAGTCAGGTAGAATTGGTTTCATTGTGGATCTCCAAAAATCGAATCTGGCTAGAGTCTAGCACACTGATTACAGAGGCTAAACCATAGAAAAATTAGCAAACGCTTACCGAAATAGACACGGTGTCATGCAAGCAATAACTAGGGTTAAACTTCCATCCATTGCTTCCATGCTTGAACAACATGTTGTCTTTCTATTTCAAACTTATCAATCGCCACGTCTGCATCTAGATTGAGTAAGTTTCGGTGATGAATTTCATCACGCAGCGTCGTATACGCATTGGTTAATACAACGCCTTGTTGCTCATCCATAATCCCTTGCGACAACAAGCTTTCAAAGATTCGCACATTGTCACACCAACGGGTGAGCTTAGGTTTTTCGTTGCTGTATCTCAACACTAAGTATTGAGCTAAGAACTCGATATCAGTAATACCACCCGCATCCTGTTTAAGCATAAATCGGTCAGCTTTTTTTCCACCTAAATGCCCACGCATCTTCTCACGCATATCCACAACAGACTTTTTAAGCGTCGTCTCATCACGCGGTAAGCACAATACCTCATGGCGCGTTTTGTTAAACGCAGACGCCAGTAGCTCATCGCCATAAATCATACGAGCGCGAGTCAGAGCTTGATGCTCCCATGTCCAAGCGTCTTGGTGCTGATACTCATCAAACGCATCTGTAGGACTTACCAAAAGGCCCGATGCACCCGAAGGGCGTAAACGTGTATCAACCTCATACAAAATTCCGGAAGCGGTTCTTGTTGAGAAAATATGGATGATGCGCTGTGCCAATCTTAGGTAAAACTGGCGTCCATCAATCTCTTTCTTACCATCAGTATAGATGTGTACCGGACAGTCGTGCATGAAGACAATATCAAGGTCTGAGTTATAACCGAGCTCCCAACCACCGACCTTGCCATAGCCGACAACCGCAAAACCGCGCCCTTCTCGGTCTTTCACATGAGTGGGCTCACCGAACTTAGCTGACACTTGTAGCCACGCTTGGTTAACACCTGCCTCAACAATCGCTTCCGCTAAATAGGTAAGGTGATCACTGACCTTCATGACAGGTAAAGCGCCCGCAATATCCGCAGCAGCAATTCTCAGAATACAAGTCTGCTTAAACTGACGCAGACCTTCCATCTGCTGCTCCATATCGTCTTCAGGAATACGAGCAAGATAATCACGCAATTCTGTTTTGTACGACTCTAATGGCACAGGGTTATAGAGTTGCTGAGGGTCGATAAGTTCATCTAAAAGAATAGGATAACGACCAAGCTGCTCCGAGATCATCGGGCTCGCAGTACATAAACGAACGAGCTGAGTCAAAGCTGCAGGATGTTCATCGAGCAACTCTAGATACGTGGTTCGAGTGACGATCTTTTGCAGCAGATGCAACACTCGAGATAAACCAAACTCGGCATCTTTGGCGGTATACAAGGCTTGGAATACTTTAGGCATCAAACGGTTGAGAACTTCGCGTCCACGAGGGCCAAGTGTTTTCTTTGCGAGGTCAGCTTTGAACTGAATGATCGTTTTAGCCGCTTGAGGTGGGCTAGCTACCGCTATGTCATGTTCTAATACATGCTCAATCACATCCGGCTTATGAGCCATATCCCACAACTCACTAAAGTGACTCGCAATTGGATTGGCGTCTTCTTCTTCGACCCCAATCAAGTCTTCAAATACGGTGTGTACATTCGCCATATGCGCACAGGTTGCGTCAATCAAACCATCCCAATCAGCAAATTGCATCGCTATCGCTAGCTGTAATTGCTCTTGCTCGTTGTCAGGCAGGGTCTGGGTCTGCTTATCGCCCATCGCTTGCAACAAATTTTCAAGTCGGCGTAAAAACAGATAGGCATTACGTAAGTGACCCACCTCTTTGGCTTCTAGTAAACTGAGAGCTTCAATCGCACTTAGCGTTTCAAGTAGACCTCGTCCACGAAGGCTTGGCTCACGGCCGCCTCTAATCAGCTGAAAGACTTGAGCAATAAACTCCACTTCGCGGATGCCACCAGAACCCAGTTTGATGTTGTTCGATAAGCCACGACGACGAACCTCGCTGCCAATCATCGACTTCATGCGTCTTAACGATTGAATGGCACTGAAGTCGATATAACGACGAAACACAAATGGGCGTAGCATCTGACGAAGTTCTTGGTACTGAGGATACATTTCACAGCCCATGACTCGCGCCTTAACCATCGCGTAGCGCTCCCAGTCACGACCTTGCTCTTGGTAATAGTCTTCCAGCGCAGCATAGCTCATCACCAATGGGCCGCTCTCACCGAATGGACGCAGGCGCATGTCGACGCGATAACAGAACCCATCAAAGGTTTGCTGATCGAGCGCCTTAATAATGCGTTGCCCTAGGCGAGTGAAAAACTGCGCGTTTGCAATACTGCGTCTAGCGCCTTGCGTCTCGCCATTTTCAGGATAGGTAAAAATCAGGTCGATATCAGAAGAAAAATTGAGCTCACCGCCACCTAGCTTGCCCATGCCAATAATCAGCATCGGCTGCGCTTCACCTTGTTCATTGCAAGGAGTGCCCCACTCTTTACAGCAAATGTCATATTGCCATTGGTAGGTCTCGAAGATCATCGCCTCTGCCAACATCGATAAATGGCTTAAGCTTTGTTCTAGTTGCCAAGAGCCCATAAAGTCACGCCAAGCAATATAGGTCATTTCTCGGTTGCGGAATTGGCGCAACACTCGTTGGCCACTCATTTCATCAGCACAACCAGAAAGAAGCTCTGCTAATCGCTCGCGATACCCTTGAGCACGTTCATCGCACTTAAGCATGTCTGGTAAAGCGCTCGCTAAAACCGAATCGCGCTGCAGGCATTCACCAATGAAACCACTCAAACCTAATACATACTTAAGATCGTCAACAAGTGGTTCCGGCCACGCATTAATAGCTTCACTTTGGTGTTCTAGTAAATGCTCAAAAGCAGACTGCGAATGAGTGACGAGTTGAGGAGGCAATGGCATGTTTCTTCCTTGTGTAAGCTGTGCGCTGAACAATCGGTTTATCGGCTCAGTTCTTCAATAACGAGTTTTCATAACTAAAGGTAAGTTATACTAAATTACGCCAATAAAAAACGCCCACATTAGCAATGTGGGCGTTTTATCGATTAACTTATCTGGTCGAGCTTATATCTGAGAAAAGCCTCTGAGAATAAGCTTTACGGATAAAGACCAAACGCTAAGGATTAAACCTTAAACTGCTTAATCTTACCGTCGAGTTCTTGTGCGTTACTTTCCATAAGCTGAGAAGTCTCAAGAAGTTCGCCGACTACCACAACAGACGCTTCCACAAGCTCACGAACATTGGTCAGGTTGACGCTCATCTCTTCAGCCACACTGCTCTGTTGACCCGCAGCTGTTGCGATCTGGAAATTCATGTCATTGATTTGGTTTACTTGGCTTACGATACCGTCAAGTTCAGAGCCGGCGTTAGTCACCAGATCCACACCTTCAGCCGCTTCCACAACACTCTTTTCCATCAGCTCTACCGCAGAATTGGCACTGCTTTGTAGGTGGCTGATCATGTCCTGAATTTCTACTGTCGCTTGTTGGGTACGCTGTGCAAGGTTACGAACCTCATCAGCAACCACAGCAAAACCGCGACCCGCTTCACCCGCACGCGCCGCTTCAATCGCTGCGTTTAATGCCAGTAAGTTGGTTTGTTCTGAAATGCCTTGGATAGTGCCAACAACGCTACCAATTGAGTCAACACGCTCTTCGACTTGGTTTACCGCTGCAGCAGAGGCTGCGATGTCTGAAGAAAGTTCACTCATCTTAGAGACTGAACCCTGAACGAACTTCTGACCCGTCAACGCTTGGCCTGATGCTTGTTCAGTCAATGAAGAAGCACTTTGTGCATGCTCAGCTACAGTTTGTACAGTCGAAGTCATCTCGCTCATAGCTGTCGCTAACTGATCGATCTCATTGAACTCTTCTTGAGCCGAGTCTTTGGTTTCTGACATGCTGATTGTCATCACTTCCGTCAGAGCAAACAGCTCATCAGAAGACGCGATTTGAGCTTTAACCATGTCGTGCAGCTGAACTCGTGTTTTCTCAAGTTCACGAGCCACATCGCCGTATTCATCTTTACAATCCATATGAATTGGCACTGACAGGTTCTTATCTGCCATGGTTTTGATTGCATCATTTAGGTATTGAGTTTGGCGCAACATAACGCGCGCCGCGGCTAATAGAAGAACCACAAACACAATGATCATCAAGGCTGTTTGCCAAGCCACTTGAACTAGATAAGTCTCGTAATGCTGCTGTGCAACTTGAGCATTGTTCGTTACTGCAAGCAATGAATCGTAAAACGTGCTCGCGTCCCATAGCTGCTTCGAAATGATCAAGATAGTGCTGAATATCATCAGCATGACCATTTTTGGAACGAGACGAACGTCAGAGATTACCCTTTCCCACGGCTTGAATGACAGTTTAGTCATTGTCAGTTCTCCATTAACTCTTATATATTGATGGCTTCTATATCCGCGAGATGGCTATTTCAGTCAAAGTTCGCGATTTATTTTGAGCCTCGTATGAATGTTAAATAGTATCAAAGACACAACCAAGCCGATGAGCTTATTATCACTGATTCTCTCTTTCTTAGCGTTATTTGTGATCTCAGGCTTATTGTTTGCACCGATTGATAAAGAATCGAAACAAGTCCTTATCGGCCTCGATTTTATAATCTGTAGTGTTTTTCTTTTTCAGCTCACAATTGATCTATTCAGATCACAAAACAAGAAAGAATACCTAAAAGTACACTGGATCGATTTCTTAGCAAGCATCCCGATGGTCGAGCCGCTTCGTTTCGCTCGCATTTTTCAGATCCTGCGTGTAATTCTCGTTCTGCGCTCAGGTAAACGTGTTTTCAGAGAGCTATTTCGCAATCGAAAAGAGACCACTCTCGCTTCAATCATTCTGCTGCTGGTTATTCTCTTAACCATAGGTGCAGGAACAATACTTCTGTTAGAACACAAAGATCCTAATGCCAACATTACCACTGGCCAAGATGCTTTATGGTGGGCTTTCGTTACCATCAGTACTGTGGGGTATGGCGATCATTATCCAGTAACGAGTTCAGGAAAATTAGTGGCGTCTTTGGTGATTATTTGCGGCGTGGGTGTGTTTGGTATGATTTCAGGCTTGATTACTTCTTTAATCACCTCTCCCACTCATCATGAGAACCAACGGGCTGAAAACAAAGAGAAGCATCTTGAAAAGATCATAGAGCAGCAACAGAAAATCCTCGAACGACTAAAGAAGCTCGAGCAACAAACAAAAAAATAGGGCCGAGGCCCTATTTAAAAATTCATACTTATCTTGATACCGGCAGTGAGTCTAGTCTTGCCAGTATGGCTCAACTTCGACACTGATTTGGCGCGTCTGCTCCATAGCATGCAGGATAGACACCTCTTGACGAGCCAACCAACGCTCTAGCTGAACCTTCTCATCACCTTCCAACTTTTCAGTCAAAGGCTCTAATGTTTTAAGTGCCAGCAAGTCATCAATGCCTTGCACCATATCGGCCCATGGCAAGCGGAAGCTGTTGCGCTCATCGTCGTCATACAAACTCGCGAAACCGACACCAGAATATAGATTGCGCATCAAACGGTATTGTTGATCAATGTACGCTTGGCTGGTCATAACTCGCTCTGGTGGGAAAGCTTCCATCAAGTCTGCCCATGTACGATCGAGTTGCTGCACCGAAAACCATTCGATACCACGACCCATTTGCTCACGCGCTTTCTCATCTAAGAATGGCTGCCAACCACGAGACAAGATCCAACGGCTTAGGTCTAGCAACAAACCGGTATAACGAGCAGAGCTCAACAAGGTAAGCAGGTCTTCACGATCAGGAAGTTGTTCTTGCATCTCTTTCAGTTCAGCCACTAAGAACTTGCGCGCATCAAGTTTACGCAGCACGTGGCCTTTATCTTCCAGTAAATCTTCGAAGTGGTCATAGCTTTTCAGCCAATCGAGCTCTTGCTCAAGCCACTTTAGTTCCTGACGTAAAATAGCACTCGCGCGTCTTGGCACGATGCCACCATAAATAGTGAAGGTTTGACGGATAAAACTCAGCGAGTGACTGATCTCATGTAGCGCTTCAATTGATTGGCGCTCGGTGAAGATCTGCTCGTGATAGTGCCAATGAGCGAGAGCATGCTCTAAAGATTGAATGAAACACGATTCAACGGTATCCGTTTTGCCAGTATCAACTAATGTCAAAGGAGCAACTTCATCTCCTTGATAACCTTGAGCAAGACGATAGCCCTTAGCCGCTTTGCTAAGGTTGCCTAAGCGCATGCCGCCTTGCTCGCAAAATTGACGAGACAAAGTAAACAGAGCATCGGTTTGACCTGATTTAAGTTCTAATTCGACTTCGCAAATGGGTTCTTGTAGGCCGCCAGATTCGACAAAACCTTGGTCAAATGCCACTTCGACTTGGCTACCATCAGGCATACCCACCAGCCACTGTTCACGAGTGAAGTTGGTAGAGAACAAAGGCGTCAGCTCTGCTTGTAAGGTTTCAATGTCCTTACCTGCTGGCCAAATATCCTCAGGATGTAAGGATAACTTAGGCTCATTGCTGTCGTGTTCTGCGTTGTATTCTGGTCTTTGATGCAGGCCAGCAACCACACGACCTGCGGTCTTAACGGTTTGTACAAACACGTCATCAAAACGTCGAATGCGCAAGCCTGTATCGTGCTTGCGTAGCCAGTTGTCAGGGGTGTCAAAGTAGATGTTACCTAGCTCACGACAACTGTGCTGAAGTACTTTAGTTTCAGCAATTTTATTGCGTAAAGTCTCTGAAAAATCAGGAGAAACAAAAAACTTCAGTTCTATCTCGGTTTCCATAGTTATACCTTTCTGTGAAGATAGGGACAGGATATTGCCAATTTGAAAAGTCAGCAAGTCAGAAATATCGCCCTTATGATGATCTAAAACAGTTTTAATGAGACATTGATTAGGTTAACATGCGCGACTTTGTAGCCATCGCTTAACATTTCACCATGAATATGGTGTATGTTGTTTTAAGGTTATTATTTATTAGGTTGGATGACCATGCCAGTAAATACAATTATGGGGTTATTTGCAAAGTCCCCAATTAAACCTTTGCAGCGTCACGTAGTATGCGTGAACGAATGTTGTTCTCACCTAGTTAATTTCTTTGAAGTTTCTTCAAAAGGTGACTGGGAGAAAGCTTCTGAAATTCGAGCTCAGATTTCTCACCTTGAGAAAGAAGCTGACGTACTAAAACGTGAAATTCGCCTTAAACTTCCTCGCGGTTTGTTTATGCCAGTTGATCGCACCGATATGTTGGAGCTTTTAACTCAACAAGACAAACTAGCAAACCTAGCGAAAGACATTGCTGGCCGTGTATATGGTCGTCAACTTGTCATTCCTGCTCCAATGCAACAGAACTTCATCGCTTACGTTAAACGTTGTCTAGATGCAGCGAACCAAGCACAAAACGTAATCAATGAATTAGACGAATTGCTTGAAACGGGCTTTAAAGGCCGTGAAGTAACACTCGTTGCTGAAATGATTCATCAATTAGATGTAATTGAAGATGACACGGACGCGATGCAGATCGAACTACGCCAACAATTGATGGCGATAGAAGAAGGTCTGAATCCAGTTGACATCATGTTCTTGTACAAGATTCTTGAATGGGTTGGTGGTATTGCAGATCAAGCACAGCGTGTTGGCGCTCGTCTTGAAGTAATGCTTTCTCGATCTTAAATCATACGTTAACCATATAACGAAGAGCACTTTTTAACCAAACCACTTATGCGCTGAGTATTCCTCTCGCTGAGCGGTTTTTTGCGTCTAAATTTGTTCCGCTTGTTATCAAACAACTAGGTATTACGATGGATATCCTTGCTAACTACGGCACTGTCCTGATTATTGTTGCAGCAGCTTTCGGTTTCTTGATGGCTATTGGTATTGGTGCAAATGACGTTGCGAATGCAATGGGCACTTCAGTAGGCTCTAAAGCTCTAACCGTTAAACAAGCGATCATTATCGCAATGATCTTTGAATTCGCAGGTGCTTACCTTGCGGGCGGCGAAGTAACAGACACGATCCGTAAAGGTGTTATCGAAACGTCTCTATTCGCTCATCAACCTGATGTACTTGTGTACGGCATGATGTCAGCGCTACTGGCTGCTGGTACATGGTTGCTTCTAGCATCATACATGGGCTGGCCAGTATCAACGACTCACTCAATCATCGGTGCAATCATCGGTTTCGCTTGTGTGTCTGTAGGTACAGAAGCAGTAGACTGGAACAGCGTTCAAGGTATTGTGGGTAGTTGGATTGTCACACCGTTGATTTCCGGCATCTTCGCCTATCTCATTTTTGTAAGTGCCCAACGACTGATATTCGATACAGAAAATCCGTTGTTTAACGCTAAGCGTTTTGTGCCTGTGTACATGTTCATTACGACCATGGTCATTGCACTTGTAACTATCAAAAAAGGTCTTAAGCACGTTGGCCTTCACCTAACCGGCACTGAAGCATGGTTATGGGCAGCAGGTGTTTCTGCTCTCGTCATGATTGGCGGTTACTTATACATTCAGAAGAAATTTGCTAACCGCGAAGAAGACCATGGCTTTGCTGGCGTTGAAGGTATCTTCAGCGTACTTATGGTTATCACAGCTTGTGCAATGGCATTCGCACACGGTTCAAACGACGTAGCTAACGCGATTGGTCCACTGTCTGCTGTTGTTTCAACGGTTGAGCACATGGGTGAAATCTCAGGTAAGAGCACTATCGCATGGTGGATTCTTCCACTAGGTGGTATTGGTATCGTTGTTGGTCTTGCTACCATGGGTCATAAAGTAATGGCGACTGTGGGTACTGGTATTACAGAACTAACACCTAGCCGTGGTTTCGCAGCTCAGCTTGCAACTGCATGTACAGTTGTTCTTGCTTCAGGTACTGGCCTTCCAATCTCAACCACACAAACATTGGTTGGTGCGGTATTAGGTGTAGGTTTCGCTCGTGGTATCGCAGCTCTAAACCTAGGCGTTGTGCGTAACATCGTTGCTTCTTGGATTGTAACGCTACCTGCTGGTGCACTACTTGCAGTTGTGTTCTTCTACGCAATTCAAGCTATGTTCACCATGTAATAGCCCTGACGTTAGTAAATATTAGCGTCAGAAAACGGTGAGCTTCGGTAACGATATGTAAATACCATGTCATTATTGACTCAAACGCACAGAAAGGGAGGCTTTGCCTCCCTTCTTTGTTGCACCGCATAAAGAAACTAAATATTATTTGCTCATTGAGGCTGACTCATACGCCTACCCAATTTGAATCGTTAAGGGATTTACTGTGAAAAAACTGATTAGCTTAGTTTTGCTCGCAATGCTTGCGGCTCCAGCTGCCTTTGCACAAGACCGTTATATTGCTGACAAACTATTTACTTATATGCATTCTGGCCCAAACAACACATTCCGTATCATCGGTAGTGTTGATGCTGGTGAAAAGATTACTTACCTACAAACTAACAAGAGCACGGGTTACACCCAGGTTCAAGACAACCGCGGCCGTAAAGGCTGGGTAGAAAGTAAGTTTGTAAGCACTCAAGAAAGCATGGCTCTGCGCATGCCAAAGCTAGAGAAAGAACTGACTGACGTAAAAGGCAAGCTTGCAAATGCACGCCAAAGCGCAGACAGCGAGAAAGCTGGCCTAGCGAGCTCTCTAGACTCTCGTAACAAGCAAATTGCTGAACTTGAGCAAAACTACAGCGAGATTAGCCAACAGCTAACGAGCTCTCAAACAGAGAACCGTGAGCTACGCGCTAAGCTAGACACACAAAAAGATGATCTACTACTGAAGTACTTCATGTACGGTGGTGGTGTTGCTGGTATTGGTCTACTTCTTGGCCTTATCCTTCCGCACATCATGCCTCGTCGCAGAAAGTCACCAAACGGCTGGTCGTAAGCTGACCGCTTTTCCTGTTTGGCTTATCTTGCGCTAAATAGAGTAAATTCAGTATCGAATATCAAAAAAGGAGCACCGAGGTGCTCCTTTTTATTTGTCTTGGTTTCTCGTTCAAATATCCACCCGGTACGACTGGAAAAGCGAATCCCTATTACGCTAACCTTTCCACTCGTATAGAGCCGGGATTTCTATCTTCTGCTGATTAAACTCGATGATCACCGACTGTGGTTTGATCTCTAGCAACTGGATGTCTTGTCCAATCCAATCTCCTTGCGCCACTTCATGGCCATTCACTTTGACCCAACGTTTCGTTTCACTACTCGAGTACATATGAGTTTGTAAATCTAACTTTGGTAGCACCCCAAACAAACTACTGCCATGAGATTCTAACTCGATGACTGGAGATTCCATGCTTGTAGCCGGTCTAGAATCCATTGGCTCAGGCGCACTTTGTTGATCTTCCATAATAGACTCAAGTTTCAAGGCTAAGTCTGGTGGTAGCTCAGTAAGATCAAGTCCTTGCAGTAAATCACGATCTGATTGCAACTCATTACTGCTGTCACGTGAATTTGATTGTGTCGGTGAAGATTCAAAGCTCTCCAAACTAGGTTCTGAACCTAACTCTGAATTGGATTCAGAGACATCAGCGAGTGCAAGCATGGCGTTCGAGTTATCCATATCAGCAGTGCCGTTGATATTTACTTGTGCATACACTTCTTTACGCGGCAGTGCTTTTAACTCGTTATTTGTCGGTGCTGTGCGAATCAAGAATGGTGACTCATCTTGTGCGACTGCCACGGTTTCATTCGTTACCGTCGCCTTTGAAGCGATCATTTTATCCTCAGGCTTCGGAGGCATTGATTTAGTAGACTGGCTGAGTACTTGAGGTGGGGAAGTATAAGATTGATAAACCAACGCCCCACCGACCAACAAAGAAGGAACTAATAGCAGAAGAAGCCCCATCGCGAGCGACGACCCTCTCTTTTTACTGATAGCCACTGCAGAATTAGGTACGTGATGGCTTTGGTAGCCTCTAAGCTCGGATTGTTTGAGCTCTTGCATAATGCGTGACATTAGCTAGCTCCTCCATCAAGTGACATCAACTTAGGTGAATCCAGTTGAGCCAACCTTTGCAATCTTGCCAATGTACGTTTGCCCGCAATACCGTCCACAGACATACCCTGCCAAGTTTGAAAAGCTTCGACTTTCATTTTTAATTCATTATCAAACACATCATTTCCTGAAACGACTTCACCTAACACTTCAGACAACAGTAAATCCAATAATGTTACGGCTTCGCCTTGATAACCCTCTTTTAGGGTTTCTCTCAGTGGTTGTTTCCAAATAGCGACATAATCGCCTTGCCACAATTGCTCTAACGAGCGCTTAGGCATCACCAACAACTTCTCGTTAATGAGTAGTTCAACCGAGTCGTCAGACTCTCCATAAAGTACAGCGAATACCGACTCTTGTTCGAGTTCAAGATTGAGAACCACAGGTACCCCAAGCTCCAATAAATCCGTTAGGTTGGCCTGTTGTTGCTCACACACGAACACGCTTTGAGGTTCACTTAAACACAAACCATCACGCAAAGAAGACTGATATCCCCATAAGGTATAAAGATCTTTAATCGCAAGAGAACGGTTAGTTCCTTGCATTAAATGCTGTTGAATATCTTGTGGTAGTGCAAACTTTGAAGGCTTCGGTTCTACCGCTAAGTTAGCCTCTGCCGCTAACTTAGCCGTATCTGCCACCAATGAGCGTTGTGCATGTGCCAGCACTTCGGTTTTAGCTTCGTTTGAAGTGTTCGTCGATAGCCATGACTCAATGTATGACGGGGCAAAGTTAAAAGTAGTAAAGGCTAAGCCAATGCTTAACGTCGCTAAACCGGCATATTTGAGTAGTTTTGGTGCGACGGTAACTGCGTGCTGTTTTTCAACATGATACACATCAGCCTGAAAGGCCATGATCTGCTGACAAGCTCGGTTAACCGTCTCATTCGATGGCGTTTGCTCTCCATCATGAAAAGCTAACTGCAGTGCTTTATCACACACCAAATTGATAAGCCTTGGAATACCATGGGTATATTGAGCGATCAGCTTGATAGCACGATTCGAAAATAACATTTGCTCGCCACCTGCAGTCTCCAAACGAAACGCGATGTACTTGCCAGTCTCTTCAGTATTAAGAGGCAGTAAGTGATAACGACCTGTAATGCGCTGTGCAAGCTGACGTAGCTGAGTGGTCTGTAAATGCTGCTGCAATTCCGGTTGACCAACCAACAGCACTTTTAACAGCTTACGACTGTCTGTTTCTAGATTGGTTAGAAGGCGTAGCTGCTCCAACACATCGGCTGCGAGATGTTGGGCCTCGTCAATCACCAGTAAGGTTTGAATACCTTCAGCATGGCTATCCAACAGGAAATAATGAATCGCTTGGCTGAGCTGTTTCAGCGATGCTCGTTCAGGGTACTCGACCTCGAACTCATCACAAATAGCTTCCAGTAAATCCGTATTGGAAAACGTAGGGTTAAGTATAAGGCCAGCTTGAGTCTGATTATCGAGTGATGACAACATCGCTTTGGCGACCGTTGTTTTTCCGGTACCCACTTCACCAGTAAGCATCGCAAAGCCCCCACCCTCGCCTAAACCGGCTTGTAGGTTCTGCATCGCTTCTTGGTGACGCTGACTCAAAAACAAATAGCGAGAATTTGGTACAATCGAAAATGGCATCTCAACGAAGCCAAAATATTCCTTATACATGTGCTGCCCTATAATTACGATTAATGGAAAGTACCATTGCTCGCAGTAAAGTCCAGCAGTGATAAAACATTTCGAGGTGATAAGTTGCAAATATACGATAGCCTACCAAAAGAGCGTGGGTTACAGCGCTACCTAGTCGGTGGAGCGGTACGCGATAAGCTGCTCAATATTGATAGCTATGATAGAGATTGGGTCGTGGTAGGAAGTACCCCTCAAGAAATGGAAAGCCTTGGCTTTACTGCTGTCGGGAAAGATTTCCCTGTATTCTTACACCCAAAAACCAAAGAAGAGCACGCACTGGCTCGTACCGAGAGAAAGTCAGGTTCGGGCTACACGGGTTTCGAGTGTTATTTTGCTCCGGACGTGAGTTTGGAAGAAGATCTGATGCGTCGAGATCTCACGATCAACGCCATCGCTCAAGATGATAAAGGCGAGCTCTGCGATCCTTATCATGGGCAGCAAGATCTTGATAACCGTATTCTAAGACACGTCTCGGACGCTTTTGTTGAAGATCCTCTTCGTGTGCTCCGTGTGGCTCGCTTCGCCGCTAAACTTCACCATCTCAACTTTACGATTGCACCTGAAACCATGCTGATGATGAGTGAGATCGTTCTATCTGGAGAACTGGCACACCTCACGGCTGAGCGTGTTTGGCAAGAGTGGCATAAGTCGCTTAGTACACCGCACCCTGAAGTGTTCCTTTCCGTTTTAAGAGAATGTGGCGCATTGGCGGTTGTTTTACCTGAGATTGACGCTCTATTTGGCGTACCTCAACCTGAAAAATGGCACCCAGAGATCGATACTGGCATTCACACTCTGATGGTTGCTCAGCAAGCTGCGCTATTAAGCTCATCGCTACCAGTACGTTTTGCAGCTCAAGTGCATGACTTGGGTAAAGGCGTCACACCACAAGCCGAATGGCCAAGCCACAAAATGCATTGTCATACTGGCTTGAAGATCATTAAGAAGCTGTGTGAAAGAGTAAGAGTGCCTAATGAATTCAGAGACCTCGCGCTGTTAGTGTGTGAGCAACACTCTAATATCCATCGCGCAGGAGAACTCAAACCTACAACTTTCCTCAAGGTTCTGAACAAGTTTGATGTTTGGCGTAAACCAGACAGGCTCAATGACATCTTGCTTTGCTGCCAAGCCGATCATGCTGGCCGTAAAGGATTAGAAGATCAGCCTTACCCTCAGAAAGCGCGTTTTGAAGTGGCTTACCAAGCAGCGCTTCAAGTCGAAGTGAAATCGATTATTTCAGATGGCTTTCAAGGTAAAGATATTAGAGAAGAACAAGAGAAACGCAGAGCTGTCGCGATTGAGAGCGCGTTATCAGAACTATCTAACAGTTAATCTTCACTACGCCAGTAAATACGCATTAAAAAACCCGCGACTAAGCGGGTTTTTCATTTCAACTTGTAGGGTGCTGCATAAGCACTTATTACTGCATCATTAAGAAAGCAAACAGACCACAACCTAAAATCAGGCGGTAGATAACAAACGGTGTCATACCCATACGCGAGATAAGCTTCAAGAAGAAGTGAATACAGATATAAGCACTGATGAAAGACACCGCAACACCCGTTAGCAGAGTGCCAACATGGATTGGGTCACCGCTTGTCACCAACTTAAGACCTAAGTAACCACCAGCTAGAGTGATGATTGGGATAGACATCAAGAAAGAGAATCGAGCAGCGGCTTCACGTGTAAAACCAAGATAAAGCGCGGCCGTAATCGTCGCACCAGAACGCGATGTTCCAGGGATGATCGCCATTGCCTGAGCAAGACCGATAAACAACGCCTTTTTCCAACCCGCTTGGTATTCGTCATCACGCAGGCTTGAGTTCTTATCCACCCACCATAGCAATAGGCCAAAGATGATGGTGGTCGTTGCAATCACCCACGCACTGCGTAAGTAGATCTCAACAATATCTTTCATCAACAAACCAAAGATACACGCAGGAATCGTCGCGAGAATGATCATCCACGCTAGCTTCGCTTCTTTGCTGCGATCGCCCTTAAAAATAGATCCAAAGAAAGCGCCCAAAAGAGACACCACTTCTTTGCGGAAATAAATAACCACGGCAGCCAAAGTACCGACATGGACCGCGACATCAAAAGCCAAACCTTGATCTTCCCAGCCTAAAACAGCAGAAGGAAGGATTAAGTGTGCCGAACTGGAAATAGGCAGGAATTCAGTAAAGCCTTGCACCAACGCCAATATAAACGCTTCAAAATAACTCATTACTTACCTTAAAAATTATAGTTTTATGTCTACGACAGAGAGCGAGTCTAATTGCTGCATATTCTGCCATATATCACCGACGGTTCTTCCGTCTTGCGGGATCACTCTCGCAGGACAAAGATCATAAAGTGGTTGTGTTACAAAAGGATATTTATAGATATCACTACGTGGTAATTCTGGATCACTCGCAGAAACCGCCTCACCAAACAGCACAATATCAAGATCGAGTTTACGGTCTTGAAGTTTATGCGCATCTTGGGAGCGACCCCATTTAAACTCAATTTTACGTAACTGTTGTGAAAACTCCGTCAATGACAACGGAGTATCAAGCTCTATCACAAAGTTATAAAACGAGTGGCTTTTAAACCCAACAGGCTCACAGTGATAGATTTTAGAGCATTTAAGGTTAGTCCCTAACGATTGAAGCTCTGTCCATGCCACCTTTGCATGCTTGTCGCGGTCTATGTTCGTGCCAACACCAACATAGGCTATTGTCATGCCTGACCTCTTTCGATGATCACGCCTACAGCTTTTGCTTGAGGCACTGCGCCAGGCTTAGCTAAACGGATTTTGATCCAAGGTACTGAGAACTGAGTCATGATTAGTTCAGCGACTTCTTCTGCCACACGCTCAACCAATAGAAATCGGCCATTAGCAATATGATCCAGCACAGCAGTACTTACCGTCGAGTAGTCCAAGGCATCAACCACATCGTCACTTTTACCCGCAGGGCGATTGTCATGAGCCATTTCAATATCAAGCACAAGTTTTTGTTTAATCTCTTGTTCCCAATCGTAAACACCGATCGTTGTAATTACTTCTAGCTGTTCAATGAAAACTTTATCCAGTGCCATGACTTGTCCTTTTAGAGGTCGGATACCCATATGGGGGAAAAAAACGTATTATTTGCGTAATTCCGGATATGATATCAATTACTCTGGGATTGAGCATTATTTTCCCATCGTTAGGCTTATAACCGTTAAGGACAGACATGACCCCTTTGGCTCTCATCATGATCATTGCTGCCTATTTACTAGGTTCAATCTCGAGTGCGGTCTTGATATGCCGAGTTTTAAGACTCCCTGATCCTCGAACGGTAGGTTCTAACAACCCTGGAGCAACCAATGTTCTGCGTGTTGGCGGTAAAGGCGCAGCTGCTGCCGTCCTTTTGTGTGACATGCTTAAAGGTACCATTCCAGTCTGGCTTGGCTACTACCTCAAAATCGACCCGATCATTTTAGGTGTTGTCGCGATAGCGGCGTGTCTTGGTCATATGTATCCAATCTTCTTCCACTTCAAAGGTGGTAAAGGCGTCGCAACCGCACTCGGAGCCATCGCCCCAATTGGATTCGATTTAACAGGCATGATCATGGCGACTTGGTTAGTGGTCGCGTTTTTGTTTCGCTACTCTTCATTGGCGGCACTGGTCACCGTCTTACTTGCGCCTTTCTACGCTTGGTTAGTCAAACCACAATATACGCTGCCAGTGGCCATGCTGTGTTGCTTGATTGTGTTGCGTCACCATCAGAATATCCGCCGCCTTCTCGATGGCAGCGAGCCAAAACTCGGACAAAAAAAATCGGCTTAAACTGTCATGTCTAAGCCGAACTATTTTTAAACCGAGATAAATTCAAACCGACACAAATCTCAGTCGATCAATACTATTCAGTCTTTAAGAACTTACAGCAGATGTTTATCTAAAAACGTCTTCAGCATTGTGTTCACAAACTCTGGTTGCTCAAGCGAGCTAATATGACCAGCACCTGGAATCACCACTAACTCACTGCCCGTAATGCAATCATGCATTAGGTATGATTCAAGTGCCGGACGTGGCTTATCCTCTTGCCCTACAGCAATCAAAACTGGCAGTGCAAAGTTCTCTACCACTTCAATCATATCGCGACGCCCAAATACCATTCGACCGATTCGCGCGACTTCTTCCGCTGTATCACCCTGAAGTTCAGACAAATGCTGAGTAAAGCTCTCAACCAAAGCTGGTGAGTTTGTGTGAGCGTCATTGGCGAAGAATAGTGGAACCACGGCTTCAACAATCGGTTGAGGAACCATTTTTGTTTGAGTAATGGTGTCTAACATGCTGAAGTATTTAGCATGGGCAACTTCTGGCTCTAAACCAACAAAGGTATCCATAAGCACCAAAGACTGGATTCGCGCAGGCGCTAACTCCGCTAGTTCTGTTCCCCACATACCGCCCACCGATAAGCCGACAACGGAAAACTCTTCGATTTCTAAATGATCAAGGAGATCCAAAATGTGTTGAGCGTAATCTTTCAGGTTATGCATCGAGTTCGGCGCGGCTTGTGATTCACCATGAGACCAAAGCTCTGGAACAATACAGCGATACTGAGCTTTTAGAGCCTCGACCTGTGGCTGCCACATTGCACTATCCCAAAGATAGCTGTGGCCAAATACAACAACAGGGCCTTGACCTTCATCTAGGTACGTCATCGACTGGTTATCTACAGTGAACTTATTCATTTTCTTCCCTAATCTCTATCGGCAATTATTTATCGACATATAGTCGGTAAGCTAGGATATAAAAACGGCCGCTCAAGGCGACCGTTTATCGAAATGCTATGGTTTATTCTGCGCTTAGCTTTTGTTGATCAACAGGTTCTCGTTGAACGATTGCGACTAGTTAAGCAATTGGCTCTAGTTGGTCAATTGGCCAACGCGGCGTGGCATGAACAGACAAATCAGCCGTTTCACCATTTTTAAGGCGTTGCATACCCGCATAAGCAATCATCGCACCGTTATCAGTACAGAACTCAGTTCGTGGGTAATAAACCTCACCACCAATTTTCTTCGCCAACGCTTCAAGCTCAATACGTAGCTGTTTGTTGGCACTTACGCCACCAGCAATCACTATACGTTTCATGCCCGTTTCCGCCAAGGCACGCTTACATTTAATTACCAAGGTCGCACAAACGGCCTCTTGGAAAGCGTAAGCGATATCAGCACGCGTCTGATCGTCGTTGTCATTCGCACGAATGGTGTTCGCAGCAAATGTCTTTAGACCAGAAAAGCTCATATCGAGTCCCGGGCGATCGGTCATTGGACGCGGGAACTTAAAACGACCTGGTGTGCCTTTTTCTGCTAAACGAGACAGCAATGGACCACCTGGGTAATCTAAGCCCATCAACTTCGCGGTTTTATCAAATGCTTCACCTGCAGCATCATCAATCGATTCACCAAGAATTCGATACTCGCCGATGCCCTTCACTTCTACCATCATGGTATGTCCGCCAGAAACTAGCAGAGCTACAAATGGGAATGGTGGCGGGTTATCTTCTAACATAGGAGCAAGAAGGTGACCTTCCATGTGGTGAACAGGTACAGCTGGCACACCCCAAGCATAAGCGATACTGCGACCAATGGTTGCACCAACCAGTAGAGCACCAACTAAACCAGGTCCCGCAGTGTAAGCCACACCATCAATGTCTTTTGACGTGAGATTCGCTTCAGCCAATGCCGCTTTAATCAGTGGGATGGTCTTTTTTACGTGGTCACGCGATGCCAACTCAGGAACCACACCACCATAATCGGCGTGCAGCTTAACTTGACTGTATAATTGATGAGAAAGCAGGCCTTGCTCATCATCATAAATCGCAATTCCTGTCTCATCACAAGAGGTTTCAATACCAATAATGCGCATAATTTTCTCGGCACGCTTTCGTCTAAAATGGGAAATTAGCGCAATATTACCCTGCCTAAGCTCTTCAAACAAATATTGTACAGACTATAATCGACAAAGTGCTTTACAAAGCCACTGTGATCGGATTAAAATTCCGCACCATTTTTGATCAAGCTGGTTAATGGCCAAACGCGAATAGAGAGTTAGCTCGATGGGTAACTTCTCTGATTTGGTACTGAGTGACCAGCGATAATGAATAACCCCTGAGGTGAAAGGCATATGCCAATAGTTAAAGTACGTGAAAACGAACCGTTCGACGTTGCACTACGTCGTTTCAAGCGCTCTTGTGAAAAAGCAGGTATCCTTTCTGAAGTGCGTCGTCGTGAGCATTACGAAAAGCCAACTACAGTTCGCAAACGCGCTAAAGCAGCAGCTCAAAAGCGTCACGCTAAGAAGCTAGCTCGCGAAAACGCACGTCGCGTTCGCCTGTACTAATAACTTAATCCATAAGGACTGAGTTATGGCTCTTATTGAACAACTCAAAGAAGAGCAAAAATTAGCGATGAAAGCCAAGGACAAACCGCGCCTTGGCACTATCCGCTTAGCTCTTTCAGCAATTAAGCAACGTGAAGTTGACGAACGGATCACTCTGAACGACGACGACATAATTGCTATATTAGTTAAAATGGTTAAGCAACGTCGCGATTCTGTTGCTCAATATGAATCAGCAAATCGTCAAGATCTTGCTGACGTGGAAAAAGCAGAAATTACTGTACTTGAAGGCTTTATGCCTCAACCGTTAACTGAAGAAGAAGTTGTTGCACTACTTGATAGCGCAATCGCGGAAGCTCAACCTGCGGGCATGCAAGACATGGGTAAAGTAATGGCTATCTTGAAACCACAAATTCAAGGGCGTGCAGATATGGGAAAAGTTAGTGGTTTAGTTCGTTCTAAACTCGCTTAATCCCAAATCAAATTGCAACAAGCCGTGCAATCCTTCGGAACGCACGGCTTGTTTGTATCTGTAACCTATTCAAACTATTATTATCCACACTCTCAGTTAGTGCATTTTTCTAAGGTTTTATGGCAGGACACATCCCGCGTAGTTTCATCGATGATCTCCTAGCGCGTCTCGACATTGTCGATATTGTGGACGCACGCGTGAAACTTAAGAAAAAAGGCAAAAACTATGGCGCTTGTTGTCCATTTCACAACGAGAAGACCCCTTCTTTTAGCGTAAGCCAAGAAAAACAGTTTTATCACTGCTTTGGTTGTGGCGTGCATGGCAATGCCATCGACTTCATTATGGAGTTCGAACGTCTCGACTTTGTTGAAGCCATTGAAGAACTTGCCTCATTTTTAGGCCTTGATGTTCCTAGAGAACAGCGCAGTGGTGAAATATCCACGGCACCAAGAGCCAACAGCGAACAAAAACGTAACCTCTACGATTTGATGGGCGGCATCAGTAATTTTTACCGTTCTCAACTGAAAATCTCAGCTAACAAGCCTGCGATTGATTACCTAAAGAATCGTGGACTGTCTGGTGAAATCGTACAGAAGTTTGGCATTGGCTACGTCGCTGATGAATGGGACTTGGTTCGTAAGAACTTTGGGCAACAAAAAGAAGCCCAAGACATGCTCGTTACTGGCGGCATGTTGATAGAAAACGATAAAGGTAACCGATACGACCGATTCCGTGGACGTGTCATGTTCCCGATTCGCGATCGTCGTGGTCGAGTGATTGGTTTTGGTGGTCGTGTCTTAGAAGACGGCACACCGAAATACCTGAACTCACCAGAAACGCCTATCTTCCATAAAGGTAAAGAGCTTTACGGCCTTTATGAAGTGCTGCAAGCCTACCGTGAACCGCCGCAAATACTTGTGGTTGAAGGTTACATGGATGTCGTAGCATTAGCGCAATATGGTGTTGATTACTCAGTGGCATCACTGGGCACCTCGACAACCGGTGACCATGTTCAAATGTTGTTCCGCCAAACCAGCACAGTGGTTTGTTGTTACGATGGTGACCGAGCAGGTAAAGAAGCCGCATGGCGCGCACTCGAAAATGCGCTTGAATACCTGAAAACAGGTAACACGCTCAAGTTTCTGTTTTTACCCGATGGCGAAGACCCAGATAGCTATATAAGAGAGAATGGCCAAGAAGCCTTCGAACAACTGGTACAGAATGCGACACCGCTTTCTACTTACTTGTTCGACAATCTTATTGAGATACATAAATTGAATTTGGGAACAACGGAAGGGAAGTCGGCACTGCGAGCACACGCAAGCGCCTTGATTAACAAAATCCCTGACAGTTATTTCCAAGAACTGCTCGAAAAATTATTGGATGAGCGTACTGGATTTGATAACCAACTGAGACGAGCTCGTGTTCATACTAAGAACCCGACACCTCAGCCGCATAAAGAGCTGAAGCGCACTCCAATGCGAGAAGTTATCGCTTTGCTTATCCAAAATCCGAGCTATGCTGATATGGTACCGGATTTATCAAGTGTCAAAGGCTTACAGTTGCCTGGACTAAGTTTATTCGTCGAAGTACTTGATAAATGCCACGCGCATCCCCATATCAACACAGGCCAATTATTAGAGCATTGGCGACACAATAAACATGAGGCTCTTCTGTCTCGTCTCGCGAGCTGGGAAATCCCTCTCGACGAAGACAATCAAGAAGACATATTTTTAGATTCATTGGACAACATACTTGCCCAGTGCGTTGAAAAACAAATTGAAAACCTGCAGGCCAAAGCAAGAAGCGTCGGTTTATCAGCCGAAGAAAAAAGGGAGCTACTAGCTTTAATGCTAGATCTAAAAGCGTAACCCTGTTTGATTAGTCAGCATTTAATAAATTTGTTAACATAATTGGTTTGCATTTGAGAATGCAACGTCCTTCACCAGACCTGAAGTTGGATATCATCTATGGATCAAAATCCGCAGTCACAGCTTAAATTACTTGTTATTAAAGGCAAGGAACAAGGCTATCTGACCTACGCCGAAGTAAACGACCACCTACCTGCAGAAATCGTGGATTCTGAACAGGTAGAAGACATCATTCAAATGATCAACGACATGGGTATCAAGGTAGTAGAAACTGCACCTGACGCTGATGATCTAGCTCTTAATGATGACGATGCCAATATAGATGAAGATGCAGCTGAAGCTGCTGCTGCTGCGCTTTCAAGCGTAGAAAGCGAGATTGGCCGTACTACTGACCCAGTTCGCATGTACATGCGTGAAATGGGTACGGTTGAGCTACTGACTCGTGAAGGCGAGATCGACATTGCGAAGCGCATTGAAGATGGTATCAATACCGTTCAACTATCTGTTGCTGAATACCCAGGTACGATTCCATACATCTTGGAACAGTTTGACCGCGTACTCGCTGAAGAGATTCGTTTAACAGACCTAATCAATGGCTTTGTTGACCCAGACGACGATGGCACAGCTGCGCCAACGGCAACTCACATCGGTTCAGAACTTGCTAAAACTGATCTAGAAGACGAAGACAAAGAAGAAGCAGAAGACGACGAGGAAGAAGAAGAGGAAGATACAGGTATTGATCCTGAGCTTGCTCTTGAGAAGTTCACAGCACTTCGCACTAGCTACCAAAACCGTCAACTAGCAATCAATGAATACGGCCACGAAAGCCCGAAAGCAACACTTGCAACGACAATGATGCAAGACGTATTCAAAGAGTTCCGTCTAACGCCAAAACAGTTTGATTACCTAGTAAACGAACTGCGTACTTCAATGGATCGCGTACGTACTCAAGAACGCCTAATCATGCGTCAAACGGTTGAGTACGGCAAAATGCCGAAGAAATCTTTCATTGCTCTATTTACGGGTAATGAATCTAGCGAAGCATGGTTGGACGAAGTATTAGCTTCAGACAAGCCATACGCAGAAAAGATCAAACGTAACGAGAACGATATCCGTCGCTCAATCCAAAAACTGGATATGATCGAGAAAGAGACGTCTCTTACTGTTCAAAGCATTAAAGATATCAGCCGTCGTATGTCTATCGGTGAAGCGAAAGCTCGTCGTGCGAAGAAAGAGATGGTTGAAGCGAACTTACGTCTAGTAATCTCGATTGCTAAGAAGTACACAAACCGTGGCCTACAATTCTTGGATCTAATTCAAGAAGGTAACATCGGTCTGATGAAAGCTGTAGATAAGTTTGAATACCGTCGTGGTTACAAATTCTCTACTTACGCTACTTGGTGGATCCGTCAAGCAATCACTCGTTCGATTGCCGACCAAGCTCGTACTATCCGTATTCCGGTTCACATGATCGAAACGATCAACAAACTAAACCGTATCTCTCGTCAAATGCTACAAGAGATGGGTCGTGAACCACTTCCGGAAGAACTGGCTGAGCGCATGCAAATGCCTGAAGACAAGATCCGTAAAGTACTGAAAATCGCTAAAGAGCCAATCTCAATGGAGACACCAATCGGTGACGACGAAGATTCGCACCTAGGTGATTTCATCGAGGATACGACTCTAGAACTTCCTTTAGATTCTGCAACGGCAACAAGCCTACGCGGCGCAACTAAAGACGTTCTTGCAGGCCTAACACCTCGTGAAGCGAAAGTACTGCGTATGCGTTTCGGTATCGACATGAACACTGACCACACTCTTGAAGAGGTTGGTAAACAGTTCGACGTTACTCGTGAACGTATCCGTCAGATCGAAGCGAAAGCACTGCGTAAACTTCGTCACCCAAGCCGCTCAGAAACTCTGCGTAGCTTCCTAGACGAGTAATCACACGCTTTAGTGTGGTTAGCTTTTAAGCATAAAATAGAAAAGGTGAGCGTTGGCTCACCTTTTTTGTGCCTGCGTGATTTAAGTGGCTAAGATGTAAGCGGAATTGCCCCTTATAGTGTCTAGACACCACTGAATGGTTCCCCTATAATCTATGCCCTACGGCCCCTTAGCTCAGTGGTTAGAGCGCACGACTCATAATCGTTCGGTCCCCAGTTCAAATCTGGGAGGGGCCACCAAATTAGAAAAGCCAGAACAGTTCACGCTGCTCTGGCTTTTTGCTTTTCTAGATCTGTACAACTCACTGCTATATCTCCTACAAATAATGAATCGTCCCGCACACAATTCCAATTGCCTCTCTGTGACTAAGCTTACTTTTCTTTTATAAAAAAGACGGCAATATGAACGTACATAAATCGTTCAATAGTTCAGGGAAGAAACATGAAAGACGAAACACTCTCGATTCACTTCGGCTACGAAACCGATCCAACAACCAAATCAGTTGCGACTCCTATTTACCAAACCGTTGCTTATGAATTCGATGATGCACAACACGGCGCCGACCTGTTTAACCTTGCGGTGCCAGGCAATATCTACACTCGCATAATGAATCCAACCAACGATGTGTTGGAAAAACGTATGGCGGCCTTAGAAGGCGGGATTGCTGGCTTAGTCGTGAGTGCGGGCAGCGCGGCGATCAACTACGCGATTCAAACGTTGGCACAGATCGGTGACAACATTGTCTCCACGCCCCAGCTTTACGGCGGTACTTACACCCTATTTGCTCACATGCTGCCAAACCAAGGCATAGAGGTTCGCTTTGCCAAAGACGATAAACCTGAAAGCTTGGCTGCACTGATCGATGAAAAAACCAAAGCGGTTTACTGTGAGAGTATTGGCAACCCAGCAGGTAATATCATCGACTTAGAACGTGTCGCAGAACTTGCTCACGCACAGGGTGTACCTGTGATTGTTGATAACACAGTAGCGACTCCAGTGCTATGTAAGCCTATCGATTTTGGTGCCGATATCGTGGTGCACTCGCTAACAAAGTACGTTGGTGGTCACGGAACAACATTGGGTGGCGTGATTGTCGATTCAGGCAAATTCCCATGGGCCGAGCACAAAGATCGTTTCCCCGTATTTAATCAGCCAGAGCCTTCTTACCACGGTGTGGTTTATACCGAAGCTTTTGGCGAAGCTGCGTTTATTGGCCGCGCTCGAACGGTTCCACTACGTAATACCGGCGCAGCACTGTCACCCATGAATGCTTTCATGCTGATGCAAGGATTAGAGACGTTGTCGTTACGTATGGAGCGACACACAGAGAATGCACTGAAAGTAGCGGAGTACCTTCAGCAACATGAGAAAGTAAGTTGGGTGAGCTACGCTGGTTTACCAACGTCTGAGTTCTATCCGCTGGCTGAGAAATACATGCAAGGTAAGCCGTCTGCCATTTTATCTTTTGGCTTGAAAGACGGTTATGAAGCAGGTGTTCGTTTCTATGATGCGCTACAAATCTTCAAGCGCTTGGTGAACATCGGCGATGCCAAGTCTCTCGCGTGTCACCCTGCCTCTACAACACACCGTCAACTAAGCGAAGCAGAACAAAAACAAGCGGGTGTATCACCAGAGATGATTCGCCTCTCAGTAGGTATTGAACACATTGACGATATCTTTGCTGACCTAGAGCAAGCCCTTAATGCTTAATGCCGTTAAAGCTAGATCTAACGCTGATCGTTAACTAACAGGCACAAAAAAGCCCATCACAGGATGGGCTTCTTATTATCTAATTTTCTTAGATAGGCTAACGATTACTCAACCGTTACCGCTTTCGCTAGGTTACGAGGTTGGTCAACATCGGTACCTTTGATTAGCGCTACGTGGTAAGACAACAGCTGCATCGGTACTGTGTAGTAGATAGGTGCTGTTACTTCACTTACGTGAGGCATCTTGATGATCTTCATGTTCTCATCGCTTTCAAAGCCCGCATCTTCATCAGCGAATACGTACAGTAGACCGCCACGAGCACGTACTTCTTCAACGTTTGATTTTAGCTTCTCTAGCAAGTCGTTACTTGGTGCAATAACGACAACTGGCATATCTGCATCGATAAGAGCCAAAGGACCGTGCTTAAGCTCACCAGCCGCGTAGGCTTCTGCGTGAATGTAAGAGATCTCTTTCAACTTAAGAGACGCTTCCATTGCGATTGGGTAGAACTCACCACGACCCAAGAATAGTGTGTGATGCTTATCTGCAAAATCAGGTGCTAGCGCTTCGATCTCTTTATCGAATGCGAGTGCTTTTTCAATATCAGCAGGCAATTGATGCAGTGCTTGAACGATTTCAGCTTCTTTCTCTTCATTGATGCGACCTTGTAGACGACCAATTGAAGTTACCATCATCAGCATAGCCGCTAGCTGTGTTGTGAAGGCTTTAGTTGAAGCAACACCGATTTCAGTTCCTGCGCGAGTCATGAAGGCAAAGTCAGATTCACGAACCAGTGAAGAACCCGCTACGTTACAGATAGTCATTGCTGACATGTAACCCTTCTCTTTTGCAAGACGAAGTGCAGCAAGCGTATCCGCCGTTTCACCAGACTGAGACAGAGTCACCAATAAGCTGTTCGGACGAACAACGAAATCACGGTAACGGAATTCAGAAGCAATCTCTACGTCACAGCTTACGCCTGCTAGAGACTCAAACCAGTAACGAGCTGCCATGCCTGAGTTGTAAGACGTACCACATGCGATGATCTGCACGTGTTCTACTTTGCTTAGGATCTCTTCAGCTTTAACACCGATTGCATTAGTGATTACAGAAGTGTCAGAGATGCGACCTTCCATTGTATTGATCAGCGCTGTTGGCTGCTCAAAGATCTCTTTTTGCATGAAGTGACGGTATTGACCTTTATCACCTGCATCGTGCTCTGCGTTTGATTCAACGATGTCACGCTCAACACGCTCGCCCGCTACATCAAATACCGTAACATCACGACGAGTAACCTCAGCAACATCACCCTCTTCTAGGTACATGAAGCGACGAGTTACGCTTAATAGTGCAAGTTGGTCAGATGCTAAGAAGTTTTCACCAACACCAAAACCGATAACGATCGGGCTACCTGAACGAGCCACAACGATGCGGCTAGGATCTTTACGATCAACCGCCACCGTGCCGTATGCACCGTCTAATTGTTTCGCTGTCTTTTGAAGCGCTTCAACCAATGAATCAGAAGTACGAAGTTCCCATTCAACCAAGTGAGCGATAACTTCAGTATCCGTTTGTGAAGTAAACACGTAACCACGCTCTTGAAGAAGAGCACGCAGTGCTTCATGGTTTTCGATAATACCATTGTGTACAACAGCAATATCACCAGACATGTGTGGGTGTGCATTCGCTTCAGACGGCTCACCGTGTGTTGCCCAACGTGTATGAGCGATACCAGTACCGCCAATTACATGTTGCTGATCGACTGCGTCTGCTAACTCTTGTACTTTGCCAAGGCGGCGTACACGAGTTAGGTTAGATTCAGTATCGACTACAGCGACACCCGCAGAATCGTAGCCTCGGTATTCTAGGCGGCGAAGGCCTTCTACTAAAATTTCGGCTACATCACGTTGTGCTACTGCACCAACAATTCCACACATAGTTTTACTCCATCAATTTCGTTTATTCCTACTGGCAGCAAGCAAAGGCCATATCTTTCATTAAGATCAATTATAGGAAGGTAAATGCATAATAGTTAAAATTAGGTTTAAGCAGGATCAGTTAGGATCACTCGAACGTCATGTGATTCAATACTTGCTTGGAATTCTTTGTCCAAGTCTGTATCAGTAATCAAAATATCGATGTGTTCCCACGCTAATTCCAGATTAGGGATCTTTCGTCCCACTTTTTCAGACTCAACCATCACGATCACTTCTCGTGACACTTCAGCCATAACTTTGCTCAGGCCAATCAATTCATTGAACGTGGTCGTGCCTCTATCAAGGTCGATACCATCAGCTCCAATAAACAATTGGTCAAAATCGTAAGCACGAAGTACTGACTCCGCGACTTTGCCTTGGAAAGAATCCGAATGGGTATCCCAAGTACCACCCGTCATTAATAACGTTGGTTCGCTTTCAAGCTCATTAAGCGCATTAGCAACGTGCAATGAATTGGTCATAACAACCAAACCACGCTTAGTATTAAGCTGCTGAATCAAGGCGCCGGTAGTGCTGCCACTATCGATGACAATGCGATTATGGTCGCGAATCAAATCTGCAGCGGCTTTTGCTAATGAAATCTTTCGAGTCGAAACTTTTTGACCCAGTTCTTCGTTCACAACCTCTTTCGGTAATGAAATCGCACCACCATAACGGCGTAAAAGCTGACCGTTTTTCTCTAAAGACGCCAAGTCCTTTCTAATCGTGACCTCTGAGGTTTCGAACTTAGCGGATAATTCATCAACACTAACCTCCCCCTTTTCATTCACTAGATTAGAAATTGCATGTCTTCTGAGCTGGGTGTTTCGTTTCGACATTTAGAAAAGGCCATTAAGTTTCGATATGAAACATATTATAGTTACAACGAAACTATTTAGTCCATTTATTTTGATCCAAAAAATTAATAAATAGCGATGAAACCTTGTCCTAAGACAATTGTTAAGCAGTGATATTGAACTCATTAGGTGGTAGAATCCGCACCCGAAAAGAAAAAAAATTACAAAACTGACCGTTATTTTTCTGCAACTTTCACCTGATATATTGGTGTAAGTCACAGAAACCCGACGTTGAATCAAAATCTTTTAGTCATAAAATGACTAAAATTGATGAAAGACTTACAACTCTGAAGGACATATTGGAAGTCCCGCGCTTTTACACAACAGGCACAAAATGTTGATGTAGCGGACCAATCTTCAGAACTTAAATAAATTTCAAATTGTAACAATACTTACCGGAGAGTACCTTCCATGAAAAAGACCAAAATCGTATGTACGATTGGCCCTAAAACTGAATCTGTAGAGAAGCTAACTGAACTAGTAGATGCTGGCATGAACGTTATGCGTCTTAACTTCTCTCACGGTGATTTCGCAGAACACGGCACTCGTATCGCGAACTTCCGTAAAGTAATGGAAAACAAAGGTGAGCAACTTGCTATCCTTCTAGATACTAAAGGTCCTGAAATCCGTACTATCAAACTTGAAGATGGTAACGACGTAGATCTAGTAGCTGGTCAAGAGTTCACTTTCACAACTGACGCAACAGTTGTTGGTAACAAAGACGTAGTAGCAGTAACTTACCTAGGTTTCGCTAAAGACCTAACAGCAGGTAACACTATCCTTGTTGATGACGGCCTAATCGAAATGGAAGTTATCGCAACAACAGAAACTGAAGTTAAGTGTAAAGTTCTTAACAACGGTGCTCTAGGCGAAAACAAAGGTGTTAACCTTCCTGGCGTTTCTGTTCAACTTCCAGCTCTTTCTGAGAAAGACAAAGCTGACCTTAAGTTTGGTTGTGAGCAAGGCGTTGATTTCGTAGCTGCTTCTTTCATCCGTAAAGAAGACGATGTTAAAGAAATCCGTGAGCTTCTAAACGCTAACGGTGGCGAAAACATCCACATCATTTCTAAGATTGAAAACCAAGAAGGTGTAGATAACTTCGATTCAATCCTTGAAGCTTCTGACGGCATCATGGTTGCTCGTGGTGACCTAGGTGTTGAAATCCCAGCTGAAGAAGTAATCTTCGCTCAGAAAATGATGATCGAGAAGTGTAACCGTGCACGTAAGATGGTTATCACTGCAACTCAAATGCTTGACTCTATGATCAGCAACCCACGTCCAACTCGCGCAGAAGCGGGTGACGTTGCGAACGCAATCATGGATGGTACTGATGCAGTAATGCTTTCTGGTGAAACTGCTAAAGGTAAGTACCCAGTTGAAGCTGTTACTATCATGGCTCAAATCGCGAACCGTACTGATTCAGCTCTTAAAGCTGAACTAGGTTCTCGTCTAGACAGCCCACGTCTACGCATCACTGAAGCAGTATGTAAAGGCGCGGTAGACACTGCTGAGAAGCTAGCTGCTCCTCTAATCGTTGTTGCAACTGAAGGCGGTAAGTCTGCACGTTCAGTACGTAAGTACTTCCCAACTGCAAACATTCTGGCTCTAACAACTAACGAAAAGACAGCTGCACAGCTAGTTCTTACTAAAGGTGTTAAGCCAGTTCTTGTTGACTCTATCGAGAACACAGACGCTTTCTACATCAACGGTAAAGAAATCGCTCTACAATCTGGCCTAGGTAACAAAGGCGACATCGTAGTTATGGTTTCTGGTGCTCTAGTAGCTTCTGGTACTACAAACACAGCGTCTGTTCACGTTCTATAATCGAGAGCAGCAACGCAATAAAATATAAAAGAGGGCTTCGGCCCTCTTTTTTTATGAAACAATATCTTGCCTAACTTTTCAGTACGCTGTATTATCAATACATAATAGAACTACGTACTGTTAACTTCCAATTGACTCTTTCTAAGAGACGGATTAGCAGACTAGAAATCAAATATATACATGAGGTTTGTAATGTCTAGTCCTACTCTCACTGATAAAGTATCGAAAATGATTCGCCAAGATATCCTGAATGGTGAATTACTCCCTGGCCAAAAACTCGTTGTTGCTGATCTAAAAAGTAGATACAACGTGGGCGCATCGCCAATTCGTGAAGCTTTAGTACAATTGTCTTGGAGCAAGTACGTAAAACTAGAGCCACAAAAAGGCTGCTGGGTATCTCCGGTATCAAAGAAAGAGCTTAACGATTTGTACGAAAGCCTTCGTGTTGTCTCTTCAGTTTTGCTTAAAAAAGCCATTTCATCAGGCGATGAAAGCTGGGAATTAGAAGTACTGACGTCTTACCATAAACTGTCTAAAATCCAATATGTGGCAGAAGAGTTTGACTGCGCTGAGTGGGAAGAACGTCACCAACAGTTCCATGTATCATTGCTTGAAGGCGCGGATTCAGAGAACATGTTTAAATTCTTTGATGACTTGATCAACCAAGTTAAGCGTTATCGTTTCCTAGTCCTGTCGGCTGAAACGGTGACAGACGACCTGTTCAATATCGATGAACACGAAATGATCATGAAGTTAGTACTGGCTAAAAATGTCGATCAAGCGACAGAGCTACTGGATCAACACCTGTTAAGCTCAATGAAACGAATTGAAGAAGTTATCGAAGCGGCATAAAGCCAAGATAGATTCTAACCATATAAAAACGGAGCCCAATGGCTCCGTTTTGCTTTACTGTTACTCAAACTATACAGTCGTTAAACTACCAACCAAAAAACTCTTTGTGATGAGTATTGAGTAACAGCACCATAGGTAAAAAATATAACGCACTCAGTTGAAAACCAAGAATGGCTAATGTGCCTATGGTCAATCTCACTAAAAAATCGACAAACATACCACGCCTCTTTTCACTCGACAGTATGATCCCCAAATGCTTGCTCCAGCTAACCTAATTCGACTACTTCGCTTCAAACTATTGATAAAGCGAGCTAATCCATTGAATTAAGTTAACGGTGTCATCCTTCTACTGCTGGTAAACACTCTATTTATTGCACCGTTTGATACGATGAAATCTGAAGTACAGCCATTTGCTTATTGTTCAGTTTAGCTCAAAATATCGTCAGCATTAGACTTTAGTCTAACTAGCTAATGTTTGTGACACGGATCTTTCCAAAGTGAGATTTGCAGGATTATTCAATGCTAAGAGCAGTTAAATGGCTCATTCAATTGAGATAAGTGAAGAGGGATAAATGGAGAAGAATGAAGGTTTCATAGGTATTCAAAACACGATTGAATACAGAGAATTAAGCGACATCAGCATGGCTTGGACACAAAGACACTGTATTGCGACCTGATGATTTAGATTCGTAAAGCCCAACATCGGCACATTTGTACGAACGAGTACTATTACTGGTTAAATCCGTAAAACCGACGCTGACTGTAATTTTCGTCCCCGCGGCGAGTTCTATCTCTATTCTTAAGCGATCCAAGACGCGTTTTGCTTCAGGCAGAGTGGTGTGTGGCATCAGCAGTGCAAACTCCTCTCCCCCAACACGAGCGACAAAGTCGGTACTACGAAGACTGTCCTGCAAAAGCTTAGCAACACTAGCAATCACACGGTCGCCTTCATCATGCCCAAGCTCGTCATTGATTCGCTTGAAGTTATCAATATCCACTAACGCTAAACATGTCGTCGCTTCGTTAGGGTAACGCTCAACCAAGCGAGAATAGTAAGCGAGCTGCTCTTCGAACTTGCGACGATTCCAGAGGTTACTCAAAGAGTCTCGCTCGCTTAGAACGCGTAGACGGACTTCAAGCTCTTTTCTCACCGAGATGTCGACCAGTGACGTAATGTAGTAACTGATTTTACCCGAGTTGTTTTTGACCGCGTGAACTCGCATGATCGCAGTAAAAGGAATACGAAGTTTGTTCTTACATAACACTTCCCCTTCCCAAACCTCTTCTTGCTCTAGGTGCTGCCAGATTGAATCACTAAAGAGTGTCTGCTCGGTATTTTCCAGCAGCAGTTGTAGGGCATTATGTCCGATGACTTGTTTTTTACTGTAGCCCGTTATGTTTTCAAATTCGTTATTGATCATCATGGCACGATGTTGCTTGTCAGAGATCATCACCGCCGACATGCCATTCAATGCCGCTCGCGCCAACTTACTTTCCAAGCTGCGTCGTCGATAGTGAGTCACAAGATAAGCAAACGGAAAAGCAAAGATCAAAACAGTAAAGAGGACGATGATCTCTTCATGAGCAAGATCGTTGAGATCGCGCTCGGCACGATCAAGAAGCTGATTTTCATTGAGTTGAATCAGAAGGTACATCTTTTGATTATTCGCGAGCCTGACGGTGTTGAACGCGAACAAGTTACCATCTTCAAAAACATAGCCCATTTGTTCACGAGAAATCGCCTCCCACGTCTTAGGGGCAATGTTTTTTAGGTTGAAGCCTTTCCTCTCAGGGACAGAGTCACCGAAAAGCTTACTACTGTTGTTACTCGCGATGTAATAACCCGCTTCATTAACCACTTCGGCTCTAAAGTCGTAATCAGGCGAAAAGTTGAGGCGTGAAGAGAGCCCCCAAACATCAAGGTTGATAACAAGATAGCCGACTCGTTTTTCAGGCGTTTCTACCGGTGTGAAAACGCGTAATACCGGAACATAAGGGTAAGAGAGTTCACCATGTTCGGTCTCAAGTTCGATTCCCCAACCACCGATTTCTTCACTTTCGAGTTCTTGTGCAAACTGATAATAACTAGAATCCGATCGATCTTGTAGTTGTTGCGGTAAAGTCACGCCTCCCGTCATCGACGAGTAATTCACGCGTACTAATTCCTTGCCTGCAATGTCTAGCAAGTGAATTTGGGTGTACCATTTTTGATTAACTAAAACAGATTGCCACACCTCTTCAAGGAGGCCTTTGGTTTGTTCAGACGGGGAAGTTGCAAAGTTGACGAGGCTTTGGCTATGGCTGAGTAGCTCCATCACGGACACTAATTGAGCCTTTAAAAGATTGTAGTCTCGTTCAGCATACACCAATTGATGAAGGGCTTGCTTAGCAGCATCATCAAAGCTCTGTTGTTTCACTTCTTGGTAGCGTTGTAGGTAATAAAGACCTACAGCAGAAGACAGTGCGACAGAGATAATCAGCAATGTAATTATTGATTTTTTATTTCTCATTGCTAACTCAGGTGAATGGAATGCAGCGCGAGATTATAGCACTCTAAATAATGAACAAAATAAAAGCCGCTTAAAAAAGCGGCTTTAAAACTGTTTTTCCAATAACGATCGCTTACGCTTTCAGTGCGCGCTCACCGCGAGCAATGCCAACGACACCACTTCGAGCCACTTCAAGCACTTCCGTTACCTCAGACAATGCCTGAATGAAAGCATCAAGCTTCTCGCTAGTACCGGCCATTTGCACCGTGTATTGCGAAGCCGTTACATCAACAATCTGACCACGGAAAATATCCGCTGTGCGTTTTACTTCAGCACGAGCAAAGCCGCTAGCACGTACTTTTACCATCAGAAGTTCACGCTCGATATGCTCAAGCTCAGACACTTCTTGTACTTTAAGTACGTCGATCAGTTTGTGTAGCTGTTTTTGGATCTGCTCAAGCTGCATTTCGCTTGAGTTAGTAGTGACATTCAGACGAGAAAGCGTTGGATCATCCGTAGGAGATACATTCAAAGACTCGATGTTGTAGCCACGCTGAGAAAACAAGCCAACCACTCGAGAAAGTGCACCTGGTTGGTTTTCCATTAATAGTGAAAGGATGTGTCTCATATTATGTTCTCTCCGTTTTGCTTAGCCACATGTTATCCATACCCTCGCCTTTAATCTGCATTGGGTATACGTGCTCGGTGTCGTCCACACTGATGTCGACAAATACCAGACGGTCTTTCATCGCTAGTGCTTTTTCCAAACCTGATTCCAGTTCATCCGGAGATGAAATACGCATGCCAACGTGGCCATAAGCCTCTGCAATCGCAGCGAAATCAGGAACAGAGTCCATATATGAGTTAGAGTGACGACCTTGATAAACAATGTCTTGCCACTGTTTTACCATTCCTAAGAAACGGTTGTTCAGGTTAATGATCTTAACCGGAATATTGTATTGAAGCGCTGTCGATAGCTCTTGGATATTCATCTGAATACTGCCGTCACCCGTGACAACAACCACTTCTTCATCTGGCTTAGCGAACTTAACACCCATACCCGCAGGTAGACCAAAGCCCATCGTGCCTAAGCCACCAGAGTTAATCCAACGGCGTGGTTTATCAAACGGATAGTACAGCGCAGCAAACATTTGGTGCTGGCCAACATCCGAAGCAACATACGCATCGCCATTGGTTACTTTATGAAGTGTTTCAATAACTTGTTGTGGCTTAATGCGCTCAGAAGATTTGTCATACGCTAAGCAATCACGTTCTTGCCATTGCTTGATTTCGCTCCACCAGCTTTCCATCGCTTGCGCGTCATTGGTTCCGCCTTGCTCAACAAGCAGGTTAACCATGCTCTCTAGTACTTTCTCAGCTGAACCTACAATCGGTAGATCCACTTTTACGTTTTTAGAGATAGAAGATGGGTCGATATCAATGTGCATGATCTTCGCATCAGGGCAGTACTTGTCTAAGTTGTTGGTGGTACGGTCATCGAAACGTACGCCGATACCAAAGATCAAGTCAGCATTGTGCATCGCCATATTGGCTTCATACAAACCATGCATACCCAACATACCCAAAGAGTTTTTATGGGTACCTGGGAAAGCCCCAAGCCCCATCAGGGTGCTTACGACAGGTAAATTCAGTGCTTCTGCCAATTTTAACAATGGCTTATCTGCCTCAGAAATAATCGCACCACCACCGACGTAAAGCACCGGTTTTTTCGCTTCAAGAAGTGCCTTTAATGCCTTCTTGATCTGTCCTTTATGCCCAGTAAGCGTTGGATTATATGAACGCATTTTGATCGTTTCTGGGTATTCATAAGGAAGTTTGATTTGTGGGTTTAGAATATCTTTAGGCAGATCGATAACCACAGGACCTGGACGTCCTGTCGTCGAAATATAGAATGCTTTTTTAACAACGTCTGGGATATCTTCCGCTTTCTTCACTAGGAAGCTGTGTTTAACGATCGGACGGGATACACCCACGATGTCACACTCTTGGAAGGCGTCGTTACCAATCAAGCTATTTGGTACGTTACCAGAAATAACAATCATTGGGATTGAGTCCATGTACGCCGTTGCAATACCCGTTACGGTATTGGTCGCGCCCGGACCAGAACATACAAGTACCACACCCGGTTTACCGGTCGAACGAGTATAGCCATCAGCCATGTGGGTAGCGGCTTGTTCGTGTCGTACTAATACGTGTTTAATTTCAGCAGTTTTTGCATGCAGCGCATCATAGATATCAAGTACAGAACCACCTGGGTAACCAAAGATTTGTTCTACACCCTCTTCAATTAGAGACTGCACCACCATCTCAGCGCCGGATAACATTGCTGTTTCAGGTTTCGTTGTCATATTGCTCTCCTCACCAGTTTCCAATCACATTTGGTGAACATGTTGGGCTGGTTTTACATAGTCTAGGGCTTATTCGTAGCCTAATTCGAAATACTTCCACTTTTTCGGCTATGGCTGTCTGTCGTGATAACAACAAACAGTAATACGAAACAACTTTAACGCTTTATTATCATCTGGTCTAACACCTGTTATCCGACAGTTATGTCAAAAAACCAACTATTAGCGGAAAGCATCAAATAAAACCCAAACCAAACCTGATATTTAGATTTAAAAACCATTTAATACCTAAAAAAAAGAGCTTAATATTCAAATGAATTGCAGATAATCGATTAATTACGCCCTTATTGGTGTGCGTTTTCGCACATTGTGCTGTGTCAGTAGGCATAAAAAATCCCCCTAAAAATGCAATCACATTCGTAGGGGGATTTTTAAACAACTGAAAATTTATCTCAGTAGAAAACTACTTATCTTTCGGCTTTTCAGTGTACATTTCTTCGATTTCGTCTTGATACTTATCGTTGATAACCTTACGACGCAATTTCTGAGTTGGTGTCAGCTCGCCATCATCCATAGAGAACGCTTTTGGTAACAGCTTGAATTTCTTCACTTGCTCAAACTTCGCTAGCTCTTGTTGTAGGTCATTCACGCGCTTCTCTAGCATCTCAACAATTTGGTGGTGCTTAATAAGCTCAACACGGTCGTGATACTTGATGTTAAGTTCTTTGGCGTACTCTTCTAGCGAGTCATAACAAGGAACAATCAGTGCAGAAACGAATTTGCGCGTATCAGCGATAACAGCAATCTGTTCGATAAAGTGATCTTTACCAATCGCGCCTTCCACCACTTGCGGTGCAATGTACTTGCCGCCAGAGGTTTTCATCAGCTCTTTGATACGGTCTGTAATGAACAGGTTTCCATTTTCATCAAAATGACCTGCATCACCCGTTTTCAGGAAGCCGTGCTCATCAAAAGTCTTAGCAGTCTCTTCTGGCATCTTGTAGTAGCCGCGCATTACCATTGGGCCACGAACAAGGATCTCGTTCTTCGCACCAATTTTCACTTCTGCGCCTGGCATCGACATACCAATCGAATCAGGGTTAAAACAACGATCATCCCAGCATGATACTGTCGCCGTTGTTTCCGTCATGCCGTAACCAAGTTTTACGTTGATACCGATAGCATGAAAGAAGCGACCAATGGTTTCATCTAGCTTCGCGCCACCACACGGCATGAAGTTAATGTTACCGCCTAGCAATGCTCGTAGTTTAGAGAGCACAAGCTTATCGGCTAGTGCATGGCTCTTCTTCAGCATTAACGATGGTGTACGACCTTCTTGGTGACAAACAGAGAGCTTAGCTCCCATATTCACAGCCCAAGTAAAGAGCACTTTACGAATAAACGGTGCTTTAGATACCTTCTCGTGAATCGCTGAGAAGATCTTCTCGTAGAAGCGAGGAACCGCAGACATAACCGTAGGCTTAACATCGCTCAACGCGTCACGAACTTGCATGGTGTCTTGCAGATAGCAGTTGGTTGCGCCTTTATAAAGGACATAGAAAGTCCAAGCGCGCTCAAATACATGTGATAGCGGTAAGAAACACAGTGAGACATCGTCTTTAGTCAGGCTAAGACGCTCATCGTGGCCTTCTAGTTGATAGCCAATATTGGTGTAATCAAGCATTACGCCTTTAGGCTGGCCTGTAGTACCAGAGGTATAGATGAGGGTGAGTAGATCATCCATGCTTGCAGCTGCAAGACGAGCGTCAAGTTCCACTTGTTGAGCTTCAACACCACGCGCCATAAAATCTTGCCAAGACACAGCAAAACTGTGTTCTTGAGTATCGATGTCAGCAGACATAGCAACGATGATTTCAAGCTGTTCACACTCTTCAAAGATGTTAACAGCAGCATCAAATTGAGCTTGCTCACCAACAAATAAGATCTTCACATCCGCATTCTGGATAATGTAAGAAGACTGTGCAGCGGTGTTCGTTGGGTAAATCGGTACTGTCACAAGACGAGCTTGTAGGGATGCAAAATCTGCCACAGTCCACTGAGGCATATTATTGGAATAGATACCGATCTTATCTTGAACTCTCAATCCTTGAGCCAACAATGCTAATGAAAGCGTATCGATTTGCTGTCCAAATTTTTCCCAGCTAATACCTTGCCATACATTGTCTACTTTGTGCTTCAAAGCTGTACGGTTGCCACCTTGGGCAATCTGGTCACGAAGTCTTTTTACGATATGAAAATCTAAATTGGCCATCTCTTTACCTTTGGCTTACACCTGTAAGCTTTTTTGAGCGCACAAGTGTACCTCTGATCATGGAAAAGGCAACTGATGAAGCTCAAAGTTATAAGTAATAGTACGTCTCACGCTAAGTTTTCTATCAACAAAAATAGCAGGTACAAAAAAGCCCTAAGCCAGAGTCCCAGCTTAGGGCTTACAAATCATAGGGATTAGTGCTTAGTTAAGCGCCACGACTTCGCCACAGATCATCATTAACTGATCTCGTAACCAAATGTGTCCTTTATCCTTTTCACTTGATTCATGCCAGCTTAAGAAGCCAGAAATTGCCGCATTATCGAATGGGAAATCTAGAATCTGAAGCTGATCTTTGTTCGCTGCATGCTCAACCATCCAACGAGGTGCAATCGTCACAAGCTCAGATTGACCAACAACGTAAAGTACGTTGCTTAAGCTCGTACCTTCGTAGAAAGGCGTGCAATCTAGGTCACGGTACGCTTGCTCAGAGAAGCTACGTTGACCATGGATGCGAGACAGTTTTGCGTGCTTTTCGTTAAGCAGCTCAGCAGCTGAAACTTCACCATTGATGCGTGGGTGAGAAGCAGAAGCAACCACAACCAACTCATCTTGGAAGATTTCAGTGCTTGAGAAGCCTTGCTCATCAAAGCGAGCGTAATCAATCACGAAGTCGATTTCTTGGTAGCGCATACGCTCAGAAAGTTGACGATCGAATTCAGCATCCATATGCAGTTTAACGCTAGGTGCTTGGTCGTTGATTGTCGACATGATCTTAGGAGCAAAACGCATGTCACATGGGCTGCAAATCGCAAGTTTAAACAGGCGAGAAGAAGACTCAGGAGAGAACACAGAACTTGGTAGTTCGTTGCGTACTAATTGTAGAGCTTGGCGGATTGGACCAAACAGTTGACGAGCACGTTGAGTCGGCTGAATACCACGACCTTGACGCATGAATAGTTCGTCGTTAAACATCACTTTTAAGCGAGCAACTGCGTTACTTACCGCTGGCTGAGACATACCCAGATTGTGAGCTGCACGCGTAATGTTTTGCTCTTGCATTACTGCATCAAATACAGTCAAAAGGTTTAAGTCTACTCCACGAAGTGTGCTTTCCATTCTGTAGCTTGCAATTGCACTCATTGCGTCTTTTTTCTCTAACATTCAAGTTGCCTCTTGTCGGTTCGACAGCGTTAAATTGGTAATGGTATGGGAATAGATAACCACTAATTCTTATATTTATCAGACCGATGTTTTTCGGATTACCACTACTATTAACCAATACTTCGCACGCTACCAACAAGATTGATAAAGAATAATTTTATTTTACCTTAATGATTAAATAACATCTAAAAATCAGTTATTTATGGAGTTATAAAAAAACATAAAATGCTGCGCTTATGAGTTTCATTTCGACTTATTTAGCTGTTCTATCGTTTGGTTACATTTGTTACAATTTATTGAACCCGTGAATTGTTTGGCTAGTTGATTCAGAAATAACACTTATGAGTTAGGTGAGCGATGCATAACTTGGGAAATCGACCTTGTCCCAAAGCTGCTTTCTTAGGTCCTCTTGATTCGACCAATTCCCTGCTAATACCCACTCTGCAATCGCACTGGCGACGTCAGGATAAGTGACCACCTCAGCCTGTTTTTCATTGAGCCACTCACGCAACGTCGCCGCATCCAAAAAGCTCATAGTTTGCGCCAGCCCTAATGCCTCTAGTGTGGCTACATTACTTTGTTGTTCAAACTGTCCTTCAAGCGGTTTAAGGAGTAACTTCTTACCTAGAGTTAAGGCTTCAGATGGCAATTCAAAACCACCATTAGCTACCACTCCTGAGCACTGGTTGAGGTCGAATTGGAAGCCAGCATGACTGAGTGGTTTGAACTCAATATTTTCCACTCGGCTTTGCTCAATCACATTCGGGTGATAGCAGACAAAATTGTGAGAAATGAACTTCATCAGAAGCTCTGAAATCGCCTCTAGATCTTCAAACGGTAAATAGACCAAAGTGAAATCTTGCGGTGCTTTGGTTTTCTGCTCACCCGTGAGCGTGTGAACAATTGGTGGCAATATTGGCTGTTCAAAGTGGTACCAATGCAAACCAATAGCATGCTCTGTTGGCGCAAAATGCTGAATAACAGAATGTTCAATCCAGTTGCCCCCTTCTTTAGGCACATCATAACGGAACGCATTTTGGTGGCTTATCCCAATACACGGGACACCTTGTCTTTTCGCAGCCCAAGCGGTTACCGGTTCGAAGTCATTCAATACCAAATCATAAGGTGTAAGATCGATCTGCTTCATTTCCTTAAGGAATCGCCACATACTATTTTTGATGAAGGTCTTGGAGTATTTAACCTTCCCTTGCTCACTGTAAAAGGTGAGTCCATGGCGGGTTTGATAATTGCCAAATTCTTCCATAGAAAAGTATTTGTTCTCATCCCGTCCAGAAAACAGAAAGTCGACATCAATATTCTGTTGGCGAAACGCGACAGCCATTGCTCTTGCACGAGCGATGTGACCGTTCCCAGTGCCTTGTACGCCATATAAAATTTTCATTCAGGTTCCTTGAAGATTAACAATTCGAGATCTGTTGTCTTTGCCTGTGTCTTTTTAATCTGAACAACAGAACAAACAGCCATACGACTAAGCGCTATAAAATGAAGTAAATGGCTAGGCTTGTGCACGCTATACCTAGCGCTGCACCAATTAAGACATCCGTTAAAAAGTGCACACCGAGTAAAATTCGAGAGCCAGCAATCGCTGCCGCCCAAATCAGGCTAAAGAGATAGAGACTTGGATAGAAATGTCCGATTAAAGTCGCCATAACAAATGCAGCAGCGGAATGTCCAGAAGGCAGGCTGTATTTATCTGATGGCACAATGTGAGAGTGAAGCAGTGAAGAGAATTCAGCAGGTCTACGACGCTTGAGGGTGTTCTTAGCTAACCAATAAATCGGCAGCTCTATCGCAAAAGCGGCGAGACCAACCATTAAGAATTCACGACCTGTATAGCCATCAGCTAACAGCGCAATCAGAGCGATCAACACATATAGGTGACCATCCCCGGTATGAGACACCGCTTTACTCAGTGTTGCATGTTGCCCGCTATAACGGTTCTTCAAACAGAAAACAGAAAATGCCACATCCCAGCGGACAATAGGTTCGATAGTACGCATACGATCTCCTTAACAATCCTTATTCAGTTAAGGCTCAAGGTATGCCCCTGAAATGACAGTTAAGTGACGTTTTGAATGAACTAAAATGAATTTTGAAGTGAATGACGAACCGAAGTCGTGGTCGTGAGCACGCAGATACAAATAAAGCGACTCAAGGCCGCTTTATTGTTCTTAGGATAGGTAGTAACCGATATCTATTTCGTTTCTAGTCCGTTAACGGCTCGTGCTTTTTCACCAAGCCAAAGTCAGCCAAGATGGCGTAAGCGGCTGGGATCATGAACAGCACCAACAAGGTCGAAGCAAAAATACCAAATACGATCGAGATAACCAGCGGCTGAATAACCTGAGCCTGTAAGCTGGTTTCCGTTAATAGCGGTAGTAAACCTGCGGCGGTGGTCATTGATGTCAAAAATACCGCACGGAAACGCTCGCGACTGGCTTTCACAACAGAGTCATGCACACTATCGCCCTCATCGACGTGATGGCGAATATATTGCACCAACAAGATGGAATCATTGACCACGATCCCGGCAAGCGACACAAAGCCCATCATGCTCGGCATACTTAACGCGTGCCCTAACAACCAGTGACCAACAACCACCCCAATGAAGGCCAGTGGAATCGCTAACATGACGACCACAGGTTCCAAGTAGCTTCGGAACTGATAGCTCAGAATCGCAAACACACCGAATAGACCCAGCAAGAACCCTTTGCCCATCGAAGCTCCTGTCTTAGCAGCGTCTTTGGCTTCACCTTCAAAATCAAAGCGTAAGCCTGGGTACTTTTGAATGAGCTTGGCCGCTTCATCCTTTTGGAACTGAGCCAAAATAGCTGAAGAGCTCGCCTTCTTATTATCAATATCACCAAAGATACTGATGGTTCTCAAGCCATCGATGCGCTGGATTCGTACGTAGTTACGTTGGAAATCTAGCGTTGCCAATGTCGCTAGCGGAATCTGGCTGCCATCTGCAGTGATGATTGGGAAGTTAGCTAGCTGCTGTAAATCCCCCGCTTGTTCTTTATCAAGACGAACCTCAATCGAGATGTTCTCGACCCCAATTTGGATTTCATCCGCAGTCTGACCAAAGAAGGCCGCACGCAATTGGGAAGCAATCATCTGCCCATTCACATTGTAGGTTTCGGCTCCAGGGCGAAGTTTAACTAAGATCTCTTCCTTACCCATTCTCATATCATCAAGAACACCGTGCACACCATCAAACTGGTTGAGGTACTCCTGAATATCTAAAGAAGCCGATTTCAATGCGGCAAGATCATCATGTTTGGCACGGATCTCGATGGCACGACCACCCGGCCCCATCGTGGGTTGTTTAAAGACTAACGAGATAGGATCAGCCAAATCGCCGATGTCTTCCCGCCATGCGTCAATAAAGTCATCAATGACGGTGTTGCGACTCTCAGCACCACGCAAGTCTAGGCGCACAGTAGCTAAGTGTGGGCCTGATTCATTGGCATCCGCGTTAGCATTGAATTGGCTGGTGATATGCTCAACCAATTTATTACCGTCCTCAACCTCTTCACTCCACTGCGCATTCAAGCGTTCAGCAGAAGCGACGATTTTATCGACCACTCTCTCGGTTTGAGATAATGATGCACCCGGTGGAAGAATAATACGCGCTTCGGCAATATCGCCATCCAATTCAGGAAAGGGCTGGAATTTGACAACACCACCAGCAATCAAGGAGATGGATAACAACAGTAGCGTTATCACACCGCCCATAAAGGCATAGCGGAACATCACGACCTTCTCGACCATGTTCATCAAGGTTGTATTGCGGAAGTTCTCAAACTTCTCTAACAACACGACCTTGAAGCGCAGCGCTGGCTTGTCATTTTTTTCTTTGTGTAATGAATGAGATAAGTGATTTGGTAGAATAAGAAACGCTTCGATTAAACTTAGCGACAACACCAAGATAAGTACCTGTGGCACTGCTTTAAGCACCGCGCCCATTTCCCCATCAAGGAAGAGTAAGCTACCGAAAATACACACTGTGGTTAAGAAAGAAGATAAGACCCCGGGGAGCACTTTCTTAACACCGTTGTACACCGCATCATCAACGTTTTGCCCCCTATCTAAATGGGAGGCTATCGATTCGGCGATCACTATGGCGTCATCCATCATAATACCGATCGCCATCAACAAGCCGACTAGAGACATGATGTTGATCGACAAACCTAGGTTGGCCATTAAGAACAAACCACCAAGGAAGGCTACTGGCAGGCCTGCCGCCACCCAAAACGAATAGCGTAAACTGAAGAACAGCCACATGGTGGCAAACACCAACACAATACCCTGCCAACCGTTGCGCACCATCATGGTTAGACGATCCCAAAGTACCGACGAGAGATCATTGGTCATTTGTAATGTCACACCATCAGGGGCAATCGCGCTCTGGTCTTCCACGAATCGGGTGACATTCTCTTTGATTCGTAACGCATCATCTTCTTTATTCTTACTGATCTTTAGTAGCGCTGACGGCTTACCATCAAACAGAACCTTCTGTTCATCCAGTTCAAAGCGGTCGGTGATCTTGGCAATATCCCTCAAACGGATCACCGAACCATTCGGCGCAGATCCAACCACGATACTCTCTAATTCAACCGGCGTGATGCGTCGTTCATCAAAACGAATCAGGAAGTTTTTGTCTGGTGTTTCAACGTTACCACTTGGTAGCTTTACATTCTGACGACCTATTTGGTCTGCAATATCACCGACACTCAAACCTAACTGACGAATGGCTTGGGTATCCAGTTCGACACGATATTGGTGATCCGAGAATCCACTGACTTCGACCAAAGAGACATCATAATCGAGCTTCATGGTCCGTTTGAGATCTTCGGCGTAAGCCTTGAGTTCAGGCCATGAGGTTTCGGCGGTAATCGCGATATCCACTACAGGTTCATTCCAATCCAACTCTTGAACAACCGGAGATTCAATCTCGCTCGGGAAATCATTGATCGAGTTGATCTGAGTTTGCACGTCCACCAGCATTCGACCGATGTCTGCTTTCTCATTAAGCTTCAGAATAAGACGAGCACTGCCTTCTATCGCCTCACACTGAGTTTCTTTAATGTTAGCTAGGCCATCGACGGCATCTTCCATTCGCACACACAAGCTTTCTTCCACTTCTTGTGGTGATGCGCCGGGATAAACGATCGCCGCCATAATGTAAGGTGGATCATAGGCAGGAAAGGTTTCACGCTTGATGGTTGATAATGAGGCCAAACCCATGATCAACAAACCAAGCATCAATAAGTTTGCAGCCGTCGGGTGTCGGGAGAAGAACCGAATCATGACGCATTCTCCTGCACATCCGCTGCTAATTCAGTAGGCTTCGACTCTTTAAGCAGCATGCCTTCAATCGCAGGTAAAACGTCATTGAGAATTAACTTATCACCCGCGTGCAGTTTCCCCTCCACCACCACTTGGTTATCTCGGCGATAAAGCACTTCAACATTCACCACTTGTAAGCGCTGGCTGTCATCCATCAGGTAAACCTTATCACCGTGCAGAGCTCGCTCTGGGACAACCCAGCTAAGGTGGGCCAAGCCTTCAATCTCCGCTTTGACGAACATGCCATTCACCAAAGGGGTTGCGCTGCTTGGCTGCAGAGCTGAATAGTCTTGACCAATTTCAAGAATGATCCCTGCTGTCGCTTGGTTCTCATCAACGGTTTCGCTGATTCTTGCCACCTTGGCAGGCCAACTGAGGTTAAGGCTGCCACTGTTTAGCTGAATACTTGCTTTGATCGGCGCTTCATAAGGGGTCGGTATGCCTGCGGCATCGCGAGGGAATTGAGTAAAGCTTGAGGCTAAAGTTTGCATATCGTGAATAGAGAGTTGCGCCTCAACTTCCATAACATTAATCCCATGGGCAACAAACATCTCTTGCTGAAGATTAACCACTTGGTTTTGTTCGATATCGACCTGCGCAATTCTCATCGCTCTAGGCAGGGTGATGGTTGTTTTATCTAAAGAGCGTTGCGCCTCTTTGACCTTAGAGACATTCACCTTAATCACGGCTTGCGCGACGCGCTTTTCATCTGGCATCAACGCAATTTGGTTATCGATATCCAATACAAGCTTCTGTTGAGACAACGCACTTTGCTTCTGGAAATCAACATCAGATTGAGACGTAAGCCCTTTCTTGCGCAGATCTTGTTTACGTTGTAGCTCTTTATTGCTGATCACTAAGCGGTTTTTTTCGATCTTTAGGGTCTGCTTAAGGTTATCTTCTTCTTGGTTCAACTTAGCTAATGAGGTCTGGCTTGATTTAAGATCCGCTTCGGCTTGTACCAGCTTTAACTCGTAATCCAAGGGATCGATCTTAAGTACCTCAGTACCCGCAGGAATAACCTGCCCCTTTTCTAGGTCTGGATGTCGATAAACAATCTGCCCAGTCACCTCAGCAATGGCTTTCCATTCAACCTTAGGCACCACCTTGCCAAAGCCCACCGCCAGCGGCGCGATCATTTGTTGTTCTAAACTGACGGTTTCGACTAAACGAGCTCGATCGCCCGCGGGTTTAGTCGGCAGATCAGGTTTTAGATTAATCGCAGCCACAAGACTGATAACACCAACCGCTAGAGCCGGAAAGAATAGGAGCTTTTTACTTATTTTCATTATTTAGGTTCCTGCTCAGATGAAGGGCTAGATACATTGATAAAGCCTTCGGTCATCAATTGAATGTTGTGTTCGATTAGGCGGTTAAGAAAGGCTTCATTAAGCTCAATACCGTGGATCGCTAACAAAGGTGGCGGTGCAATAAAAGGGAATACCATCAAGCTTATATACGAAACGCGACACAGTTTTGGATCCATGTTTTGTTTCAAGATGCCCTGCGCAACTAACTTTTCAAAGATGACATCTTGCGCTGGCTTAGCCACATCAAGAAAGACCTTCTCTAGCAACTCTCTTTGAACTTCTGAGGGGGGCATATTCATCACTTGAGCAATCAAGCGAGGAAACTTCGGCACCTTAACCATCTCTTTGTAGTAAGTCCGCATTAGGTCGAGAAAGTTCTCATGACTGCTCTCTTCAACCAACTTCTGCATTTGCAATTGCATAGGACGCAGCGTTTCGCGAAGCATGGCTTCAAACAAGCCCGCTTTATTCCCAAAGTAATAACGGATCATCGCGATGTTCACGCCCGCTCGATCGGCAATTAAGCGCGTCGACACCTTATCGTATGGTTGGACAACAAACAGATCACGAGCATGCTCTATTAGTAGTTGTCGCACATCCAGATTCTGTTGAGGCCGCCCGGCTTTGCGTGCTGTCATCACTTTGACCTACTCTATAATTAATCATCTGATTAATTATAGAGATAAATAGATGCAAATGTAGAAGATTAATTACTCACTATTTAATCAAATGATTAATTAAATCGAACCATACTTTTAATTCTGTTGGTGAATCGTTCCATTAAAAAGATTTACTACAAAGTTTTAACCTACACATCAGCCAAACGATAAACTAACCCGCCAATACAAAACCACCAATCAGTCGATTTCGCCAACACTAAGATAAAAAACAGCACAAACCAAACCAAAACACTGCCAATGTACGCTGATATTGGATTTTCTTGTTTGACGCTCAGAATAAATTACGGTAAATATGGTGTTAACAGTTTATTTACGGATATTTGTGTAATGATTTTTTCTTCTTCTCGACTGCTGAAACTTCTCCTTATCGTGAACCAATCGCGCGGGTAAGTTGTGGGTCAAGAACTACACAAATATTAAAACCCGCGCTGAGCGGGTTTTTTTGTAACTGGCACTTTTAAAAGAACATCATTCTTAATAATAATTTGGATAGCAATCGATTCATTATCGATATAAGGAAGCACCCATGAACGATCAAGTAATAATTTTTGATACTACCTTACGTGACGGCGAGCAAGCATTGGCTGCAAGCCTTACGGTAAAAGAGAAGTTACAGATCGCTTATGCTCTTGAGAGACTGGGTGTAGATGTTATCGAAGCTGGCTTCCCTATCTCTTCTCCAGGTGATTTTGAGTCAGTACAAACCATCGCTAAGCACATCAAAGATAGCCGCATTTGTGCACTTTCTCGTGCCGTAGCGAAAGATATCGATGCCGCAGCAGAAGCGCTTAAAGTTGCTGACCAGTTCCGAATTCATACCTTCATTTCTACATCAACGGTTCACGTGCAAGATAAATTGCGCCGTAGCTACGATGATGTAGTAGAGATGGCAGTAAAAGCCGTCAAACACGCTCGTAACTACACCGATGATGTTGAGTTCTCTTGTGAAGATGCCGGTCGTACCCCTATCGACAACCTATGTCGTATGGTTGAAGCTGCGATTAACGCAGGCGCTAAAACCATCAACATTCCGGACACGGTGGGCTATACAGTACCGAATGAGTTTGGTGGCATCATCAAAACGCTATTCGATCGCGTACCCAACATCGATCAAGCCATCATCTCTGTTCACTGTCACGATGACTTAGGTATGTCAGTTGCAAACTCAATTGCTGCTGTGCAAGCGGGCGCTCGTCAAATTGAAGGCACAATCAATGGTATTGGCGAACGTGCGGGTAACTGTTCTTTAGAAGAAATCGCAATGATCATCAAAACTCGCCAAGAGCTTTTGGGTGTTCATACTGGCTTGGATCATAAAGAGATTCACCGTACCAGTAAGTTGGTTAGCCAGCTTTGCCACATGCCAATTCAAGACAACAAAGCAATCGTCGGTGCTAACGCATTCAGCCACTCTTCAGGTATTCACCAAGATGGCATGCTTAAGAACAAGAACACTTACGAGATCATGACGCCTGAGTCTATTGGCTTGAAAAACAAAGCCTTGAACCTAACAAGCCGTAGTGGCCGAGCGGCTGTTAAGAGCCACATGGACGCTATGGGTTATAAAGACAATGAATACAACCTAGATTCATTGTACGAAGACTTCTTGAAGCTTGCTGACCGTAAAGGACAAGTGTTCGATTACGACCTAGAAGCATTGATGCACTTCGCGAATCTACGTGATGAAGATGACTTCTATAAACTTAACTACCTAAGCGTACAATCTGGTAGTGTTATGTCTACCACCAGCATCAAACTGCAATGTGGTGATGAAGAGAAATGCGAAGCTGCTGTCGGCAATGGCCCGGTTGATGCTTTATACCAATGTATCTACCGCTTAACAGGCTACGAAATCGCGTTGGACAAGTTCGACCTGACTGCAAAAGGTGAAGGCGAGGATGGCTTAGGCCAAGCGGACATCATTGCTAACTATAAAGGCCGTAAGTACCACGGTACGGGCGTTTCAACCGATATCGTTGAAGCATCTGGTCAAGCGTTGCTACACGTTATCAATAGCATTCAACGCGCAGATACCATTGCTGAAATGAAGCAGCAAAAATTCGCGACAGTTTAATACTCCAATAACAGAGCCCTAGAGCCGATGTTGTTGGCTTTAGGGACAAAATTTAAAACGAGCCAAACAGCTCAGTAACAAGAATTAAAGGATTAACATGACAGATAAATCATACAAAATTGCCGTACTACCTGGTGATGGCATTGGCCCAGAAGTAATGCAACAAGCACACAAAGTGCTAGACGCGATTGAAAAGAAGCACGCGATTAGCTTTTCTCGCGAGGAGTATGATGTTGGCGGTATCGCGATTGATAACCACGGCTGTCCACTTCCAGAAGCAACCGTTGCAGGCTGTGAAGAATCTGACGCGGTACTTTTTGGTTCTGTCGGCGGTCCTAAATGGGAACACCTTCCACCAAACGACCAACCAGAACGTGGTGCCCTACTTCCGCTACGTAAACATTTCCAACTGTTCTGTAATCTACGTCCTGCACAAATCCACAAGGGTTTAGAGTCTTTTTCTCCTTTACGTGCTGACATTTCAGGTAATGGTTTCGACATCGTTGTTGTTCGTGAGCTAACGGGCGGTATCTACTTCGGTCAACCAAAAGGCCGTGAAGGCGAAGGCGCAACTGAAAAAGCGTTTGATACTGAGGTTTACCACCGTTACGAAATCGAACGTATTGCAAAGATTGCGTTTGAATCTGCTCGTCTACGTAACAAAAACGTGTACTCAATCGATAAAGCGAACGTTCTACAGAGCTCTATCCTATGGCGTGAAGTGGTTGAGGAAGTCGCGAAAGACTACCCAGATGTGAAACTGAGCCACATGTACATCGATAACGCGACCATGCAGCTAATCAAAGATCCATCTCAGTTTGACGTGATGCTTTGTTCAAACATCTTCGGTGACATCATCTCTGATGAGTGTGCAATGATCACTGGCTCTATGGGCATGCTTCCTTCTGCAAGCTTGAACGAAAGCAACTTCGGCCTATACGAACCAGCGGGCGGCAGTGCGCCAGACATCGCAGGTAAGAACATCGCGAATCCAGTAGCGCAAATTCTTTCTGCAGCGCTAATGCTTCGTTACAGCCTAGGCGAAGAAGCCGCAGCGCAAGACATCGAAACGGCGGTATCTAAAGCACTTTCTGCGGGCGAGCTAACAGCAGACCTTGCAGGCAAAAACCAAGCGCTGACTACCTCAGAAATGGGTGACAAGATCGCTGAGTACATCTTAGCTTCATAAGCTAGATGCTTAGATTAGAAGCAAGTACATAAGAATAATATCAAGCCAAGTCAGCTTAAATAGCATGACTTGGCTAGAAACAAACACTGGGACTGATGCTCCCAAGGAAGAAAAGCTATGTCGACAAACCAGCAAGCAAAAACCTTATACGAAAAAGTTTATGACGCTCACGTTGCGGTTGCAGCGAAGGGCGAAACGCCAATTCTTTATATCGATCGCCACTTAGTCCACGAAGTAACGTCACCACAAGCCTTTGATGGCCTGCGTGAAAAAGGTCGTAAAGTTCGCCAAGTAGGCAAAACTTTTGCAACCATGGATCACAACGTATCGACACAAACCAAAGACATCAACGCTTCTGGTGAGATGGCTCGTATCCAAATGGAAACGCTATCGAAGAACTGTGAAGAGTTTGGTGTCACGCTTTACGACCTAAACCACAAATACCAAGGTATTGTGCACGTAATGGGCCCTGAGCTAGGTATTACTCTGCCGGGCATGACCATCGTATGTGGTGACTCACACACAGCAACACACGGTGCATTTGGTTCATTAGCATTCGGTATCGGTACTTCTGAAGTTGAGCACGTTCTAGCAACTCAAACGCTAAAACAAGCTCGTGCTAAAACCATGAAGATCGAAGTAAAAGGCAAAGTCGCTGAAGGCATTACCGCTAAAGATATCGTACTAGCTATCATCGGTAAGACAACAGCCGCTGGCGGTACAGGCTATGTGGTTGAATTCTGTGGTGAAGCAATTACTGACCTTACAATGGAAGGTCGTATGACGGTATGTAACATGGCGATCGAGCTTGGCGCTAAAGCGGGTCTAATTGCTCCAGATGCAACCACTTACGAATACATTAAAGGTCGCAAGTTCTCTCCTGAGGGCGAAGACTTACAAGCCGCTATTGAATACTGGAACACATTGAAAACCGATGCTGATGCAGAGTTCGATGCTGTTGTGACGCTAGAAGCTGCAGACATCAAACCACAAGTCACTTGGGGAACCAACCCAGGTCAGGTTATTTCGGTAGACACACCAATCCCTGCACCAGAAAGCTTTACAGACCCTGTTGAAAAGGCATCTGCAGAAAAAGCGCTGGCTTACATGGGTCTTGAAGCGGGTAAATCTCTATCGGATTACAACGTCGATAAAGTCTTTGTGGGTTCTTGTACTAACTCGCGTATCGAAGACATGCGTGCAGCTGCAGCAGTAGCAAAAGGCCGCCAAGTAGCGAAACATGTTCAAGCATTGATCGTTCCGGGTTCTGAGCAAGTAAAAGCGCAAGCTGAAGCTGAAGGCCTGGATAAGATCTTCATCGAAGCAGGCTTTGAATGGCGCCTACCGGGTTGCTCTATGTGTCTTGCAATGAACAACGACCGTCTAGGTCCACAAGAGCGCTGTGCTTCTACATCAAACCGTAACTTTGAAGGTCGCCAAGGCCGTGATGGTCGTACGCACCTAGTTAGCCCAGCAATGGCAGCCGCAGCAGCAATCGCTGGTCACTTTGTCGATATTCGTGAACTTTAATTAGAGGATTTAACATGTCAGGTTTTCAACAACACACCGGATTAGTCGTTCCTCTAGATACGGCCAACATCGATACTGATGCGATCATTCCAAAGCAGTTTCTACAGAAAGTGAACCGTATCGGTTTTGGTAAGCACTTGTTCCACGACTGGCGCTTCCTAGATGACGCAGGCCAACAGCCAAACCCTGAGTTTGTAATGAACGCACCCCGCTATAAAGGCGCTTCAATTCTACTGGCTCGTGAAAACTTTGGTTGTGGTTCATCTCGTGAACACGCACCTTGGGCGCTTGCCGATTACGGTATTCAAGTGATGATCGCTCCAAGCTTTGCAGATATTTTCTACGGTAACTCGATCAACAACCAAATGGTGCCAGTTCGTCTTACAGAACAAGAAGTTGATGAAATTTTTCAATTCGTAGAAGCGAATGAAGGTGCTGAGATCAACGTTGATTTAGAAGCAATGAAAGTCAGTGCGAATGGAAAAGAATACTCGTTTGAAATTGATGAGTTCCGTCGTCACTGCTTGCTGAATGGCCTAGATAACATCGGCCTAACGCTTCAACACGCAGATAAGATTTCAGAATTTGAAGCTAAGATCCCTAGCTTCCTAAAATAAGAAGTCTTGAAATAGAATCACACAGCTTTGTGTTCATATAAAAGGTTGGCTTAGCGCCAACCTTTTTTATTTGGCTGAGCTTTTAACTTAACTTAATGTGCTTATTAAGCTCAGCCCTTTATTTAGATCAGTTCAGCTATTTAACTGAAGAGCTATGAAAGAAAATCGTAAAGAATAAGGTCTTAGTAGTCAGTCATCAGGAGAATGCTATGAAACAACTACTTTTTATCGTCAGCCTACTTTTCTCAACCTTAGCTTGGTCTGCACCTAAATCCGAACTTTGGCCATACTGGAACCAAAGTAATGAATCGAACTCAACACAGGTGTCTCATCAAGATTGGCAGCAATTCCTCGATAGCTATTTAGTCACGCAAGGCCAACACTCCCTAGTGCGTTATCAAGCCGTGAGCACTACAGACAAGACAAAGCTCAAGCAGTACATCCAGAGACTAGAGCAAGTGAATCCACTCGACTATTCAAAAGCCGAACAGTATGCCTACTGGGTTAATCTATATAACGCCGTGACTGTCGATTTGATTCTTGATGCCTACCCAATAAAATCCATCACCAAGCTCGGCGGGCTATTTAGTTTCGGGCCTTGGGGAGATGATGTTGTGACGGTCAATGAGAAGTCGCTGACACTCAATGATATTGAACATCGAATTCTAAGACCGATTTGGCAAGATCCGCGCACACATTATGCTGTGAACTGTGCGAGTTTAGGCTGTCCTAATTTACAATCTCAGGCCTTTACTGCTGACAATTCTGATATGTTATTGGAGCTTGCTGCATCTGAGTACGTAAACAGTGATAAGGGTGTATCAGTTAGCAATAACAAACTACAGCTATCATCGATTTACGAATGGTTTGCTGTGGATTTTGGTACAGAGAAACAGCTCATTCAGCACTTAGACCAGTATCGAACTCAACCTGTCACGAGTACTAACAAAATCAGCTATGACTATGATTGGTCACTTAACCAAGCAAACTAGCTTTAACGTTAAAGCTCATGAATGAAGCTAAACAAAAAAGAGGCTAGAGGTTTTTATTAGCCTCTAGCCTCTTTTTTATCTATTGAACCGAATTTCTACAATTAAAAGCTTGAGCCCGGTTGCTGTAAGAACTCAATTTCTTCGGCAGTAGACTCTCGCCCCAACACCTCATTACGGTGAGGGTAACGACCAAAACGCTCAATAATCACTTTATGCTTGAACTCAAAATCTAGATTGTTTTCTAGACCCGTCTGCGAAAAAAGCAGAACCGCTTGTTCATGCACTAACAAAGATTCACTGTGCATATAAGGCATATACAGAAAGCTTTTTTGTTGCTGATTCAACTGATGGTCAAAACCACCAGCAACCGCTTCCTGAGCTAAAGCGAGTACCATCGGGTCTGCTGAAAATGCAGCCGGGCTGTTTCTGCCTATATTTCTAGAAAACTGGTCCAGAACGATAATCTCAGCTAAACGACCTTCCGCGGTTTGACGCCATTCAAAAAGCTCACCTTGAACAGCGACTTTATGCAGTTCAGAAAATCGAGTCTTAATTAAAACATCGACCTCTTCACCACCGGTAAACCAATCCTTAGGCGTCAGTTCATCGAACCAAAACTCTAAAACATCATGATAAGTTAACGTCATATAATTCCCTTTAAATTTAACTAAACGCTTTTCACATTAAATACAATTCACGATAGCTCTATTACTTAAAGCCTTTGACCTTCTTAATTAGATCGTAAGCATTTTGAATTTCTTGTGATTTCTCTTTGGCGACGTTCATCATCTCTGGCGGTAAACCCTTCGCCATCAATTTATCTGGGTGATGTTCATTCATCAGTTTACGGTAAGCTTTCTTCACTTCTTTACCGTCAGCACTTTCACTCACACCAAGAACTTTAAACGCATCGGCCAATTGGTTTTGTTGCGAAGCCTGTTGCCAACCAGATGACTGCCCGTGACCTTGATGGCCACCAAAACTTCCGCCTTGCTGTTGGAATCGGAATGCCGCTTCTTGCATCTGCAAGCGACGCTCTAGTTGCTCTGAAGAGAATCCAAGCCCTTGCGCTATCTTATGAAGAACCTGACGCTCACTTGGGTGCAGACTTCCATCGGCAAATGCCGCCGATACCTGTAGCTCTAAAAAGAACTGCAGAAGATCAAAGCGGCCGCCCGATGAGATCTTCACACGCTCAAGCACATCGCTTAACGGAAAGTCACTTTCTTTGCCGTCACGAAACGCGTCTTGCGCTGCTTTACGCTGTTCGCCGTGCAGGTTCATACGCTCCATCATTGTAGAAGCGAGCTGAATCTCTTCAGGTGTTACTTGCCCCTTGGCTTTAGCAACATGTCCCATAACCGCAAAAGCCGCTTTAAAGAACTCGTTTTGCCTTTCAGCTTGGCTTGGTCCGCGACCAAAACCAGAACTATTGAACCCCGATTGGTTTAAACGTCGAGCCTTATCAAATTGATGTCCCAAAAATAGGCCAAAAACTAAACCAAGCGGACCTCCAAATAAAAAGCCAAAAAAAGCGCCCAAAATTTTGCCAAATATTTGCATTATGTGTTCTCTATCTATGAATTTTATCTGAGTAACGCTGTCTGATGATGCTGAATGCTAATAATTCCTTTATCATAAGGAAAATGCTTTATTAATTGGATTGATACTAGATCAACCCTTCATCTAGTGACACAGGATAGTTCAACTTCATGCAATCTTTTTCCCGCACCTTGTTAGCCGCGTCTATAAGTACGGCATTATACGTGTCGACAACTCAAGCTGAAACAATCACCGATAGTAGTGTGCAGGAAATGCCCTCTATAGATCAATGCTTGATCGAACCCGCTGCCGAAAACGAGACACAACTGCCCGCTCATGTGGAATCAGATCGCTTAGAGGCTATCAATGGTGACAAGGCAATATATTCAGGTGATGTAAGAGTTACGCAAGGATATAAAACAATCCTTGCTGATAATGTAACGCTTCACCAACAAGAAAACATCGTTGTAGCTGAAGGCAACGTAAACTTTAGTGACGGTCAAATTAAGTCTATATCAGACAAGGCGACCAATAACCTCACTACCGATGAAATGACGCTAGAAAATACCGACTATGAATTTCTTTGCGAACCAGGTCGTGGGAATGCGGTATATATTGCGAAAACAGGCAAGGCGGTTTATGAGATAGAAGATGGCTCGATTACCTCTTGTCCTATTGGTGATAACGCTTGGCGACTAAGAGCATCGAGTATCAGCGTCGACCAAGACGAAGAACAAGCCACTTTTTATAATCCACGTTTTGAAATTCAAAGTGTCCCAGTATTTTACTTACCGTACTTAACCGTACCAGTCGGCGACACACGTAAAACCGGTTTCTTGTATCCAACCGTTTCTTACGGCTCTAGTGATGGTTTTGAAGCTGAAGTTCCTGTTTATTGGAACTTAGCGCCAGACTACGATTTAGAAACCACCTTCAAGTACATGCAAGAACGAGGCACTCAACTAAACAATAAATTCAGATATTTGAGCGATTTCGGTTCAGGTAGTATCGAGTCTGAATATTTACCAGACGATCAAAAATACACAGAGGAAGGCGATCGTTGGGGTTTCCAACTAGAACATTCAGGAATATTTCAACAATCTTGGTTGTTCGAAATTGATTACTCTAAAGTCAGTGATATTGACTACTTTACGGATATGAGCTCAGGAATCGGTAACCGTGAAGATGGACAACTACTTCAAGAAGGTAAAGCAACGTACCGTTCTCAAAACTGGGATGCTTCTGTACTTGTAAGGGATTTCCAAGTCCTCACCGATACAACAAATAATTTGCCTTATCGTTTAATGCCACAGCTTGAGTACAACTACTATGCTCCGGAGGTCATGGATTACCTAGATTTCGACCTCATTAGTCATGTATCGATGTTCGATACCGATGCTTCTGGTAAACCATCTGCGACGCGTGTACACGTTGAACCTGGCATTACAATTCCGGTTGGAAACACCTGGGGTACTTGGACAACAGAAGCTCGATTACTTGGTACTTATTATCAGCAAGATCTTGATGGCGTTGATACAGGTAGTGGCTCAGATTATGAAGGACTAGAAGAATCTACCAGTCGTGTTATTCCTGAATTTAGAAGCCACGCTGGCATCGTTTTGGAGAGAGATACCACGATTATAGGTAACTATACACAAACGTTAGAGCCTCAGGTTCAGTATCTTTATGTGCCCGAAGAAGATCAAAGCGAAATTGGTCTTTACGATACGACGCTTTTGCAGACTGACTACTATGGTTTATTCAGAAGCCGTAAATACAGTGGCGTAGACCGCATAGCTGCGGCAAACCAAGTCAGTTACGGTGCATCATCGCGTTTCTTTGATGATGAATATAAAGAACGACTTAATATATCTTTTGGTCAAATTTTCTATTTTGATAAAGACACAAAACAAACTTTAAGCAACGAAGACTCCAGTGAAAAAACTAATTATTCATCTTGGGCAATTGAAATGGACTTCAACTACGATGATTACCTTTTTTACCATGGCGGAGTGCAATACGATATTGATACCACTGCGATGCAGCTTGCAAACAGTACGTTAGAATACCGTTTTGCTGGTGGCTACATACAAACCAACTATCGCTATGTTACAGAGGAATATATTGAGGATAATGTAGGCGAAAGTATCAATGTTGGTTCAATAACCAGAGATGGTATCTCGCAAGCCGGTTTACTTGGTGCTTACCAGATTTCGCGGAAGTGGAATGCTAGTGCTCAATATTTCTATGATTTAACCACACAAGAGAATCTAGAGTGGTTGGCTCGCTTGAACTATAAATCGGATTGTTGGTATATCGGATTTACGTATAGTAACCAGCTGACAAATAATATTAGTGACCCAAATACTACGCCTGAATATGAAAATAACTTTGGTGTGAATTTCGGTATTATTGGCTTTGGTACTAACCTAGGCTCTGATTCAGGTGCTGTTGGGGATAGTAGTTCAGACAACTCATTGAGCTATGGTCGCCCATTCTTCTTAAACAACTAATTTTCTTTATTGATAAACAATCAGTAAATATAAAGGATTACACATGACATTGTGGAAACACACATTAATAGCTATCGCAGCAGCTTGCACTGTATCAACGAGCTACGCAGCACCAGTTGAGCTCGATAGCGTAAGAGTGATCGTTAACGAAGGCGTTATCTTACAAAGTGACATCGACGCTTCAATGAAGACACTGCGCGCAAACGCTAAGAAGAGTGGTCAAACACTGCCATCACAAGATATCTTGAATGAGCAAGTTCTAGAGAAGCTGATCATTGATACGATTCAAACTCAAGAAGCGGAACGTATCGGTGTTCGTATTGATGATGCTCGACTTGATCAAGCAATCGAAGACATTGCGAAAGACAACAACCAGACAGTCGCTCAGCTGACAGCATCCGTTGCAGAAGAAGGCCTGAGCTACAATGCATTTCGTGAGCAAGTAAGAAAAGAGATTGCAGCAAGTGAAGCTCGCAATGCCTTGGTTCGCCGTCGTATTAACATTCTTCCTGCAGAAGTAGACAACCTAGCGGATATCCTAGCGCAAGAAACCAATGCGACTGTTCAATACAAAATTGGCCACATTCAACTTCGATTCAATGATGACCAAACCAAAGAAGAATTAGAAGCACAAGCGACAGATTTAGTGGAAGAGCTAAACAACGGCAAAGACTTCAGCACCATGGCTTATACTTACTCTAAAGGCCCTAAAGCACTGCAAGGTGGTGATTGGGGTTGGATGCGTAAAGAAGAGATGCCTACGATTTTTGCAGACCAAATCAAAATGCAAAATAAAGGTAGCATCATCGGTCCATTCCGAAGCGGGGTTGGCTTCCATATTTTAAAAATTGAAGACGTAAAAGGTTTGGAAACCGTTGCAGTTACCGAAGTTAATGCACGTCATATTTTGATTAAACCAACGGTTATCTTGAGTGATGACGGTGCCAAAGAGCAGCTTGAAGAAATCACTCGTCGCGTAAACGCGGGTGAAGCGAGCTTTGGTGAACTTGCGCAGCAATACAGCCAAGACCCAGGCTCAGCAGTTCAAGATGGTGAGCTAGGTTACCAAACTCCTGATTTATACGTACCTGAATTCAAGCACCAAGTGGAAACACTACCTGAAGGTAAAATCAGTGCACCATTCAAAACGGTTCATGGCTGGCACATTGTTGAAGTGCTTGATCGCAGAGAAGTAGACCGTACAGACTCAGCTTTAAAGAATAAAGCATACCAAATTCTATTTAACCGTAAGTTCAACGAAGAAGCTGGCGCTTGGCTGCAAGAAGTAAGAGCGAGTGCCTTTGTTGAAATGGTTGAGGATGACCAAGATGACAACTAAACGCCTTGTCATTACGGCAGGTGAACCCGCGGGAATTGGGCCAGATTTAACTCTCGCCTTATCCCAAGAAAGCTGGCCACATCAGCTCGTAGTTTGTGCGGACAAAACCCTACTAGCAGAGCGAGCTGAAATGTTGGGGATCGAGGTTGAGCTGTTGGACTACGACTCAACAGCACCCAAGCAACCTCAACGCTCCGGAACATTGGTTGTGAAACATGTTCCACTCGCTGAAGTCGCTGTTGCGGGTCAACTTAACGAAGCGAACGGCCACTACGTATTAAATACATTAGAAACCGCAGCAATTGGCTGTATGAATGATGAATTTGATGCTATTGTCACCGGCCCTGTTCACAAGGGTGTAATTAACCGAGCTGGCGTTGCTTTTAGTGGCCATACCGAGTTCTTTGCAGAGAAGTCCAATACTCCACTTGTCGTGATGATGTTGGCAACAGAAGGGCTGCGTGTTGCTCTCGTAACAACGCACATCCCGCTAGCTTATGTATCTCAAGCAGTGACCGAAGACAGATTAGAGCAAATCATTGCTATTCTGCATAAAGATTTGGTCGAAAAGTTTGCTATAGAGAAACCAACTATTTACGTGTGTGGATTGAACCCACATGCGGGTGAAGATGGTTGTTTGGGTCGTGAAGAGATAGAAACTATCACCCCTACGCTAGAAAAAATTCGCCACAAAGATGGTATTAATTTAGTTGGCCCATTGCCAGCAGACACCATCTTTAATGAAAAATATTTGCAAGATGCAGATGCTGTTTTAGGTATGTATCACGACCAAGTACTCCCGGTATTGAAATACAAAGGGTTTGGTCGCTCAGTGAACATCACGCTTGGCTTACCGTTTATTCGTACATCAGTCGATCACGGTACCGCCTTAGACTTGGCAGGGAAAGGCCAAGCCGATACAGGGAGCTTTAGAACAGCGCTCACGCACGCCATTGAATTAGTAGAGAAAAAGCAATGAGAAATGATGTCCACTTAGGGCACAAAGCGCGTAAACGTTTTGGTCAAAACTTCCTTAACGATCCATACATTATTGATGGAATCGTATCTAGTATTAACCCACTTCCAGGCCAGAACTTAGTAGAAATCGGTCCTGGTCTTGGTGCGATTACTGAGCCTGTTGGCAAGCTTGTCGATAAGTTCACAGTGATTGAACTGGATAGAGATCTTGCTGAACGTCTGCGTAATCACCCTGATCTTGCTGAAAAGTTAACGATCTATGAAGGTGATGCAATGAAGTTCGATTTCGAACAACTTGTTAAGCCAAACAACAAGCTACGTATCTTCGGTAACTTGCCATACAACATCTCGACACCATTGATGTTCCACCTTTTTGAATTCCATAAAGACGTGCAAGACATGCACTTTATGCTTCAAAAAGAAGTCGTTAACCGATTAGCAGCAGGCCCTGGCACTAAAGCTTACGGTCGTCTAACGGTTATGGCTCAATATTACTGTAAAGTCACTCCTGTATTAGAAGTGCCACCAACAGCATTTGTTCCGCCACCGAAAGTAGACTCAGCAGTCGTTCGCCTTCAGCCTTATGAAGTACTGCCTTACCCTGCAAAAGATCTTAAGTGGTTAGATCGCGTATGTCGCGAAGGCTTTAACCAACGTCGTAAAACAGTACGTAACTGCTATAAGAGTCTAATCGACAAGGAAGTGCTTGAAGAGCTAGGTGTAAACCCTGGCATGCGCCCTGAGAACCTGACTCTCGAACAGTTTGTCGATATGGCGAACTGGTTGCACGACAGTCACAACGCTGACAAATAATCGAAAAAGGCTCCTACACTTCGGTGAGGAGCCTATTTTTTTATGTAATACTTAAAGCATACCAACAACAAAAGGTGCGAATATGGATATATCTACGCCTTGTATCAAATGCCAGGTTCATTCTAAATATATTGAAGAACAATCTGAGCCATCTAAGAATCGCTACGTTTTCGCTTACATCATTACCATCAAAAACCTAAGTAAAACAACGGTACAACTTATGTCTCGCCGCTGGTTGATTACCGACTCTAACGGTAAACAACTCACCATAGAAGGTGATGGCGTGGTTGGACAACAGCCGGTGATTGAAGCCAATGACGAATACACATATACCAGTGGTACCGTCATCGAAACCCCTGTGGGCGTTATGCAAGGACACTATGTAATGACCGATCATAAAGGCATTGATTTCATAACAGAAGTCGACCCATTTAGGCTGGCTATCCCCAATATTCTTAACTAGTACACATCTCTACCACTTACAGGAAAATGCTGTGTCGAATTATATTGTCGGAGACATCCAAGGATGCTTCGACGAACTTCAGTTACTGCTTGAAACCATCAACTTTGACAAACGACAAGATACGTTATGGGTCGCCGGAGACTTAGTTGCTCGTGGCCCTAAATCCTTAGAGACGTTACGTTTTGTTCGTAACCTTGGCAGTTCAGCGAAGGTGGTATTGGGTAACCATGATTTACATCTACTTGCTGTATCCTTAGGCCTCTTTTCAGCCAAACCAAAAGATAAGACTCAACCAATTCTTGATGCTGAAGACCGTGACCAATTGCTGGAATGGTTAAGACAACAACCCTTGATGCAAGAGCACCCAGAGTTTGTTATGACACATGCGGGCATCTCACCTCAATGGGACTTAGAGCAAGCACGGACAGAGAACCGAGTAATAGCATCGTTGCTCACATCGGACCGTTGGCAATGGCTTATCGAGAACATGTACAGCAACACGCCAGATCTCTGGAGCAAAGAGTTGCAGGGTATAGAACGTTATCGCTATGCGATCAATAGCTTCACTCGAATGCGCTTCTGCTCTCCCGATGGCCGACTCGACATGGCTTGCAAACTGCCGCCCAATGAAATTACGGATGAACCTTTGATACCTTGGTTTGATCTTTCACAGCGCATTACACTCGAAAAAACCGTGTTGTTTGGACATTGGGCAGCCTTGGAAGGCTATTCAGGAAAAGATGTGGTTGGCTTAGATACAGGATGTGTTTGGGGAGGAGAATTGACGATACTTCGCTGGGAAGATAAAAAGTTTTTCACTCAAGATGCTCTGTAGAGAAACGAGAAACGAGAAACGAGAAACGAGAAACGAGAAACGAGAAACGAGAAGTTTGCGTTACTGTTACAGTAACGCAAACATTTTTAATTTCAGAGCTTAACGCTCGAGAATCACAAACTCCATGTTGTGTTTATTTTTCTCATCAGCTTGATAGGTTTCGCTAAAGCTCTGCTTCCAACCTTCTCCCCAACTAGGGAACTGTGTATCGCCATCAACTTCGAGGTCGATATAAGTCAGATAGAGCTTATTAGCTTTAGGCAGACAGCTTTCATAGATAGAGCCACCACCAATGATCATCACTTCGTCAACGTCACTGACAAGTTCTAATGCTTGTTCAATTGAAGTCACAGTAGTCACTCCTTCAATCTCTAAGCTCTCATCGCGGCTAATTACGACATTCAATCGACCTGGCAAAGGGCGGCCAATTGAATCATAGGTCTTACGCCCCATCACTACCGGCTTACCCATCGTTGAGCGTTTAAACCATGCAAAATCTGCAGGTAAATGCCATGGCATCTGATTATCTTTACCAATTATACGGTTGTTTGCCATTGCCGCTATCATACTGATGATCATAAATAGAAAGTCCTGTCCTTACCTGAAAATGAAATTGAAGTTACACGATAGGTCTACGACGATAGAATAACAGCCCAGGCACCGCCAAGCCAACCGCTAGCCCCGCGATAATGAACATCGATTTTAAGAAGTTCTCCATCAACATGGCGAGCAATTCTGGGTTATACCCTGCCCTGTTGATTTCGACCATAGCGATCATCGCTTTGAACGCGAAGACTCCAGGAACCATTGGAATCAAAGCGGCGACGGTAAATACCTTTGGGTGCGCCAACAGTTTGTGTGACCAATGAACCCCAATCATCCCGACAATGGTCGCCGCGAAGAAGGTCGCCCACTCAATGGGTATCCCGAAATGCATCATTAAGTAACGGCTACCGTGGCCAATGGATCCTCCGAGAGCACAATAGATCAACGCACGTTGTGGTACATTAAAGACCAATGCAAAGCCGATGGCAGGTATGGCTGCAAAAAACATATCGTTCAGAAGGCCTACCAATAATTCAAAGATAGTCATTAGCTTGCCCACCCCCACACATCCGAAAGACTCATCGCTGCAACAATGCCTAAGCTTGTCGCCAACGTTAATAAACTGGCCATGGTGAAGCGTGCGAGCCCCATATTAATATGGCCTTTAAGCATATCCGCAACAGAGTTAATTAAAGGGAAACCGGGTACAAGCATCAGCACAGAAGAAGCCATCACGATAGTGGGCTGGCCACCGATGTTATAAAGAACCGCTTGCGCTGAAATAGTTGTCGTAACAAACGCTGTGATAGCAAAGTTTAATAAGGGGTTAAAATGACGATGACCAATCTCTTGTCTGACGATCATGCCGCAAGCTGATGCGATAAAAGTCATCATGAAGACCTGCCAATCACCGCCAGCAAGGTGACTAAAAGAGGCGCACGATAATCCAATCATCACGACAACCAACCAACGATTATAACGTTCTGGACTGATCCCTTGGATCTTCTTATAAGCTAAATCATAATCAAGAATCCCTTTCTCCATCATGATACACACGCGTTGAATCTCTGTTATCACCCGCATATTAATGCCACGATCAGCACAGCTTCGAGTCGTCGTTATACAATGATCATCCATTACTGTTGTCACGACCAACGCATTGGCTGACAGTGCAACTTCAACCTCATTCACCCCACAAGCAATACCGATTCGGCGCATAATGTCACCGACCAGTGTGCTCTCGGCGCCGTGTGCCAATAACATTTGTCCTGACTGAGCGACTAACCTTGAGATCGCTCTTTGTTCTGATGCCATGATTTCCTTCCCATAGGCGTTATACCAATCACAGTAAGTAAGTGATCAGAAATAGCTCAGGAAAAAAGCTTGAGAACAAGGCAGAGATTTTCGATAAGTAGTTATTCTACAATCAAAATCTCTAACGCAGTTATCGAGCGTTTTAACCAGTTAGGGTGACCAGTTATTTACTACGATTGGTATTAATTATCTAGAAATAAATTCTGCATTAAAATTTGATAAGACATAATGATTTAGATACAAAAAAACCGCAATTTTCATTGCGGTTTAGTAAAACTATCAGTGTGCTTCAGAAGAAGCGACCAAAGTATTTATAGGAAACGGTGAGGATTAGTCACGAACATAGATAACATGACCGTCATCTTCTTCGTCATCCCAGTCATCCCAATCGTCGTCATCTTCAGTAACGACATTCTTACCGGCCATCGCATCTTTATGGTAGTCATCCCACATAAAGTTAACTTTTTCTTCTTCTTCAATTGCTTCAACTTCACGAGGTAGGTTTTCCATGAACTCACCCAGTTTAAAGCAAAGATCTTTTGTGCCGATCTTGTTCACAGCAGAGATCTTGAAGTACTCACCTTCCCAACCTAAAGCTTCGACGATTTCTTGAATCTTTTCGTCCGCTTCTTCTTCAGGCATTAGATCAACTTTGTTGAATACTAACCAGCGAGGTTTCTGTGCCACTTTTTCGCTGTATTGCTCAAGCTCGTCAATGATCGTCAGTGCATTCTGAATTGGATCAGAACCATCAATCGGCAAAATATCGATCATGTGTAGAAGAACACGACAACGCTCAAGGTGCTTCAAGAAACGAATACCAAGACCAGCGCCATCTGCTGCACCTTCGATTAGACCAGGGATATCAGCAACAACGAAGCTCTTTTCAGGGACAACACTAACAACACCTAAGCTAGGGATTAGCGTGGTAAACGGGTAATCAGCAACTTTCGGTTTCGCAGCAGATACTGAGCGAATAAAAGTAGATTTACCAGCGTTTGGCAAGCCAAGCATACCAACATCCGCTAATAGAAGAAGCTCTAAACGCAGTTCGCGAACTTCACCTTTAGTACCCATTGTCTTTTGACGAGGAGCACGGTTAACCGACGATTTAAAACGCGTGTTACCAAGACCATGCCAACCACCTTTACCAACCATGACTTTCTTGCCATGTTCAGCAACTTCAGCAACGATTTCATTAGTGTGGATATCAACAGCGCGAGTACCTACAGGTACTTTCATGGTCATATCTTTACCACGTTTACCAGTACAGTTACCACCGCGGCCATTTTCGCCACGCTCTGCATTGTAAAAACGTTGGAAACGATAATCGATCAGTGTGTTTAAGTTTTCATCCGCTTGAATGTAAACATCACCACCATCACCGCCATCACCGCCGTCAGGACCACCTTTAGCGACGAATTTTTCGCGCCAAAAGCTTACTGTACCATTACCGCCATCACCGGCTTCTATTTTTACTGATGCTTCATCAACGAATTTCATTTTTTAACTCCGCACTTACGTTGCGTTACCACTCATCAAGGAGTGATATAAATTCTAGCAGATCCGTGTTTAGATCGATCACCTAAGATCTAGATCGATCTGCAACCAAGGAACAAATAAGGAGAGGTTCTTTGCTTTCTGTTTCTTAAAAAAACAAACGGCTTCTTGAAACTAAACGGTTTCTCAAACACCAAACTGCTTCTCAAAACTAAAGCCAGAGCGTCTACTTTTTTATTCTCGCTATAAATAAAAAACCCTGCCGAATCGGCAGGGCTTTTGAATTCAGCTTGAAAGCTAGTATAAATAATCTAATAAAAGATTAAATTACTCAGCTTCGATGCTTACAAACTTACGGTTTTTAGGACCTTTTACTGCAAATTTCACTTTACCTTCAGTAAGAGCGAAAAGAGTATGGTCTTTACCGATGCCAACGTTTGTGCCAGCGTGGAACTTAGTACCACGTTGACGAACGATGATGTTACCTGCAAGAACAGATTCACCACCAAAACGCTTAACACCAAGACGTTTGCTTTCTGAATCGCGGCCGTTATTAGTAGAACCGCCAGCTTTTTTATGTGCCATTGTTAAACTCTCCTAATACTTAAGCGTTAATGCCAGTGATTTTCACTTCTGTGAACCACTGACGGTGACCAGCTTGCTTACGCGAGTGCTTACGACGACGGAATTTAACGATTTTTACTTTATCGCCACGACCGTGTTGTACTACTTCTGCAGTAACCTTGCCACCTTCAACAAGAGGTGCACCAACAGCGATTTCTTCGCCGTTAGCAACAAGAAGAACTTTATCAAATTCTACAGTTGCACCAGTTTCAACGTCTAATTTCTCTAAACGAAGTGTTTGACCTTCGCTTACTCGGTGTTGTTTGCCACCAGATTGGAAAACAGCGTACATATTTTACTCCGCTTTTTCCGCACAGCCTATGGTTGTTAATTCTACAACTCGGGTGTGCGCTAAACTAATCAATAGGGCGCAGATTCTACGGGAATCATGCCGCTATGACAAGCCATATTTTTAAAATATTGGCGAAAACATGTTCGCCAAAGAAAAGTGCGGCAATGATGCCTTTAAGTGATGTATTAATCAACGTTTTTTAGTGTATTATTCAACAATTAAATACAACGTATAAGCCTTACAGGGTCTAACTTCAGCCGGATGAACAATGGATTTTAAAGCTATCCAAACGCTTACTGCCAATGATATGGCAAAAGTGAATGAAACAATTCAAGCCCAACTTAATTCTGACGTAAGTTTAATCAACCAGCTTGGTTTTTATATCGTTAGCGGTGGTGGCAAACGCCTACGCCCTTTGCTTGCTCTTTTATCAGCTCGTGCACTTGGTTACCAAGGTGAAGCTCATATCACCTCAGCCGCCTTTATCGAGTTTATTCACACAGCAACCCTTCTCCATGATGATGTCGTCGACGAATCGGACATGAGACGTGGCAAGGCTACAGCGAATGCTGCTTTTGGTAATGCCGCTAGCGTTTTGGTTGGTGATTTTATTTACACCCGCTCATTCCAGATGATGACGACGCTAGGATCTTTAAGGATCCTTGAGCTAATGAGCGAATCAGTAAACGTGATTGCCGAGGGTGAAGTTCAACAATTGATGAACTGCAATAACCCAGACACCACAGAAGAAAGCTACATGCAGGTGATCTATTCAAAGACCGCTCGTTTGTTTGAAGCCGCAACCCAAATTGGCGCGATTCTTACAGAGTCTTCACCTGAAATCGAAACAGCAATGCAAAACTACGGTAAGTACCTAGGCACTGCATTCCAGCTTATTGATGATGTGATGGACTACACCGCTGATGGTAAAGAGATGGGTAAAAATGTTGGTGATGACCTAGCAGAAGGCAAACCAACGTTACCGTTGCTTTACGCAATGCGTAATGGCTCTCCAGACCAAGCGAGCATGATTCGTGAAGCGATTGAAAAAGCCAATGGTATGGAACGTCTCGACGACATTATGTCGGTCATGAAAGAGACAGGCTCGTTAGAGTACACAACCAATAAAGCCTATGAAGAAGCTGATAAAGCGATAGCTGAGCTGTCTATTCTTCCTGATTCAGAATATAAGCAAGCTTTAACTACACTAGCTCACCTTGCAGTAAAACGTAGCAAGTAAATAGAAGCTTAGTAGACAGCTAGATAATAAAAAAGAGCTGGTTGGCTCTTTTTTTGATCCTGGTAAATATTACTCTGGGTTTTAATATCGACTCGATTCTAATGATAAAGGTAATTGCGCCTCGATCTCTTCAAGTTCTTCCAACGGAACCGCATATTGCTTATGACTGTTGTAAGACTCAAACAAAGCGAACTGCTCTTGCTCATCGATAACCAATATCTTACCCAAGCGACCTAGATAGTTAACATTCATTCCCTTTTGTACTCTAGTCATAATCCGATACCCTAATTCTTCGTGGTCATAAAAAGATTACGAGTGGGTTGAATGCAAGGATCAAAAAAGCCGATCACAATGATCGGCTTTCGTTAACTGTCTTTATAGCAGAGTTTAGTTATCTATCGCTTATTTAGCGAATTCAACACCAATCTCAATATCGCCATTTAGCGTTTCTAGCATGCTGTCTAGTGCGTTGCGTTCGAAGTCGCTCAGTTCACCGTAGCTAAGGATCGCTTCAGCGCCCTCTTTGCCAAGTTTAACTGGTTGTGCGAAGAATGGTGCGTGTTCGCCTTCACCTTCAACGTATGCACACTCAATCACGTTCTCTTCGCCTTGAAGCGCTTTCACTAGAGCAAGACCGAAGCGACAAGCCGCTTGACCCATAGATAGAGTCGCACTACCGCCACCCGCTTTAGCTTCTACTACTTCAGTACCCGCATTTTGGATGCGAGTTGTTAACGCTGCGATTTCTTCATCAGTGAACTCTACGCCTTCAACTTGAGAAAGAAGAGGAAGGATCGTTACACCAGAGTGACCGCCGATAACAGGAACGCGAACATCGCCTGGATCTTTATCTTTTAGCTCAGCAACGAACGTTTCAGAACGAATAACATCAAGAGTCGTAATACCGAATAAACGACGCTTGTCGTAAACGCCTGCTTTCTTAAGTACTTCAGCAGCGATTGGCACTGTTGTGTTTACTGGGTTAGTAATGATACCAACACAAGCAGTAGGACAAGTAACAGCAATTTTCTCAGCTAGAGACTTAACAATGCCAGCGTTCACATTGAAAAGATCCGCACGATCCATACCAGGCTTACGAGCAACACCCGCAGAAATAAGCACAACATCCGCACCTTCAAGCGCTGGAGTTGGATCTTCACCCGCGTAACCTTTGATCGAAACAGGCGTTGGGATGTGGCTAAGATCGGCAGCAACACCCGGAGTTACCGGAGCGATGTCGTAAAGTGCAAGATCTGAACCAGCAGGCAGGCGGTTCTTTAGTAGTAGGGCTAGGGCTTGACCGATGCCACCAGCGGCACCAATAACAGCTACTTTCATTGTTATTCTCCTTGAGAGATTTCTCTTATAGATTCTTTGTAGAGTAATTCTTGAGCTAAATTAAGGCTAAAAAGCTAAATTATCGCTAAAAAACTATATTAATCACAAAGTGATTACAATCAATTAACGCCAGCTTTGCGACTTCGCGCAAGTCAATAAAACCGTGCCACACAGCGAGTTGGTATTATGGGGATAATCATCTGAAATAACAAAATAAGTCGGCACTAATAACACATTATTCTATTAAATTTTTACAGTGATATGACTAACAAAATACCGTGATATTTTGGCTAAGATTGAATATGTATGCGAGAATATGCAGATATCTTTATTAATGAATAAGAATGACATATGCGCAATACAGAAAAACAAGACAACTTAGTTCGTGCTTTTAAATCATTACTAAAAGAAGAACGTTTTGGTTCGCAAGGCGAGATTGTCGATGCCCTCAAACATGAAGGCTTTGAAAGCATCAACCAATCTAAAGTTTCGCGTATGTTAACTAAGTTTGGCGCTGTTCGAACGCGCAATGCAAAAATGGAGATGGTTTACTGTCTTCCAGCTGAACTTGGCGTCCCGACAGTTTCGAGCTCTTTAAGAGAGTTGGTGTTAGACATTGACCACAACAATGCATTAGTTGTGATACACACTGGTCCAGGTGCTGCGCAGCTTATTGCTCGCTTATTGGATTCATTAGGTAAGTCAGAAGGCATACTGGGCGTAGTCGCAGGCGATGACACTATCTTTATTACTCCAACCTTGTCAGTGACCACTAAGCAACTGTTTGATTCAGTGTGCGAACTGTTTGAATACGCTGGATAATTGTCCATAGTTTCATAACTATCACAGCTACTAATGGATCACGAACATCTATTCGCTTCGTGATCCAAATCACATCCTAAGATATCCATCCCCTTCCCCCTTAAAAACAACTAAACCATTGATTTTAAAAAACTCAATAGCAAATTAAACACGAGATCTAACCGTCATTTGTTAGATTTTTTAGCTATATCTTTTAACATTTGAGTAATTTTCTGCCAATTTTTGATATTATTCAGCCACTTTTTCATCACATGGATTGAAAAAGGTGCCGTTTCCAAATAGGAAACTCCAGAAACGACTACAATTGTTTCAGGGTTAATAATGAATAAAGGAAGGGAAATTCATGGCATTTACCAAACTTATTAAAGTTGGGGCTATTGCAGCTGCTGTAATGGGCGCTGGCGCAGTTAACGCTCAAGAGTTCATCACAATTGGTACTGGTTCAGTAACGGGTGTTTACTACCCAACTGGTGGTGCTATTTGTAAGCTAGTGAACAAAGGCCGTAAAGACCACAACATTCGTTGTTCTGTCGAGTCTACTGGTGGTTCAATCTACAACGTTAATACCATCCGTGCTGGTGAACTAGATTTCGGTGTTGTTCAATCGGATTGGCAATACCACGGCTACAACGGTACAAGTAAGTTCAAAGATCAGGGCGAATACAAGAAACTTCGCGCTATGTTCTCTCTACATACAGAACCGTTCAACATCATCGCTCGTACCGATGCTGGCATCAACAATGTGTCTGACCTAGCTGGTAAGCGTGTAAACATTGGGAACCCAGGTTCTGGTGACCGTGCAACGATGGGTGTTGTAATGGACGCTATGGGTTGGACTAACGATAGCTTCAAGCTTGCTTCTGAACTAAAAGGTTCTGAGCGTTCACAAGCACTTTGTGATAACAAGATTGATGCATTCATCTACATGGTTGGTCACCCGAACGGTTCAATCAAAGAAGCAACAACTTCTTGTGATGCAAAACTGGTTTCAGCAACTGGTCCACAGATCGACAAAATCGTAGCTGAAAACCCATACTACGCATACAGCACAGTTCCAGCTGGTATGTACCGTGGTACAGATGCTGACGTAAACAGCTTCGGTGTTGCTGCAACTATGGTAACAACGTCTGACGTTTCTGATGAAGTCGCATACAACGTTGCAAAAGCAGTATTTGAAAACTTCGCTACATTCAAACGCCTGCACCCAGCATTTGCGAACCTGAAGAAAGAAGACATGGTTAAAGCGGGTATCTCAATCCCTCTTCACCCTGGCGCAGTAAAATACTACAAAGAAGTAGGCCTTCTAAAGTAACTCTACTTTAAGCCTGCTCTACCAATAAGGAGGCGAGTCCTCCTTATTGGCTTTTCACGTTTTATAAAAATAACCCAAGTGAAAAGAGACAAACCTTTAAGTTTCTCCAATTTGGCGAACTTACCTTCGTATCAAGCCTAAGACAAAGACGAACAAAAAACGCATTTCCCTATCGATTCACTACACTAGATAGGAAATAAATAACGTCTCGTTGTTCGTAAGAAAGGCAGACCATCAATAATAAGGATAAAGTACATGACGCAGACAACATCACCGTCTCCAGATGTGCAAGAAATGGTGGCACAATCAGACACTGGTGCGCGTAGCCCTCGCGGTATCCAAGGCCGTATTTTATGGTTTGTGCCTCTATGTTGGTCACTGTTCCAACTTTGGTATGCATCTCCGCTGCCGTTCATTTTTAACTTCGCAATTTTAAACGACACTGAAGCTCGAGCAATTCACCTTACGTTTGCCATCTTCCTAGCCTTTACCGCTTATCCAGCCATGAAAAATTCACCTCGGGATAGAATTCCTGCGGTCGACTGGGTTTTAGCGCTTGTAGGTAGTTTTTCAGCTTCGTATATCTATATTTTCTATACGGAACTTGCCGGTCGTTCAGGCGCGCCAACAACATTCGATATTGTTGCGGCTGTGTTCGGTATGATTCTACTGCTTGAAGCAACTCGACGCGCTTTGGGTCCACCTCTTATGGTTGTGGCTGCAGTATTCCTACTTTACACCTTTGGCGGCCCTCATATGCCAGACGTGATTGCCCATAAAGGTGCGAGCCTTAACAAGGCAATGTCACATCTATGGCTAACCACAGAAGGTGTATTCGGTGTTGCTCTTGGCGTATCAACGTCATTCGTATTCTTGTTTGTACTGTTTGGTGCAATGCTAGAGCGTGCAGGCGCAGGTGCTTACTTCATCAAAGTAGCATTCTCCTTGCTTGGCCACATGAAAGGCGGCCCAGCAAAAGCAGCCGTTGTAGCTTCTGGCCTATCAGGTCTAGTGTCTGGTTCATCTATTGCTAACGTGGTTACCACGGGTACTTTCACAATCCCTCTAATGAAAAGAGTCGGATTCTCAGGTGAAAAAGCCGGTGCTGTAGAAGTTGCCGCTTCAACCAATGGTCAGTTAACCCCACCAATCATGGGTGCTGCTGCATTCTTGATGGTTGAATATGTGGGTATCTCGTATGTAGAGGTTATTAAAGCGGCGCTATTGCCTGCTCTTATCTCTTACATCGCCCTGATTTACATTGTTCACTTAGAAGCATGTAAAGCTGGCATGACAGGCCTACCTCGTCGTCACACACCAACTATCGTACAAAGCCTACTGTCTTTCACTGGTACCATTCTTGGGCTATGTGTCATCAGTGCTGCGGTTTACTACGGTGTCGGTTGGACAAAAGATGTGTTTGGCGATGCAGCAACCCCAATTGTTACCGTTGCTCTATTGATCGCTTATGTAGCCTTGGTTCGAGTTTCAGCAAAATACGCAGCTGAAGGTGGCATGGACATTGATGCTGAGCTAACAGAAGTACCAGATCCAGGCCCAACCATTAAGTCTGGTTTACATTTCCTATTGCCTATCGTGGTGCTTGTTTGGTGTCTGACTGTAGAGCGATTCTCTCCAGGTCTTTCTGCCTTCTGGGCAACGGTATTCATGATCTTCATTTTGATCACGCAGCGTCCTTTGATGACTCTGATGAACAAATCGGACGATCTTGCAGAGCAAACCAAAGCGGGTTTCGTTGACCTATTAGAAAGCTTGGTTTCAGGCGCACGTAACATGATCGGTATCGGTGTAGCAACAGCTGCAGCAGGTACGGTTGTCGGTGTGGTAACTCTGACAGGTATCGGCTTGGTAATGACGGACTTCGTTGAGTTTATCTCAGGCGGTAGCATCATCCTTATGCTGCTATTCACTGCGGTAATCAGCTTGATCTTAGGCATGGGCTTACCAACAACGGCGAACTACATTGTTGTATCAACGCTGATGGCTCCGGTAATTGTTACCTTAGGCGCTGCGCATGGCCTAATCATCCCTCTGATTGCGGTTCACTTGTTCGTGTTCTACTTCGGTATCTTAGCCGATGATACGCCTCCAGTTGGTTTAGCAGCCTTTGCGGCCGCCGCGATTGCAAAATCAGACCCGATCCGTACTGGTATTCAAGGCTTTACCTACGATATCCGAACCGCGATATTACCATTCATGTTCATTTTCAATACCCAACTACTATTGATGGGCATTGATTCTTGGTGGCATCTATTCCTCACTATCTTCTCTTCTGTGACTGCGGTACTTATCTTTGCAGCGGCAACGCAAGGTTGGTGGTTTACCAAGAACAAATGGTGGGAAACGATCCTATTATTGGTTCTAACTTTCTCTTTCTTCCGCCCTGGCTTCTGGTGGGACATGATTTATCCAGAGAAAGTTCTTTCACCTGGAGTTGAGATCGCTCAAATCACACAAGGTCTATCTGTGGGACAATCTCTTGAGTTAAGAGTGGGTGGCGAAAACTTAGAAGGTGACTATTCTGAGAAGACGGTTCGCCTTCCATTTGAAGATTCTGCGACAACAAGTGAAGACCGCCTTGCTTCAATGGGCTTAATGCTGACGAAATCTGAAGACAAGATGATTGTCGACATGGTTGAGTTCGGTAGCCCAGCAGAAGCGGCTGGTATTGACTTTGATTGGGAAATTAAATCAGTTATCCAAGACGCAGAAAGACCAATGAAAGAGTGGGTATTCTTACCATCCCTACTGATTCTAATTGGCTTAGCGATGAACCAAAGAAGGCGTGCTCGTAAGGATGAGATTAGCGCGTAATGGATAGAGCCAAGTAGCGCTCAACTCTATTTGGCTTTATTACATGGAAAGGATAATCACAGCGCTTGGTCAATACTAAGCGCTGATAAAAAAGAGAAAAACACATGTATAAACAAATCCTTGTTCCTGTTGATCTTAACGACAAAGGCTTTTCTGACAAAGCTGTTGAATTAGCGGTATGGCACGCAAAGCACAGTAATGCTGAAATCCACATCTTGAACGTATTACCGGGCATTCACATGTCGATGGTTGCGTCTTACTTCCCGAAAGATGCCGCGAATCAAATGAAGCTTGATGTAAAAAATCAGCTAAAAGAGTTTGCTGATAAATACATCGACGATGAAGTGGTTTATAAGGTTCACGTTGCTGAAGGTAAAACTTACACAACGATTCTAGATTACGCAGAAAAGCTTGGGGCCGACCTAATTGTGATGCCTAGCCATAAGCGTTCGAAAATCGACAAAGTGGTACTGGGTTCAGTGGCGAGTAAAGTCGTACAGAATTCACCAATTAACGTATTGGTTATCAAGCCTCAAGGTTAATTGCTTCTGGCAGATAACCTACGCCGAACTGAAGACAAAATACCGAAAAAGGTTGGCTCAAAGCCAACCTTTTTTATTTCTTTCATCAAGTGCAGACTGCTGAATACAACCTAAATTAACTCACGAGATTCTGTGGCTTCCCTTCAACAAACGCATCAATGTTATCCATCAGAATATCGGAAAGCTTTTGAATTGAGCTGTCACTGCCCCACGCTACGTGTGGCGTTAACAATAAATTCGGCAAGTGGCTATTCGCCAACAACGGATTCGAAATATCTGCAGGCTCTTGTGTGAACACATCCATGCCTGCGCCAGCAATCTCATGATTGATCAATGCTTCGACCAAGGCTTGCTCATCGACTAATCCACCGCGGCCAGCATTAATTAACACCGCACTTGGTTTCATCATTATAAGCTCTCGCTCCGATATTAGATCTCGAGTCGCTTCAGTCAACGGGCAATGTAAGCTGATCGCATCTGCTTGTTGTAACACCGTATCAAAAGGTAGATACCCTTCTCGACAAGAGTCAGCCCCTTTACGCTCAGCAAAGATTACATTCATACCAATCGCTTTGGCTAATATCGCTGTCGCTTGCCCTAAACTGCCGCTACCCATTAAACCTAATGTGCTGCCTGCAACATCTTGGATTGGATGAGTAAAGAAGCAGAACTGTTTGTCCTTTTGCCATTCGCCGGCCTCGATGTCTTGATGATAACCAACGAGGTTGCGCTTTAGCGTAAACAGCATCGCGATAACATGTTCAGGTACCGATTGAGTCGCGTAGCCTTGCACGTTTGTCACCGCTATGTTCTTGCCATTGCAGTAACCAACATCGACATTGTTCACCCCCGTCGCAGACACCGCAATTAGCTTAAGCTGTTGTGCTTGAGCCAAATTCGATTCGTTAAGCACGACCTTGTTGGTAATAACCACATCAGCGCCTTCAATTCGTTCAGACACTTGCTCAGGCGAAGTGAAATCATACTCCACCCACTGATGTTCAAAGCTAAGGGGTTTTAAATTAATCTGAGATGGGATGGTGGCTCTGTCGAGAAAGACCACTTTCAACTTCGGCATTGTACGTCCTTGCATTGGTATTGGTTTAACCATTCTAAGCTTTTAGCTTGCTGTAGTCTGGAAGCTCAGGCGCAATTTCAAAGTGCTGTTCGATTTGTGGCAATGCTTGCGGATAAAAATCACATGGCACGAAGGCTTTGAAGAGCTGATTATTAGCCGGATGATAAAAACTCAGTTCGCACGCGTGCAAAGCTAACCTATCACTATACTCAAACGCCTCTGGCGTGGCATAAAACTCGTCGCCAACAATTGGAGTTCCTATCGCCATGCAATGAACACGCAACTGATGAGAACGACCTGTAATGGGCAGCAACTTCAATAATGTCGTTTGAGGCTCTTGTTGCTCCACCACATAGCGAGTCTGCGATGGCTTTCCATCGTCAAAACAGACTTTCTGCCTAGGTCGATTTGGCCAATCACAAATGAGTGGCAGATCAATCAAGCCTTCTGCTGCTTCTACTGAACCCCATACTCGCGCGTAATAGAGTTTGTGTGTCAGTCGATATTGAAACTGCTTCTTCAAATGACGTTCAGCTTGTTTGTGTTTAGCAAGTAGCATCAAGCCCGATGTCGACATGTCCAGTCGATGCACAACCTGAATCTCCGGAAAATCCACAACCAACCGACTCCACATACTGTCGTAGTGCTCAGGCAGTCTCCCCGGCACCGAAAGTAGGCCTGCAGGCTTGTTCACCACAAGAATATCCTCATCTTGATAGACAATATCAGTCCACGGTTCACATGGTGGTGTGTACTGTTCTAACGCCATTAGAGCCTCTTAATTACTGGTTAACAAATAATTCACGGTCAATTCGTTTATTAATAAATACAATTTTCAACATTTTTGTACATAAAAGTTGACGAAAATACGAAACATGGTATTGATAAGGTAATGGAAAATAAGAACTAAGCCTCAAAGGAAAAATGATGGAAAGTACGGCTAAAACCACCACAACACCAACCTCCGCACCACTTTCAAGTTTGATTAAATCTCTTGGCCCAGGAATCATGATGGCCGCTGCTGCGGTCGGTGGATCTCACTTAGTCGCTTCAACGAAAGCTGGCGCAATTTACGGTTGGCAACTAGCCGCACTGATTCTTTTGGTTAACGTATTTAAGTACCCATTTTTTAGAGCCGGCATCCAATATACCCTTGGCACCGGACAAAGTTTGGTGGAGGGGTACTCTAACCTTGGCCGACCTTACCTTGTTATCTTTTCGATACTGAGTGCCATTTCTGCCGTGGTCAATACCGCAGCCTTACTGTTATTCAGTGCAAGCTTGCTTAGTTACTTTGTTCCTTTTGACTTGGCCACCAGCACATTGTGCATGATCGTTTTAGCGACGTGTTTGATCATTCTATTCGCTGGCCATTATCGCGCGCTCGATACGCTGTCCAAAGCGATCATGGCGATCCTGACCATCACAACCTTAGCTGCCGTCGCCATTGCTATCGGCTCTCCTGTTGAACCTGATGCGGCTTTTGTTCCGCCATCACCTTGGTCGTTGGCCGCTATCGGATTTATCGTCGTGACCATGGGTTGGATGCCAGCACCTATCGAGATTTCAAGCATCACCTCTATGTGGCTAAAAAGCCAAAAAGAGAAGCAAGAAGTGACCGCTCAATCAGCACTGTTCGATTTCAATGTAGGCTACATTGGCACAGCGTTGCTTGCTCTGGTATTCGTTGCTTTAGGTGCACTGGTACTTCATGGAACAGGCGTTGAACTGTCTCGCTCTGGTGTTGGTTTCACCCATCAATTGGTCGGCATCTACGCTTCTACGATTGGTGAATGGTCTCGTCCACTGATCGCTCTTATCGCCTTCTTCTGTATTTTTGGCAGTACCATTACCGTTATCGATGGCTACTCACGCGTGCTTGCTGAATCACAACGCCTGTTATTGAAAAAAGAATCTAGCCCAAGAATGCTGCAAGGCTGGATCATCATTGTCTCTCTCGCGGCATTGGCGATTGTAATGTTCTTCAGCGCAGCACTGATGCCAATGCTTGATTTTGCGATGGTGCTTGCATTTGCGACTACGCCATTCTTTGCATTACTTAACTTCATCTTAGTAAGCAAAACTAAGCTTCCTGAAGCGCTCGCGATTGGCACTAAGCTAAAATGGTTGTCTGTGGCAGGTCTGGTTTACCTATTTGGTTTCCTAGCCGTATTTGTTTGGTGGAAATGGTTAATGTAATTCATCAATCAATACACCTTTCAACAACTAAAACACCTTTCAAACGCTAGATAAAAAGAAGGCCTTCATGATGAAGGCCTTCTTTTGTTAAAGCATTTAGCTAATTCAAAACTAGTTGTGAGAAACCACAATCAAACGTAGTGAATCTAGCTGAACCTGAGCTTTGCTGATGTAACCGGTCAATTCATTGATTTGAGCTTCGATGACCTCTAGCTCTTCATCACGAATATTAGGGTTGACCGCTTTAAGTGCTTGTAGACGCTCTAGTTCACTATTCAAGTTAGTTTGCATATCTTTCTGAGCTTGTTGACGAACGTCTTCAACCTTCGGAAGTACATGCGTCTCACCCGCTTCGATTAGCTTGTGAATCTCACCTTGTACCGAGTTCACTAGCTTGCTCGCTAAATGACGGTTTACCGGGCTTAGCTGACGGTTAAAGCTATCGAACTCAACCTGAGCAGATAAATCGTTACCACGACCATCCATCATCAAGCGAATCGGCGTCTTAGGTAAGAACTGGCTGATACCGCTGCGCTTTGGCGCTTGTGCATCAACAAGATAAACCAACTCAAGCAGAATTGTACCGACTGGTAGCGCTTTGTTCTTCAGTAGAGACACCGCAGACGCACCCACACCTTCGCTCAATAGCAGATCAATACCGCCCTGAATCATTGGGTGTTCCCAGCTAATGAAGTTCATGTCTTCACGAGAAAGCGCCGTTTCACGGTCAAACGTGATCGTTGCACCTTCATAAGGTAAGCCTGGGTAGCTTGGTACCATCATGTGTTCAGAAGGTGTCACGACTAGCGCATTTTCGCCTTTGTCATCTTGGTTCAGACCAATGGTGTCAAACAAGCTCAGTGCAAACGAAACTAGGTTAGTATCACCATCAGTAGAAGCAATTTTCTCTGCGATCTCATGAGCTTTATCGCCACCATTTGAATGCATCTCTAGTAGGCGATCTCGGCCTTTTTCTAGATCCGATTTCAGGCTTTGATTGAGCTTCGCTGATTCTTCAATCACTTCATCAAGCTGCTCGGTGTTACCAGAAGCCAGCATTTCAATCAGTACGTCAGAATACTTATCGTAAACTGTGCGACCTGTAGGACAAGTCTCTGCAAATGCATTCAAACCTTCATCGAACCAACGCGCTAGAATCGCTTGCGATGTGCCTTTTAGGTAAGGAACATGAATGTCGATATCACGAAGCTGACCGATACGGTCCAAACGACCAATACGTTGCTCAAGCAAGTCTGGGTTGAACGGTAGATCGAACATCACTAACTGGTTCGCAAACTGGAAGTTACGACCTTCAGAGCCGATTTCACTACAGATAAGAACCTGAGCACCGCCCTCTTCTTGAGCAAAGTAAGCCGCTGCTTTATCACGCTCTAGAATCGACATGCCTTCATGGAATACCGTTGCACGCACGCCTTCGCGCTCACGCAGTGCTTGTTCTAATTGCAGAGCCGTACTCGCACGCGAAGCGATCACTAGGATCTTCTCGCTGCGCTTGTCTTGGATCTTTTCAATCAACCAGTTCACACGTGAATCGAACTGCCACCAGCTTGAGTCTTCACCTTCAAACTCTTGAAAGATCTCTTCTGGGTACAACATCTTCATTGCACGAGCTTCAGGTGCCATTTTGCCACCGATCATGCCCGATACACGCATCGAGGTTGTGTACTGCGTTGGAATGTCCATCGGCAGTAGGTTTACATTACGCTTAGGGAAGCCTTTGATTGCAGCACGTGTGTTTCTAAATAGAACACGACCTGTACCATGGCGATCCATAAGGTTATCAATCAATTCTTGGCGAGCTAGCGCTTGCTCTTCTTCGCTGCTATCGCCTTCGATAACGCGGAATAGAGGCTCAACATCTTGCTCAGACAGAAGTTCTATAATTTGGTTCTTCGCGCTGTTTTCAAGCTTCACGCCAGAGAACAATGCCGTTACTGCATCAGCAACAGGGGCGTATTGGTCTTCTTCTTCAACGAATGCTTCGTAGTCGTAGAAGCGATCAGGATCAAGTAGACGCAGACGTGCAAAGTGGCTCTCACGACCCAACTGTTCAGGGGTCGCTGTCAGTAGTAGTACGCCAGATGTGTTTTCAGCTAAGCCTTCAACCACTTGGTATTCGCGGCTTGGCTTATCTTGGCTCCACTCAAGGTGATGTGCTTCATCGACAACCAATAGATCCCACTCGCCTTCAAGTGCTTGCTCGTAGCGCTTGCGGCTCTTACGTAGGAAGTCCAGTGAACACAGAACGTATTGCTGAGTATCAAATGGGTTATCTGATTCAGCAAAAGATTCAATGCAGCGCTCTTCATCAAAGATAGAAAAGTGCAGGTTGAAACGACGCATCATCTCGACAAGCCATTGATGTTGTAGCGTTTCAGGCACCACAATCAAAATACGCTCAGCACGGCCAGACAACACCTGTTGGTGGATGATCATGCCCGCTTCAATGGTTTTACCTAAGCCAACTTCATCGGCGAGTAAAACACGCGGAGCGTGACGACGGCCCACTTCGTGAGCGATGTAAAGCTGATGAGGGATAAGACCTGCACGCATACCACACAAACCGCGCATTGGGCTTTTATGCTGTTGGTATTGGTTGCTTAAAGCACGGTAGCGCAAGACAAAGTTATCCATGCGATCAATTTGACCTGCATACAATTTATCTTGCGGTTTATTAAAACGGATTTGGTTGCTTAAGAAGATTTCTCGCAGAGCCACATCCGCTTCTTGAGTATCTTCACGAGTACCCATGTAAGTCAGAATGCCTTTATCTTCGATCACTTGCTCGACCGATAAAGACCAACCCTCTTGGCACTCGATGACGTCGCCGACATTAAACGTTACTCGGGTTACGGGAGCATCCGTTCGTGCATACACACGATTCTCTTCTGATGCTGCAAACATTACTGTCACTGTTCGAGCATCCATTGCTACAACGGTACCTAAACCTAAATCGCTCTCCGTATCGCTTATCCAGCGTTGCCCCAAAGCAAATGTCATGAATCGACTACCTCAATCTTATAGTTGGAATTTGGTCTTTTTAACTGCATTGTTATCAGAATTTTCTGACTCTCAAAATAAAAATATAGCTAAAAATGCCTAATTTGCAGCCACTTTTAAAGTGCGCTTAAGATAAAAATCATCTTAAGGAAATGGTGCAGAAAAAGGTCGCTAATCTTACTCGATGCTGTGATTTAGGTCACGTCTAAAGGCTGCTATTTCACGCTTTTTTTCTGTTTTCGCTAATGCAATCAAACTGTCAAAAATTCATGGTTACTCTAGAGGGAGTAGATAAGTTATTTCGAGCAGACTCTTAATATTTGAGCTATTACTACTAGAGGTAGGATCTACTCGGTGTACTTTTGATAAGTGCTTGATAGTAATGCCGTCAAACACATCAAGAGTTTGCTAGCGTTCAATCAACCCATTCGAGCCACATGGTGGCAAGGAGATGCTATGGGCGATACCAATCGGAAATTATTTGTTCTAGATACCAATATCTTACTTCACGAACCCTTTGCTATATTTTCGTTTCAGGAACACGATGTCGTTATCCCAATGACGGTACTCGAAGAACTCGACAGAATTAAGGACAGTAAACGCGATGTTGCTCGCGATGCCAGAGTCGCAATCAGAGCATTAGAAGATCTTTTCCATGACGCAACCCCAGACAAAATATCCGAAGGCATTCCTTTCTCAACCGATGTAAGCGCTTCAGGCACAATTTCAATACTCGCAGACTACGAACTCCAAGAAAGCATTAAAGCCTTTGCCGACGATAAGGCTGGTGACAACCGCATCCTCAACGGCGTGTTGTACTTACAAAATAAACGCGCACCACGAGAAGTGGTACTCATTACCAAAGACATCAACATGCGCTTGCGAGCTAAAGGTGCAGGGGTACGCTTTGTTGAGGACTACCAAACCGACCAATTAATCGATGACGTTCAATATCTCACAAAGGGCTTTCAACAGCTTGAAGGGTCATTTTGGGATGGTATAGACAATGTTGAGAGTAAGAGTCTTGGAGGGAAAGCACTGCACACCCTCGCAAGAACACCGTTCGAACCCACTTTCATCAACCAGTACATTATTGATCAAGACAGTGACTTTGCTGCTCGTGTCGAAGAGATTGAACCCGAAACCATCACTCTGCGAGACTTAAGCCGAGAACGATTAATGAACCGCAGGGCGTGGGACATTACGCCAAAGAACATCTATCAAGGCATGGCGATTGATGCCTTACTTGATCCCGATATTGATTTGGTGATTTTAACGGGTGCTGCGGGGAGCGGGAAAACCTTGCTTGCCATGGCAGCCGCTCTTGAACAAACCATTGAGCGCAAACATTTCGATAAGATCATCGTAACCCGAAACACACCTGACATCGGTGAATCCATTGGTTTCCTTCCCGGAACCGAGGAAGAGAAGATGTTGCCTTGGCTAGCCGCGGTGACCGATACACTCGAAGCGCTGCACAAGAATGATCACTGCACCGAAGGGTCGATGAAATACATCTGCGATAAAGCCAATATCCAGTTCAAATCAATCAACTTCATGCGTGGCCGCTCGATCCAGAATGCGTTTGTACTGCTGGATGAGTGCCAAAACCTCACAGCTTCGCAAATCAAAACCATCATCACCCGTTGTGGTGAAGGCACCAAGATCGTCTGTTCAGGAAACCTGGCTCAGATAGATTCTTCCTACTTAACCCCTGTGACATCAGGCCTCACCTACATGGTTGAGCGTTTTAAAAACTTCGAAGGCAGTGCCAATATCCACCTTAATGGTGTGGTGCGTAGCCGACTGGCTGAGTTTGCTGAAGAGAACATGTAGACAGTTATGTACGCTCACTGAATCAGTCACCTAAAAACAAAAAAGCGCCTCACATTAGAGGCGCTTTCAATTTATTTATGGCAAGAGATTTTGAAACTAACTCGTGCTGCTGACCTGAATTACTCAGTACCACCAACCGTTAGAGAGTCTAGTTTCAATGTTGGTTGACCAACACCGACTGGCACGCTTTGACCAGCCTTACCACACACACCCACACCGCGGTCAATGCTTAGGTCGTTACCAACCATAGATACTTGCTGCATCGCTTCGATACCAGAGCCAATTAGCGTTGCGCCTTTCACTGGGTGAGTGATCTTACCGTTTTCAATCATGTACGCTTCAGAAGCCGAGAACACAAATTTACCAGAAGTAATATCAACCTGACCACCACCGAAGTTCGGTGCGTAAATGCCTTTCTCAACAGTAGCAATGATCTCTTCCGGCGTGTGTTCACCCGGTAGCATGTATGTGTTGGTCATACGCGGCATTGGAAGATGCGCGTAAGACTCACGACGACCGTTACCTGTTGGTGCCACACCCATTAGACGAGCATTAAGCTTATCTTGCATATAGCCTTTTAGGATGCCATTTTCGATGAGCGTGTTGTACTGACCATTCACACCTTCATCATCCACGTTTAATGAACCACGAAGATCAGTCAATGTACCGTCATCAACAATCGTACATAGGCTTGAGGTGACTTGCTCGCCGATCTTGCCAGAAAAAACTGAAGATTCTTTACGGTTAAAGTCACCTTCTAAACCGTGACCTACTGCCTCGTGTAGAAGAACGCCCGGCCAACCAGAACCCAGAACAACTGGCATTGCGCCCGCAGGAGCTGCGACAGCTTCAAGGTTAACGAGCGCTTGACGAATAGCTTCATCAGCAAATTGGTAAGCAACTTGAGAGCCGTCAACATCACTTAAGAAGAAGTCGTAACCAAAACGACCACCGCCACCAGCGCTGCCACGTTCGCGACGATCGCCTTTCTGCGCAAGTACGCTGATTGATAGACGAACTAGCGGGCGAATATCACCAGCGAAAGTGCCGTCAGTCGCAGCAACCAGCATTTGCTCGTGTACACCGCTTAGGCTCACTGAAACCTCAGTGATCATCGGTTCCTTGGTGCGAATGTAAGCATCAAGCGCTTTTAGTAATTCTGTTTTCTGCTGTTTTTCCCAGCTTGCTAACGGGTTAACTGCGTCATAGTAAGCTTGGTTCGAGTTACGCTTGAATGCATGAACTTTACCGTTTTTACCTTGCTTCGCAATACCACGAGCCGCAATTGCGCTCTGCTTAAGACCATCCAATTGGATTTGATCTGAGTAAGCAAAACCGGTTTTTTCGCCAGATACTGCACGAACACCAACACCGCAATCGATATTAAAAGAGCCATCTTTAATAATGCTATCTTCTAGTACCAACGACTCGTGCCAGCTCGATTGGAAATAGATATCAGCATAATCAATTTGGCGGGTAGCAATGCTCGCCAGTGTATCTGCGATATTTTGCTCCGTCAGCCCTGTCGGGGTTAGTAGCGCTTCTTCAATTTGATTAATGCTCATAAATGGCTCTTGTTTAAAATTAAAATTGATTGGTAAATCGAGAGTGCTGCGCTATTGGCATATTCTGCCTAATCGATTCGCAACTGGATGTGTCTATCTCAACCACCATACTTTTAGGGTCTTGGTCTAATTGTGCGACCACTCGCCCCCATGGATCAACCACCATTGAGTGTCCCCATGTTTCTCTTTGGCAAGGATGCTTTCCTCCTTGCCCTACCGCGACAATCCAAGACTGAGTCTCGATGGCACGGCACCTTAATAAGGCTTCCCAGTGTGCTTGACCTGTAACGGCCGTAAACGCCGCGGGAACTACGATGATCTGCGCACCTTGCTTGCGTAACTCTGAATACAAGTGAGGAAAGCGCACATCATAACAAATACTCAAACCTAAGCGACCAAAAGGCGTTTCCGCTGTCACAACTCGGTCACCCGGCGTGAAAATATCGGACTCGCGATAACATTTATGTGCATCGGCGACATCAACATCGAACATATGCAGCTTATCGTAATGAGTCACTAGAGCACCAAAATCATCGATAACCAATGTAGTGGTGGTGACACCTGCAGCGGTTCGAATTGGCATACTACCGACAACAATCCAAACACGGTGTCGTTTTGCTAGATCAGATAATTTCTGCTGCAAAGGCCCATTATTCAGAGGTTCTGCATACTGGTGATAATCGGCTTTATTGCCGAACACTAATGCATTCTCAGGACACACAACCCACTTAGCCCCTAACGCTTTGCACTTTGCTACCTCGTGTTCAAGGTAATCAAGGTTATGCTCAGGGACTGGGCCTGAAGTCATTTGAATCAATCCAACACAATCCATGTGCACCGCTTCTCCATTCATTATGATTCAGAAATCCGAATTTAGCCGCATATAAACTGACTCGCCTCTAACGACTATTCCGCTAATTTTCTCAGTTTTTCTGGTAACTGAAATTCACCCGAGCTACGCGAAAGCTCGCTTACTATTGGTGAATCTAGTGGCCCTTTTACTGAGTAATTGACTTGAGTAAAGACCTCAACAACTGGTGAAATAACCGTGGTCACCGCCAATACATACAGCGCCGTTTGTGGGGTTACCGCAAACGCCGTTAATACAGGGATTCCTGACGTGATATCTGGAGTGAAGTTAACCTCAGCATCGACCTGACGAGTATTTAGATTCGCGATACCTTTGATCTTCATCTCACCGGCAACCGCATCCATGTTAAGATCATTGGTTAAGAAGATACCATTTTGGATTTCGCCAGTACCCGTAATACTGTTGAATGCCATGCCTTTATCAAACACATCAGAGAAATCGAGCTGCATCTTACGGATAATCGAATCTAGACTAAACAGGCCAAGCAATCGAGCGGCGCCACTCACGTCCGAGATGATGCCTTTACCCAACTTGGTTTTAACGTTGCCGTCAATGGTATCCATCTGAATACCCCACGGAGAGCCATCCCACTCAAGCTGACCTTCCAATGCAAAAGGTGCTTTTTGAATCCCTGAAGTAATACCGAAGCGCTCCATTAACTCACTGTTATTTTCACCTTCGACATCAATAGATAACGATGAATGACTCTTGTCACCATTCAGTGCCCACCAGCCGCTCACATCGGCTTTATTGTTTCCGCTTCGGACTTGAATCTTGTTCCACTCAATACGATCGTCTTGCCTTGCTAACTCAACATCGACCTTACCGACTTTATAGCCTTGCAGCCAAAAATCGTTCAGTGTGAGCTTAAGATTAGGCATCGCATCATAGATCTTTTTATCGAGTTCAGAGATCAATGGTGCTTCTTGTTCTTTTCGTTGCAGCAGTTGCTCTTGATTTTTCTTGTCACTCCATTCAGGGACGAACAAATGCAGACGATCCAGAGACACCGTTAAGTCGTAAGGGGGCAAATAATTGATATCCCCTTCGATCTCTTGGCTAGTCACTTCCATTTGCCAAGCATCTTTGTTCTTACGAGCACTAAAATCGACGTCATTCCAAGCTATGCCACCTAAGATCAGCTCTTTACTCTCAAAAGTAATACGGCTAGGCGCAGGAATGGTTGGCGTGTTCATTTGACTAAGCACTGCTGTTGATGGCTTCACAGGTTCCATCACAACCGATAACCAATCATCGGCATTAAATTTGTCGGTACGAATTAGGGCATGATGTCCAACAACAGGGCTAATTTTATAACCACCACGGCCCAGCACTAAATTGGTTGCCGTGAGTTTTGGAACCTCACCCGTAATATCAATTTCAGCTTGATACTTGGTATTCGGCAATTGCAGACGCGCAGTAATGGCTTCTTGGTTACCTGAGGCTTGCAGCCGAGCAGAACCACTCTCCAAGGATTTTTTCGCCAAGGGATAAGGGTAATCACTGGCTAAATACTTAAGATCTGACTGTAAGTCTAACTGGTAGCTAAAACCTATATCGTTAAGTTGAATATCAATCTGGCTTTGCCATTGCGCATGACCCGACAAGCGACTCAACCACTGTTCGCCAATATAAGGCTCTAGAGGTTTCACGTCCCAGTCACCTAAAACATCGATATCAACCGCATAACCTGGGCCGTCATTAAGGCCTTTAAAATCAACAGAGATACCTTGTTTTAGTAAGTCAGCGGATAAACCATTCGCCGTGATGACATCATTATCAAACTCGATACGTCCGGTGGTGTTTTCGAGCACCATTGGCGGCGCTTCAATCTCAACATGGTTATCTTTGAGATCGGCATAGCCCCACGCTCTTGGCTCTTTTTCGGAATCAAAAGGAATATTGAGTTGGAATTCAGACGATACATCACCACTCACTTGCAGCGCCGTTAAGGCAGCACCGACAGAGTCGACCAAAGGCGAGGCCGTCATATAATCACGAACCGCATTACCCGAAGCGGTCGCTTTTGCTTCAATCTCGATGTGACCGCCTTCCCCTAAATAAGGAATACGCCCAGTAATACGGTCAGCCGTTACGTCCATCAATTGAGCAGAGCGCGAATCAAGGTGCATTGCATCATTTTCAAACAGGAGATCAAGCTGAAGATCGGTAATCAGTGGCCATCCAGTATCAAAACTGAACTTCGCATTTTCTAGGCCAACCCAAACTTGGAAGATCCCATCATGGTTAGTGTATGGGTATTGACCCAGTTCGCCGTGCCATAACAGTTTCACCGTATCGGCCTTACCCGCTTGAATTGCAGTAGAAAGGTAATCTGTTAGATCTTGTCCAAGTGCCAACGTCGGTAAATAACGCCAAGTTTCACCCACATTGTAAGCGTCCGCTTCACCGTAGAAAGACAAGAATGGGCTCGCATCATTAGGGAAGTCCAAACGAAATGCACCCAAAACTTGTAAGTCTGGCGTTGCTGCTGTGATTTTATCAGACCAAAGCTTCCAGCCGTTTTCATCTTGCTGCCAAACAATATCAACCTGACCTTGTCTGATATTGAGAGGCGCTTGGAATACATCTCCATAAGGGAACACATCATCAATAACATGAAGGCTCGCTTTCGCTTGTGACACAGAACCAAACACACTGCCTGAAACTTGGCTAAAGCCCGGAACTAATTCCCATTGCTCGATGGCAAGATCACTAAAACTCGCTGAATAACGTAAGCTTTCGATGCCAGAGTCCATTGAGACCCGAATATCTGAAACGGATCCACCTGGCTTCAATGAATTAATCATTTGGGTGGATTGCTCGGAGTCCGGCATTAGCTTAATGAGCGGAGTAATTGCCTCAATATTCAGTTCAGAGACATTCAGTTGCCACGGGCCTTTATCCCATTTGAAGGCAATATCTAACTCAGGCCAAGGCGTATCATCCGTTCTAAGGTTAAGTGAGTGACCATTCACTTGCCATCCATCATCAATGGGAGACAACTTAAAGACACCTGATTCAAGCATCAAGTCATGCTGGCCATCTTCGTTCCAACTCAATTCCGAAGGCAACACTTCTACATAAGCATTTACCGGCTTACTGTTTTGCAAGGTAACCCAACTGTTCAGGCTCACCGTGCCCGTTTCTATGCCGGACTCAGCCTGCATGTAACGAGTTAGCCATGGTTTAACCGAGATGTTGTCTGCACTCACATAGAACTCACCGGTTACGTCGGTTAATGAGCCACCATCGATAAAGTTAGCACTTACTGACAACGAGTTAAGATTGGCATCTTTAATGCTCACCACGCCTTCCGCAAGGTGGTGTTTACCTGAGTTTTTCCACTTTAAGGTTTCAATATCGAGTTGGCGTTCTTCATCAGAGATGGTTCGATACAAAAGTGAGGAGTCTTTCGCGGTCACATCCACTAGCGTTTTGAGGAGCAAGTTGTCCAGCTCTTGCATAACCCGCTTTGAGGAGCCCGATTCTTTAGGTTTACCTTTGCCGTTCTGACCCGCAAACAGATCGATCGAACGTATATCCAGATACATTCGATTCATGACAAGGTCGGCAACAACAGGACGCATCTGTACCAGAGATTGAATCAAGTCAAATTCAACTTCGACACGTTCTACAGAGAAAGTCACATCTTCAGCATTAGGAAGACGGGCTTGAACGCCTTGCAGCGCGATAGAGGGATGGGTGTTACGCCAAAATCCACCCACATCTTGAATAGAAAATTCAAAACCAGAATGTTGGTTTACCCAAAGCTCAATTTCAGATTGATACTTATTTAAATTGGGTAAGGCGACACGCAGTGTAGTAACAGCAATGGCTAGCGTTACTAAGAGAGTAACCACTAACCACAGACACGTACGTAAAATCAGAGTAACACTAGAACTCACAAAATATCCATTACATCATAACGACATCAAACTGCTCTTGTATGTACAGAGGCTCAGCCTGAATTTTCACTTGTTTACCAATAAAGACTTCAAGCTCTGCAAGCGCATGAGACTCTTCACCCTCTAATGCCTCGGCAACCGCTGCTGCCGCATAAACCACGAACTTATCCGCATCGTACGCACGATTTACGCGAGTAATTTCTCGAAGTATTTCATAACAAACGGTTTCAACTGTCTTCACACTGCCACGACCTTCACAGGCAGGACAGCTAGAACACAGAATATGCTCAATACTTTCACGAGTACGTTTACGAGTCATCTCAACCAAACCAAGCTGTGTGAAGCCATTAATGTTAGTTTTCACACGGTCTTTATCGAGCGCCGCTTCTAAAGAAGTTAGTACTCGCTTACGGTGTTCTTCAGACAACATATCAATAAAGTCGATAATGATGATGCCGCCTAAATTACGCAGGCGAAGTTGACGAGCAATCGCTTGTGTCGCTTCTACGTTGGTATTGAAAATCGTTTCTTCTAAATTACGACGACCAACAAAGGCACCAGTATTGATGTCGACGGTTGTCATCGCTTCTGTTTGGTCGATAATCAGATACCCACCAGACTTCAACTCTACTTTACGATCCAGTGAACGTTGAATTTCATTCTCAGTGTCGTACATATCGAAGATCGGTTTGTCACCTTCATACAGCTCAAGCTTATCGGTAAGCTCAGGTACGTACTCCGAAGTAAACTCTTTCAGGTTCTCAAATTCTAGTCGAGAATCGACCTGAATCTTACTCAGCTCAGTGCCCACAAAATCACGCAAGATACGCTGACTTAAGCACAACTCACCATATAAGCGTGTGCGAGCCTTATGCTTACCACGACGCTCTAATACTTTGAGCCACAAACGCTTCAAGAAAGCAGCGTCTTGCTCAAGCTCATTAAAATCAGCACCTTCAGCGGCAGTACGGATGATAAAGCCACCGTGCTCATCACAGTAACGAGATACGGCTTTTTTAAGACGATTACGTTCTGATTCGCTTTCGATACGCTGGGAAACACCTACATGACTGGCTCCCGGCATAAACACCAAGTAACGAGATGGTAAAGTGATATCAGTGGTTAAACGCGCGCCTTTTGTTCCAAGAGGATCTTTAACAACCTGAACCACAATATCCTGACCTTGACGAACAAGCTCAGAAATATCACGTACCTGAAACTGCTTCTTTTCATTTTCTGCAACACATTCAGTGTGCGGAACAATGTCTGAGGCATGTAAAAATGCTGCTTTCTCAAGGCCTATATCCACAAATGCAGCCTGCATTCCAGGAAGAACACGGCTTACACGTCCTTTATAGATATTTCCTACGATACCGCGTCGAGCATCTCGTTCGACATGGATCTCTTGAAGAGCTCCCCCTTCAATCATGGCCACACGAGTTTCACTCGGGGTCACGTTCAGCAACAATTCAGCACTCATGGTGCACCTCAGATTAGTAATTATAAGAATTCTTGCAGTAGCTGGTCCGTTTCAAATAAAGGTAAGCCGACAACGGCGTAATAACTACCTTCAATTCGGGTGACAAAACGTCCACCCAAACCTTGAATCCCATAGCTACCGGCTTTATCGCATGGCTCCCCTGTTTGCCAGTATTGTTCTATTTCTTTTTCACTGAGGGGTTTAAACCATACGTCGGTAATAATGATTTCTGTTTTTTGTTTTTTTTCCGAAACGACAGAGACTGCCGTCATCACTTGATGACGTTCATCTGCTAATTGAGTAAGCATACGCTTAGAATCAGCAAGATCCGCAGGCTTCTCGAGCACTTGCCCTTGGCTGACCACGACAGTATCAGAGCCAAGGACTACTATTTCAGAGTCAAGAGCTACGATATCTGAGCCAACAGCCGCAATATTAGAGCCTAGAGCGACATTGTCAGAACTAGAAACTACAGTATCAGAACCAGTAACGACATGCTGCTTTTCAGAAGAATTCTCTGTTAATAAAGATAACGCTGCTAAGGCTTTATCTAAAGATAGACGTTGAACGTACTCTTCGGCGGTTTCTTGGGCGTGTTTACACTCTTCTACATCGGTCACGAGGACAGAAAACTCATAACCAAGTTGGGATAGCAATTCTTTGCGGCGTGGTGAGCCGGATGCCAAAACTAAATGTTTCTTTTCCATTGTCATATTACCTCACATGCCAATGGCGACGGACTCGTCTCATTAATAAAAACATCCACGGCCAAAGTATACAGTTAATCAATGCGCTCCATAGCGATAATGGATTAAAAACGACATCTTGAATCAAATATTCACCAAAGAAGATCAATACTTCAAACAATACCGTTAAAGCCGCGATGATCATGGCTTGTTGCCACAACGCCATGTTGCGGATCACGAGGAAGTTGAGTGCAATAATGTACATCACGATTGCCATCATCATCCCACGAATGCCTAACGTAGAACCGATCAAAAGATCCCACAATAGGCCTAGAATCAACGCACTACCCACGTTAACACGGTGAGGAAGAGCAAGAACCCAGTAACAGGTAACCAGCAATAGCCAAGACGGCCTGAATAGATCCAAACTACCAGGCCAAGGGATCGTCTGCAGAATAAGCGCGATCAAAAATGAGCAACCAATTACTACCTTGCTTCTTAAAACGCTATTGGCCATCTTCGCCCTCTAACAATGCTTGTTCTATGCTGGATTGATCCGCTTGCATCTGTTTGTTTTCGTCTGGCCATACAAGCAGCAAGTATCTGAGCTTATCAAACTCAACGACTGGTTCTGCTTTAATAACGGCGAACTCACGTTTCGGGTCGTAATCAACCGCAGAAACATAAGCCACTGGATAACCTTCTGGATATACCCCACCCAAACCAGAGGTCACAAGTAGATCTTCTTCTTGAATATCGGTACTGGTTGGAATGTGTTCTAGCTGAATCTCATCAATGTTGCCATTACCCGAAGCAATCACACGAATGTCGTTACGAATAACCTGCACGGGAATCGCATTGTTGGCATCAGTGAGTAGAAGGACACGGCTATTATGAGCAGCAACAAAGGTAACTTGACCGACAATGCCTTTCTCGTTAATCACCGGTTGACCCTCATATACTCCATCAATCAAGCCTTTATCGATCACAACTTGATGACGATACGGTGAAGTATCAACGGCCATAACTTCTGTGACGACTTTCTTTTCATCACGGATAAACGGAGAGCCCAATAGCTTACGAAGGCGCTTGTTTTCCTCTTGATATTGCTCAAGCAGAATCAGCTCGCTCTTCAGACGCAAGACTTCTCGTTTAATATTATGGTTGGATTCGATTAGCCCTTTGCGAGTGCTAAAACGGTCGTATACACCATCGAACATAGTGCGAGGCAAGTTGGCTGCATACTGGATAGGCGCAACCATGCTGTTCAATAGATAGCGGACATTTGAGAAAGCATCTAAACGACTATCAGCCAGCATAAGGCTGGCTGATAAAATTACAGCAAAAAACAGGCGCAATTGTAGAGAGGGACCTCTACCAAAAATTGGCTTCATTCTATATTTGGTCCTAGAGCTACATTTGATCCTATAGACAAGGTCCTAGGCTCTTTACATAAAATCTAGATAAGAAAAGAGCCTAACACTAGATATTATTCTTCGCTGAACAGATCGCCGCCGTGCATGTCGATCATCTCTAGGGCTTTACCGCCACCTAGAGCAACACACGTTAGTGGCTCTTCTGCAACAACAACAGGGATACCTGTTTCTTCTGTTAGCAGACGATCAAGGTCTTTAAGTAGTGCACCACCACCGGTTAGTACCATACCGTTTTCTGAGATATCAGAAGCTAGCTCTGGCGGACACTGTTCAAGTGCAACCATTACTGCAGATACGATGCCAGATAGAGGCTCTTGAAGTGCTTCAAGGATTTCGTTTGAGTTTAGGCTAAAGCTACGAGGAACACCTTCTGCAAGGTTACGACCGCGAACTTCGATCTCTTGCACGTCATCGCCAGGGTAAGCTGAACCGATTTCGTGTTTGATCTTCTCTGCTGTCGCTTCACCGATCAAGCTGCCGTAGTTACGACGAACGTAGTTGATGATTGCTTCATCAAAACGGTCACCACCGATACGAACAGAAGACGAGTAAACCACACCATTCAGTGAGATAACCGCAACTTCAGTAGTACCACCACCGATATCAACCACCATTGAACCTGTTGGCTCAGATACACGTAGGCCAGCACCAATCGCAGCAGCCATAGGCTCATCGATTAGGTAAACCTCACGAGCACCAGCACCTAGCGCTGATTCACGGATAGCACGACGCTCAACCTGAGTTGAACCACAAGGTACACAAACCAAAACACGAGGGCTTGGTTTAAGCACACTGTTATCATGCACTTGCTTAATAAAGTGCTGAAGCATTTTTTCGGTTACGTAAAAGTCAGCAATTACACCGTCTTTCATTGGGCGGATCGCTGAAATGTTACCAGGCGTACGACCAAGCATTTGCTTAGCAGCGTGACCAACCGCAGCGACACTCTTTGCAGACCCCGTACGATCTTGGCGAATAGCGACAACGGAAGGCTCATCAAGAACGATGCCTTGGCCTTTTACATATATAAGGGTATTGGCTGTACCTAAATCAATCGATAGGTCGTTTGAAAACATGCCACGAAGTTTTTTAAACATATTCTTCGCTCATCCTGCAAGAATTAGAAGACAAAAATTGCACTAAATGTACCAATGCCTTGCTGTCACGGCAAGGCATTGAAGTATAAACATGGACTGAAACCCGCAATTTCTTACAGATTCCTAACTTAAGGGGCAAAAATTATATTTTTACTGACCTGTTAAACCACTTTCACCTCGGTAAATCACACGATCGTTACCGCGATAGATACCAAATGTGACGACGGTAGATGGGTCTTCGTCGCCTAACTGTCGCCAGTTGTAGCGCAGCCATGGTTGCTCTTGATCGCTACCTAAGCAGGTAATAGGGTTTTCACCAGTTTTAGTGGTTGGTTCTGAGTCATCCATTCTTAACCACAAGCGGACTTGTTCACGAGGTGCATCTGTACCAGAAGGCGTGTTTTGGTTCGCTGTGACGTTTTCCTCTCCATCATCTACGCTGTCACTGCCGTTAAGCGAAGCTAACGTGGTTGTCGCACTGTCGCTATGCCAGATCACTTGTTTACAAGAATTAGCCCCATTGAATGTGCTACGGTCATCATCCTCGTTAACAACAAACTCACTACCATCCCAGAACTCAGCTCGAAGTGGGATAGTTAAGGTAGTACCGGAATTGCCACCAATGTCGTCAAGGGCCATTCGACCATATCGGGCGGGCGGTTGAATTGGGAAAGCTGCCGAATCAGTAACAGGGTCAGAATCAGTAAATGAAACAGGGTCTGTTCCAGTTATCGTCAAACCGAAGTTGGTCGTAGTAGAGTTCGCGTCCGAAGTATTGAAAGGTGTATCTCTGCGGCTAACACCATCTGAATCCACAACTCGTTGAAGCTCAGCTGCATTGTCATTCAACAACCAATGCTTACGATCATTAGACCAAGTGCCTGCCTCAGTATCCAGCAAGAACCCATTATCGACAGCTGTATCATCTAGAACACCAAAATTGGCTTGTAGGCTCGGGGCAAAGAATTGATAGTTGTTAAGCGCGTTACCAACACTGCTTTCACCTGATGCCATTGGGTACACTTGATGCACAGTTGAGTCGTAAGGTTGACCTAAATAAGCAATGTCGTTTTGATTAGCGACATTCCATTCAGGGTTCTCTTGTAGGAAGTATTTCGGATAGAAGCGGCCAATTGATTTACTACCAGAGAAGCCACCAAGGATGCTCCCGTAGAAGCTGCCAGTTTCAGTTGCAATGAAGTTAAAGCTACCCGCTTCTGAGTATTTTAAGTTTTTAAATTTATAGCCATTATCAACGAGTGATATATCCGAGCTAGATTGAGTAAGTTGATTGCTTGGTTCTAAACTCCCAAGTACTGCGCCAGTATTGCTTGGCGTATCCAGAGTATAAGTCGCAACGACAGCACCAGAGGACAGCAAATAGTTTTGTGTTACCAAGCTATTGTTACACGTAGGGTTAGCGTTACTCGAGAATCGAATTGGTTTAGCAAACACGTCAAACTCTTCCCCCGCTGCAACAAACGCATTCCCACCACTGCTGTTACCATCAGAATTGCTGTCCGTACAAATCGCAAAGTGCCAAGGACGAGAATTCACCAAGAAACTTCCAGAGAGTTTATCAACGCCACTTTCAGGACAACCTGATATTTCACTACAATCAAAACTACTGTCAATCAGCGTTACTTTAAACTGGCCAGCCTCTTGAATAGAAAGAGTATCGGTTGTCTCTCCTTTATCACTCGTATCAAAATCCGGTGTGTAATCGAGTAAGCTTATCGCATCATCACCGCTCACTGGTTGGACGATATCTAAACTCACAGTAGGCGTACCCACATAATCTTGTGACAACGACGAATCTTGCGCATTACAAGAAGACACTTTTGCCGTCACTGAGTAATCCATACCAGCCACAACAAATTGCTCATCTACATCGAACTTATAAGGCACAAAGTTAATTTGTGATGCAGCCGTTTCCAAGTCGCCATCCCAAGTACCACTGACATCATAACCCTCTAATTTAGAAGAAGATAAGTACAAAGTTTTTTCCCCATTCACAAAGTGACTTTGGTAGTCCCCAGTGGATGTAGAACAACTGCTTCCATTCTCACCTTCACACCACTTCCCAGTAGAGTTTGGTGTATGTGATGCAGTGAAACTATCTTGAACGGTATTAATCACATTGCCATCATCATCCACGACTTTGAATTCAACCTCAGCGACCTCACAAGTCAGAACGTGCGAGTATTTTGGGGTTACGACAAGAGAGCCTGTTGGGAGTGGAGGAAGCGGACAGCTATAGTCAGGCTTATTAATAACTAAACCACTCTGCGAAACAACGCTCGCTGCAGTAACTGCGCCTTCTACTGTAAGTAAGTTTGGAAGGTTAAGTGTTTTTGCTAAAATAAAGCCTCTAAAGTTTCCTTTCAGCTGTACAGTTGCATCTGGAGCATAAATAATTGGGTATGCGTTCTCATTAACAATATCTACGCTATTACTAAATTTAAAACTTGTGACTACATTTATTTTAGAGCTATTTTCAAATATAAAATCACTTTGGTTTGTATCAGAAGCTAAAAAGTTATTAAAAGTTACTGATGATTGTTCAGGAATAATTAAGACTAAACCACTACCATTTGATATTTCAAAATCATCAATATATAACCCATCCTTTAAGTGGACCCTTATTTCTGGATACTCATTGCCTAAATCATTTATATATAGTCGTTTCAAGTCTTCATTGATATACACATTAGCATTAGCTCCTGCTAACTCAAATGAACACAAGTTTGACGCATCACATCTGGACTTGATGTTTTTATCAATAGCCAGAGTTTCTGTTACAGAACGACTCGGAACATTAGGCAACAAATTATGGTCAATCTTTCGTCGGTTTAGTTGACTATCTTCATTCCCTACAGCACAACCTAAATCATCTCCACAGACATCATGGTTGTACATTTGATTTGTACCTCCTTCTAAATCAAATCCGACTAAAAGCAAACTCTCGGGATCAGGATTAGATGGGCTCCAAGATCGATCATTTTCAATTGAAAAAGCATCAAGATAATCGGGAGACCAGCCATTGAAAGCTGTGACACCCCCATTATTAATAATCAATGAACTCTCAACCCCTGTCCAACTTTGGATAGGCTCAGGGAACAAGTTACATACGTTAACCGGAATCTCGACCTCAGGAATTTCAAACGCAAAATACCCAACAGATTCATACGCGCCATGTTTACGAGTGCTAAGAGAAGTAGCATCTTCATCAAATGCAAACGTAAATTGGGATTCCCCACCATTAACGTACTGTTTGCAGTATCGCAACCACCCACCATCACCACCATTTCGGGTTTGCTTATTCGCAATAACACCAAATTTATTGAAGCTTTGATGTAGTGATATTTCATTATTCAGGCATGACCATCCAATAGATTTATCTGGCTCTATTTCAGTTTTTTGATTGTACGTACCTGGCGCTTGATAAAACTCGATTTTCGATGATTGAGAGTCATCTTGGCCTGAGAAAGTAGGGACAGCTAAATAAGCGATTTGCTTAGCTGAAGAAGTAGGCCCTTGTCGACCACGCTCTAAAGCAAGCTTGAATTTTTGGTTAGTTAAACCAGAGATAGCTGTTGTTGCCCAATCTCGGTCCTTGCCCTGAACTTGAGCCATGATCACAGGGTTTGCAATATCACCTCCCTGATATGAGACAGTTTCCCAATCAGAACTGCCACAGGCATTGCCTTTACATTGAGCCTTAGAAGTTATGATGTTTCCAGCTTCACCATAAACCTTGGAACCATTGTGATCGTAAAACGTTAACCTTCCGGGCTCGGTAACAAAATAATAAATTGGCGACATTCGATCTGTGGAGCTATAACTCTCAGCCGATTCACTTTCAATTGTTACGCCTTTCTTCGAATCCCAAATAGTCGCAACACTAGCCTTTGTTGGTACGCTATTGACAATGTCGTCAGGGTTAATGGTCGACATTAAGAAAACAATCGGATTCTCATATTTATTCTGGAATAACAAGTTACAACCATGAGTACAATCCATCCCTTCAATAGAGCCAAATTCATAAGATACGTCTTCTAACTCAGGTGGAGGAGTTGGCTCTTTGTCACCAGTAGCACATTCAACCTCTGCATTATCTCCAGATATCTGCAGTGTTCCATTACCACCATTAATTGATATTTGTGTAGAGGAAACAAATCGATAACCCAAACCTGTATCAAGCTTATATACTAACTCACCGCTCTTACCGTTATTCTGAGTTGGCCGATAAATCAATAAGCCTTTTTCCCCAGGAATAACCGTGGAATCTACAATTTCAGCCCAACTCCACCAAACACTAGACCAAAGTGCGACTATCGAATTATTGGAAGTAAAACTTATGGTTAGATTTTTGGGGTTAGGTACCGTAAAAGCAACAGAAAAACCATCCTGTCTTTTTAAATCACTACATTGTTCAGGTGAGAAATCATCAGCTATCGCAACAAAAGAGGTTCCACATAAAGCAACAATGATTGCACATAACTTCAAAAAGTTAACATCACAACGAGTAATGTTCTTAATGGTTCTAAAAAGAACAACCCAAAATTCCATACTCACTCCTTCACCCAAACTTCTTGAATACGCTGTACTTGATTGATACCCGAGCCACAAATGGCTGTTGATTCAATTTTGAAAAAGCCAACACCATCTAGCACACCGATCTGACTGCAAGTTAATTCATCGACGGTACAAATAGTCGACATACCACCACTTAATTGATTTGAATTTAAGTTGCTACACACTGTACTAACACTTGTTGAAACCGCGGGAGATACAGTCAAAGGGTAAACTTGAGTAAGTGCCCACTCATTTGCAGAATGCGCTAAAAGCCAAGCCTGAGTTCCCAGTTGTTTACGTGTCAATGTATCGTGATTTGACCACTGAACTTGCACTAAAGAAGTCGCTAAGAAGCCCATCACCACAATAACAAAGACTGCGACGACCAAAACACTACCTTGCTGAGATGATTTTCTATGGCGCATTGAGTACCTGCACATCTTGTTGGTAAACACTTACTTCGTTATTTTGTTCAAGTACAAGGTCAATGTGTATCACACCACCTCTTTGTAAGCTTGGCTCTTCGTAACGAAAATTACTTTCCGCATAACTAATACTATCCGCTACAGTGACTCCATTGCGTTGAATTAGGCCTTGATTCTGAACGGTATCATTCACTAAACAGTAACTTACTAAAGCTCTGTCATCATAAATATAGTGACGTTCAGCCTTCGAACGACTCTCTAAAGTCACTGAGGATGCGGTAAAAACATTATTCGTAGAAACTAACCCTGAGACCGAAATCCGTTTAGTCGAACCAGCTCCTAGTTCGGAGTAATTCGTTGGATTAATAATTAGATAATCATCGGCGTCGAGTATTGGAGAGTCTTGCCCGATAATAAAATTGAGCTCATTGGTCGCTTCATCTAAATGATAAAAGCCCGAATACTTGATTGGATAGAACGTTAAACACTTTTGCGTATAAGCAGAGACAGGCGCGATGCTTGTATCAAAGCTATTGGGAACTGCATGACTGATCTCTCGCGACATTTTTTCTACAACAAACTGTCCTTTAACCTGAACCTTTTGTCGGTCAATTGTTTCAACATAGCCTTTCATGCCATATTCAACAAAACCGGCAATCGCTAGGCCAATAACAGCAACTACAACGATCGTTACTATCATCTCTATCAGAGTAAAACCACGCTGCTTCATTAGTAATTACCCTTATAAGCGATCACGCTGTAGCGGTTATTACCACCAAAGATCTGTACTTCAACGCGCTTCATCGTGCCAATCGCATTATCATTAACCCCATCCACGTTTTGATCGTAAAACACAGAAACTTCAACCCGAAAATTGGCATAACTGCCTTCAATGTTTTCATCTAGGATATTAGCGAGCGGATACTTCGTCGATGAGACACACGCTGACTCGGTGGTATCGGTATACCAACAACCAATATAGTCATCGACATCATTAAAAGCAGCAGGCGCAGACTCTGACCCATCCACTCCGAGGTCATTGGGAGCAGAACAAGCGGTCGCACCTGCATCCCCACAGCGCACCAGACCACCATCAAAGTCGCTATGCTCATCAAAGCCACGAGCTAAAATTTGATTCATCAAACTTTGGCCTAACGCGACTGAGCGGTTTTGATACTGTGGGTCGGCAGAACTTGCCACTTGTGGTGCTAAAAAACTGGTAATCGTGACCATCGCAATACCCAGTACGATAATCACAACAATACTTTCAATCAGTGTAAAGCCACGTGAACGAATCATAAACACGCCCCTTCACGAACATAACCTTGAGAGTTAATACAGACTTGGGCGCTATTATTTGAAGTGGTGGAGTTAATAGTAATATTAATCCCAGCGCTCACCGAAGGATTACCCAATAAATCAAAGTCGATAATGGTATTCGTTGGAGAAAATGAAATATCGGACTCACGTACATAGTCACTACGCGCATCAGCTTGTGATTTTTGAGCGCTATTCGATAGGTTTAGACTGCATGCCGTAACTGAACCTAGACAATCACTATTGATAGCAAGACGAAAACTGTCATTAGCAGCGGAAACATTCGATTGCATTCGATTAACTTGGATTTGACGGATAACAGAGATGGCCTGCTCTTGTGCAGCAAAGGTAGAAAAGCTAGAAGTGCCAACGAAGCGACTTGCGGCAAAGGTAGAAACAATACCGAGGATAATGATAACGATGATCAGCTCTACCAGAGTAAAGCCTTTGGGTATGGGGCTGTTATCCATAATGAGCCTCTAACTGTATAGCGAATACTGATTATACAAGATAACGAATGTAGTGATCTTATGTATATGAATAGTTTTAATATTTGTGTGTTTTGGATAGAAAAAAGGCCAGCAGGAGCTGGCCTTAAAATAACAATTTATCTTACTGACAAACTTTAGCATTACCCGTAGAAACACCATCTACAACACGTGCAGTTGCTTGTGCTGCAGACGTAGCTGCAGTGTAACGCACACATTGAGTAGTGTAACCAGTTAGACCGTAGTCTACAGTCGCCCCTTCGGTTGCGGCAGTACCAGCTTTCAAGACAACAAAGCCATCTAGGTCTGTTGCAGCACCAATACCTGCAGATGTTGCTTCAGGGTAACCATAAACGGTTTGGATCGTCGTGTTCCCTTCTGAAACAGCTGAATCGGCAATCGCTTCAACACCATCAATAGCGGCCTTACCAAAAGTGATTCCTGCTGCACCATTCATTGCTCCAGCTAAACCTTGAAGTGCAGATTCTTTCGCATCATCTTGCAGGTTTAGGAAACGTGGTGCCGCAGTTACAGCAAGAATACCTAGAATAACAATTACAACCACTAGTTCGATTAGGGTGAAACCGCCTTGTCTTTTCATAGTTAAGCTCTCTCTATGTTTAATTTTACGCAGACTTACTGCAAAGTTACGGTCACACGACCAGTTTTAATTTCGTAAACGAATTGGTGTTCGGTACTACCTTCTAATTGAATGTAAGTACACGTTGCATCACCAGAATTCGCTTGCGCTGAATATTTGTAATTTGAGTCACTAGCAACAACTGAGACTTCACCAACTTTAGGTGGATTTTGCAGCAAGTTTTCCATCAGTTCAGAACATGTTTTATCTGAAATATCTTGCGGTGCGGTGCTAGAATTATTATTCAAAGTCCATGGATAGCCGTCTCGAAAGTCGGTATCTTCGTTGTTACTGTTCTTTGATCTTGTTAACCAAAAATCAACACCATCATAATTTACAGTATTGTATGTTTCAACACCTATCTTCTCTGATGGTCGCGCTTCTGCTTCCCACTGTGCTCTCGCCGACAAAACTGCCGTTGCAAAACCACCAGCGACGCCTTCAATACTTGATTTCTTGGCTTCATCTGTCACATCGAGAAAACGAGGTAAAGCGGCTACCGCCAATAAACCAACGACCACGATCACTATGACTAATTCGACAAGGGAGAAACCCTTTTGATTCTTAAGCATTTTCTACCTACTCATCTAATTATTAACGCGCATTATACATTCGCGCTCGTATAAAACCATACAAAAACTGTCAATATTTTCACAAAGCCAAAATATTGGCTTTGACACTGAACCTTTCTTTCTTGAGCAATATATCTATCTGATACTTATCACTATAATGATAACTACAATGAAACTGTATGTTATCACTTTTATCTTCAACACTTGGAGAGCTTAGCCCTAAAATGCTCCCTTGTGGATATAATTGATCCAGCCAATAATTGCAGTTTCGTTCCGAGTCTTGGAGCGGCATTATCCACCCTGTTCTACTGTAAATTTTTGGTGATTCCGAATCATCTTCTCGCTTAGTACCCTTTAACAAATACTGTTGCTTGAAACGATTGGCTCGCTCTAGCATTTGCTTACTCGCCACGATAAATGCCGTGTTAGTCGCTTCCTCTTCGACCGTTTTCGATGCAGAAAGTAGGCCTACAATCAGAAAAAGAATAACCACACTCCAAATAACAAAACGTGAGCGCTGTAGGTTATTTAGCATTCCCTAACCTTTGATTGCATCCAGCATTCCCCACATAGGTAAGAAAATACCTAGCGCTAAAATCAGCACCATACCCGCAACTACCGTCAACAGAATAGGTTCAATTCTGGCCGTTAAAGTCTTCAGATCGTAATCGACTTCTCGATCATAAAAATCAGCCACTTCAAGCAGCAACTCATCAATACGACCTGTCTCTTCACCCACTGAAATCATTTGTATCACGAGCGGTGTGAAAATTTCGCTGTTGATCGCGGTAGATGAAACGGTACTACCCGCTTCTATTGCCGATTTCATGGCTTGAACTCGCAATTCTAGAAAGCGATTGTCCAAAGCCTCAGCCGATAACGCTAATGATTGGTTAAGTGGTACTCCCGCTTTAAGCATCAGAGCGAAAGTACGAGAAAAACGCGACAATAGCGCTCGATTCACAACTCCACCAATAACCGGCATTTTTAAACGCAACCTATCCCACTTTTCCAATCCTTTGTCGGTTTTTACCCATGCCTTAAAAGCAAAGATAAGACCGAAAATAACCGCGAGCATCAAACCCCAATAATTCACAAAGAACTCGGACATACCAATCAAGATACGAGTTGGCAGTGGCAGATCGACACCAAAGCGCGCGAACATACTAGAAAATTGTGGGATAACCTTGATGTTCAGAATGAACATCGCAATCAAAATAAAGCTGATAACAAAGGTTGGGTAACGCATTGCGGTCTTGATTCGCTTACGAGTCTCAACTTCCTGTTCATAGTACCCAGCCAGTTGTAACAAAGCTTGGTCTAAACGACCTGTGTTTTCACCAACACCGATCATCGATACAAATAATGGACTGAACACTTTTGGGTGCATCTGCATCGACGCCGATAGTCCACGACCATTGGTTAATTCTGCAACCACCTCTTCTAAAGCCGCTTTCAACTGTTTGTTTTCACAGTTTTGGGTTAGGCCTTTCATCGACCTCAACAATGGAACGCCCGCTTTAGTGAGGCTGTATAACTGTCGGCAAAACAGAACTAAGACTTCTAGAGGCACATTAGGAGAAAACAGGCTAGATACATCCATATCTAACACTGACCCGCCACTTTTCCCCAATTTGATAGAGGTAGGAATGATCCCCTTGCTCATCAAGCTTTCAGCAGCAAGATCTTCGTTATTCGCATCCAACTGACCAGTCACTTGACTGCCATCAGAACTGCGACCTACATAACGATACGTTGGCATACTAGTCTACCCTTACAGATAAATTGGATCAGTTGCACCGGAGGCATCGCCTTCACCAAGGTGCATGATCTCATCGAGGCTCACGACACCTTGCAAAGCCAGTTCCATCGCAGAAGCCAATAACGGTTTGTAATTGTCAGACTGTCTCGCTGTTTGAGCGAAACCAACCGCGTCATTAGCTCTGAGTGCATCCATCATGTTTTGTTCTAGCTCTAGCATTTCAAAAACACCAATACGTCCGCGGTAACCCGTCAAATTACAGTTCTGACAACCACGTCCCTTCATGAAAGGTACATCGACTTGATTTGGAAAACGTACACTCAGCCACTGCTTACGAGGCTCATCGAGTTCATCATCGACCTTACAATCAGTACACACTTTACGAACTAATCGCTGTGCGACAACCGCTCTCACAGCACTTGCCACGAGATAACCGGGAGCCCCCATGTCCATCATACGCAGTGCGCTATCTACTGCATCGTTGGTATGGAGCGTACTTAATACTAAGTGGCCGGTTAATGCAGCCCTTAAGCCAATCTCAACGGTTTCGTGATCACGCATCTCACCAATAAGAATGATATCGGGATCCTGACGTAGGAAGGTTCTCAATACCGTCGAGAAGTCGAGGTTGATCTTAGGGTTTACTTGAACCTGGTTTACGCGAGGAAGGCGGTATTCGACCGGATCCTCCGCAGTAATGATCTTTTTGCCCGGTTCGTTTAATTCACTTAACGCGCCATATAAGGTCGTCGTTTTACCTGAACCTGTTGGGCCAGTTACCAAGATCATGCCATGAGGACGGCGTAATTGTTGGCGAAGACGAACAAGAAGATCGTTAGGGATACCTGAAGCTTCTAGCTTACGGAGGCCTGCTGATTGGTTAAGCAAACGCATCACCACAGACTCACCATGCTGTACCGGCATGGTCGACATACGAATATCGACAGACTGTCCTTTCGCTCGAATATTGAAACGACCATCTTGAGGCAGACGTTTCTCAGAAATATCCAAGTTTGCCATCAACTTTAAGCGCAGCACCAAAGCAGAGGCAATATTCACTTCATTCAAAAGCGTTTCATGCAGCACACCATCAATACGCTGACGAAGACGTAATACATTAGAGTCTGGTTCGATATGGATATCGGAAGCGCCGACTTGAATTGCATCTTCAAACAAGGAGTTGATGAGTTTAACAACCGTCACCTCATCGCTGTCTTCACCTGCAATATCAAAATCAAAGGCATCATTAACTTGGTGTTCGGCGTGTAACTGCTCGGCAAAAGAAGCAATCTCTTTGGTTCGACGGTAATAACGGTCAAAACCATCGACTAACTGTCTCTCTTGAGCGACAACAAATTCAAGTGCGTAATCGCCTAGTTGACCCAGTAATGATTCCTGAGCAAACAGATCAGCTGGATCACTCATTGCAACACGCAAGGTATCGCCTTGACGACCAATCACCAACGCACGAAGGCGACGAGCATGTACCTCGGGTAAAAGCTGAACCGCTTCTACATCGACCACAGCTCGACTTAAATCAATCAGAGGAATCGCTAGCTGCTGAGACAAAAAGCTCAGCATCTGCTGTTCAGACAAGAAGCCAAGTTCAATCAAGGCATCGCCAAGCTTGCGCCCGGTACTTTTCTGAGCGGCCAATGCTTGTGCAACCTGAGCCTCGGTAATGATGCCTTCTTCTACGAGCAAATCACCAAGTCGCTTTCTTAATCTAATTTGCATCGTCGTTCTCCTCTAAGGCATCGATTATTTTTAATCTATCGCGGACAAAGTTTTGCGATTGAGATGAAATACCAACTCGAGTTAAAGCGCCTTGGTATGACTCTTTAGCGGCACTAAAATCAAGCTGTCGCTCTTGTTGAATCGCAAGACCTAGCCACCAGCGAGCATTGGCTGAATCGACTTCGACCAACTTTTGGTAACTCTCTAAGGCAATCTCTTCTTGTTGTGATTTTTGACTCAAAGCCGCACGCATTGCTAAATAATCTTTGGACGGATTGGGCGGTAAATGTACTAATGGACTCAAGGCGGCTTCCGCTTGATTCGCTTTGACGAGCAATTTTGATAAACCAAGACGTAGCTTTTCACTATTGGTATTCAGCTTGATTCCGGATTGATAAAGCTCATAGGCTTTACGAGTATCACCCTTACCAAAATAGAGAATCGCAAGTTTCTGGCGAACATCCTCATTCCTAGGGGTGTAACGCAGAGCTTCGGTATAGCCTTTTAGAGCCCCAGCAAGATCGTTCGCATCGAGAGCTTTCTGAGCTCGGCCTACTGCATTATCGGATAGCTGTTGAGAAGTCAGCTCAATCTGCTCGATCAACATGCCATTGCCAGCTGAATTTTCTGCTGCTGCAGGCGTTTCTACACTCGCTTGCTCATTGAGTGACGAAGACTTTTGTTTCGATACGCTTGCCACATAAATCGGCTCTTGAGGAGCGACTTTTAACGCTTTAGGGGCATTTGACTGTTCCGCGACACTGGTCGTTTTAGCTTTTATTGACTGGTCTACTCGCGACTTAGCGGCTATAGATTGAGTTGTTACGGATGGTTGAGGTTTTTGAACCATAGAATGAGATGTCACTGACGTAAGTTCAGAATCGACATCAACCAGTTTTTGAGTTGGAGACAAAGGCATCGCTGGCGTAACAACACGATTAACTTGCCCCGAACTATCAACAAGCGACACCTCTACCTGTGGAGCACTTACTGAAATGGGGTTATCAAGTTTAGGGGCTTGAGACACCGCCCAACCGCCCATTGCCAAACTTAAGGTAAAACCACCCACAACCCAAACCAATGGCGAGCGCGTTTTGACTTTAGGCACAACAGCCGCTTCTATCGATGTTGTTGATTCTTTCTTTGCCAACTCAGACAAGGCGTTATTAATGACGCTCATAATTAATTCCAACCCCACAGTATTGGCGTTTTAAATTTAGGCTTACATACATCGTATGTCTCGTGCATTGCAGCAAATAGGTGTTGGTTTTCAAGCGTTTTTTTATCTTCGCTAAACGAAAGCAACAAGGCTTTGTGACACAACTGATTAATCAACCTTGGAATTCCTAGAGAAGAGCGCCAGATTGCTTTTTTATGATTCAAACTAAATAGGTTTTGATTGCCACCCGACTTGGCTATTCGGTTATCGATATAAGCTACCGCTTCATCAAGATTAAGCGGCCTTAGAGTTGAGCTAAAACTGATTCTTTGACGAAATTGCCTAAGGTGGTAAGCCTCTAAGCGGATATCCAATTCAGGCTGTCCGAGTAACACTATCTGTAATAATTTCTTATCTTCTGTCTCTAAATTACCGAACAACCTTAATGTTTCGAGTGCCTCATCCGATAGAGCTTGAGCTTCATCGATTATCGCGACGACTCTTAGCCCCGAGCTGTGCAACCCAATCAATTTATGCTGAATGCTATCGACTAAGGTCGCTTCGTTCTCAACCACAACATCCAGCTCTTTAGCGACTGCTTGACGCAAGTCAGCACCAGATAGCATTGGGTTGGGAAGGTAGATTAGCGCAGTACAGTCTTGTAGATGGTTCACCAACATTCGGCATACCATCGTTTTTCCCGTACCGACCTCACCAGTAACCTTGATCACGCCCTCACCCATCTCTAACGCCGAGATAACCGTTTGAATCGCCTCAAAGTGAGGCGCTAAACCATAAAAGAAGTCGGTATTTGGCGTTAAAGTAAACGGCAGTTGTTCAAAGCCAAAATGAGCTTGATACATAAGGTGACCTACCTTAATTCAGCGCTGCCAATCTACATGGAGACGATGAGTATCTACTCTTCATCAGGGAACCATTCTTGTAGAAGGTCTCGAGAACGCTCCAACTCAGACTGCCAAGTATTGACGCCCACAATGGTCGGTTTCAATAAGATCACAAGCTCAGTTTTTTGAGTTAATTGACTGGTGTTACGGAACAAGTGACCGAGCGCTGGGATATCACCAAGGAATGGGACTTTAGAGGTCACATCACTGGTATTTGATTTCATTAATCCACCAATCACAACCACATCGCCATCTTTTGCACGAATCACTGAGTCAGACTCACGAATAGAGCTTTTAGCTAAAGGAAGCTGCACCAAGCCCGTTGTTGAACCTAGGTTGAGCTCTTTCACTTCTTCCTCTACCTCAATAACGGCAGGGTGAACATGTAAGAATACGCTACCTTTATCATCTATCTGAGGAGTCACATCCAAAGAGATGCCAGAGAAGAATGGAGTCAGCTCGACTTCAGGAGCAACATTCGCATTATCACCACTGCCAACCGAACTTGATAAATCTGTTACGTAATACTCATCAGTACCCACTTTGATAACCGCTTTTTGGTTATTCGCCGCCGTTACTCGCGGGCTCGATAGAACATTCAAATCACCTTGGGTATCCATAAAGCTCAAAACCGCTTCAAAGCTGCCATCTGAAATAGTTACGTTGGTTTGTCCGCCTAACAAAGAGCTGATTGCATCTAAAGGAGGCAATGTTCCACCAGGTCGGTCAATTACAACACCGCCGCTACCAATCGACTTAGATAAATTGGACCAGCTAATCCCCTGTTGGTAGCCATCACTCAAGGTCACTTCCATGATTTTGGCTTCTAAGATAACTTGGCGCTGCAAACGTTTCTGAGAAATGCCTAAAAACTCTCGAACTTCACGAATTTCATCAGGGTAAGCACGTACCGTAATTACACTGGCTTGTGGGGTAACCACGACACTTTGTCCTTCACCAGATCCGATTAGGTGAGCAACTGCAGCCTCAAGCTGTGGCCAAAAATCACTTTCAGATGTCGTTTCAATTTCTGTTCCGCCATTCGACGTCGAATTCGATGAATTGGACGAATTAGAAGAGTTAGATGAATTCGACGAGTTTGAGTTCGAATTTGAAGAGCTTGAAGAGTTAGAGTCTGAGTTAGAGATCGTGCCGGTGGTAATCGTCGTTAATGAGCGACCAGAACGCTTCACTTGTAAGTAATCGACAGGAATCGTTACCGTTCGAAGACCTGCAGGATAAACCTGAATCACTTTGCCACGCTTCTCAATATCGTAGCCATACATATCTTGAGCAACAGCCAACACTTCATCTAACGTCACATCGGTTAGATTCAACGTAAGGTTTCCAGCCACGCTTGGGTGAATAGCAGCACTGTATTCAGTCCCTTTGACTAAGCTAGCAAAGAAGGTTCTTGCTTCGACACCGTTCGCCTGAATACGAAAGCGCTTAACCGTTTCCATACTCGGAGACATAGAGTCTGAATCAAGTTGTGGCATGAGGTCATCTTGAACCGATGAAGGAAGCTCATGAAGTGCTTTACTATTCGCTTCATTAATGGATTCGTTCAAAGACTCTTTTATCTCAACAGGGTCACGATGCCCCATTGAACAACCGACTAAAGATGACACTAGAATTGCTACTACAAGTTTACGCATGTCTTCACTCAAACCTTAATTATTCTTAATATCTAAAGAGAACATCTCTAATTTCCACTGCTTAGAGTTTCTCTGCAGAGTGACGTATTCTGGATCGATATTCTTAACTCGATACCCTCTGACCGTTTCTCCTTGAGCGAGAATTTGACCATCTAGAATCGCATAACAAGGTGTATCACCTTTACAAACAATGCTCTCTAATGACGGTAGACGATAATGAGTCGGCGCTTTTTTAGCTGGCGCTGCTTGTTGCGGCGTTAGCCAGCCTAATGGCGCCGTGGGATCTTGTTCAGCCCATGCTACTTGTCCACAAAAAAGTAGCGACAACAGGATAATTCTAACCACCGATAAACTCCTGTCTGGTACCTAACGTATAAACCTCAAACACAAGTCGAGCATTTGGATACTCTTCTACCGAGTATTTAAATGTACGCCAGTAATAACTCACAGGCAGAGATTCAAGCGCTTGAAGGTAGGCTGAAATACTAAAGTAGCTCCCCGTCAGCTCCATTCTTACCGGATGAAGAAAGTAGCCTGAGTACTCACTGGTTTCTTTATTATTCGAAATCGGTTCTGGTTTTAACGACTCTAAAGATTCAAGCTTTAATCCACTGCCAGCATTAAGCACACTCTCTAACAACTGTGACATTTGAGACGGCGAGATCAGCCCATCAATGATTTCTGATAACTGAACAGATAGGTCTTGGCTCTCGACTAACAGCTTTTTGTATTCGAGATTAATCTCTTTATCCGGGTCTTTGTTCAGCTTGGCTTGAATCACCAGCAGCTCACCCTGTTGTCTTTGGTTTGACTGAGTCAAGCTCATCGACTTAGCTTTTTTAGCTTGTAAATCGAGATACGCAGGCTCAACCAGCAGCGTGAAAAGCAACATAGCTAGACCAACAAAACCACATACGAAAAGCAGCCATTTTTCTCTTTGACTTAATGCAAGAAACTTATCGCTAAGCTGATTCCACTGTTGCACTATTTGCTCTCCCTACGAGTACTCAATTCAAAAGTCACCACGTCTTGATCATTACGACCTATTTTTAATTTTTCAAACGTTCGTCCGACTAAATTTAGTTCGCTTTGAAATTGGCCAATCCAGTTTGGAACGACATTTGCGTTACGTGCAAAGCCACTCAAATCTAAGGTATCGTGGGTCATATAGATGTTCGAAAGTGAGATATCATTTCGCCCTAATTTAGCTAAGGCATTCATGACGCCAGAATACCCGACTTGTTGAGATTCGTCGTATTGCCCTACCGCCTTCAGCGCTTCTTTTTTTGCTTGTGTCTCACGTTTGAGACGCGCAACGGCAGCCACTTTCTCTGGTGACGGTTTATGTTGAGTTAGCTGACTATTCAATTGGTTAACTTGCTTGTTAAGCTGTTTGGAATCATGTTGCAAAGTGGTTAACTCTGCGTCCAAGTTCGAGGCTTGATATTGCATCACAAAATAACTACCGAGAAGCAGCACACTGATGATCGCCCAACTCGCGACAACATTCGCGAGAGTAAAATACTCTTTTTGGGGCTTTAAATGTTCGGGATAAAGGTTAACGTTAAAATCATTCTTCTCTGCCGCCAGTTGAACCAGCAAGCTTTCTGAATTTTCACGCTCCTTGTCCACTAATAAAGAAACGCTCGAACTTAACGTATCGTTTAGGACGCTTTGCAGTTCGGCTTCATCCTCTTCATCACAGCAAATTTTGAGCTGGTGAAGTTGAGTGCCTTTAATTTGTGAGGAGAGGTAATCAATCGAACGCTGTAACTCTAACGCTAAACCATCAAGCTGTAAGGCACTGGAAGCCACTCCAGTTAATGGTGGAACCACACTGCGAATCGTTCTTTGGAAACAAACCGTATGCTCAACAAAAGCACCTAATTTAAAGTGTGCGTTCTGACTACGTTGAAGAAGAATAAAGTTAGACAGCTCACCCGCACTGTAGCCCCAGATTTCATCTTCAGGGACAACACCTTTGAGCTCAACCTGTACCGAATTGGTCACATTAAGGAGCTTATCTAATAGCTTCTTAGGTAAAACATAGACTTGCAGTTTGTTCGAGGTCGGTAATGCCACTGCGCTCGCGGTAATATCCGTCACTCGCTCAGAAACCAGATCTTTCAATAAGAATGGCAGCGCAACCGACCATTCGTTCTCTGGAATATCCGGCTTATCTATTTGGTAGGTTTGGTAATAATTGGCACACACGATCAGCTGAAGGCTGCCACTAGTAAACGCCTCACTATTGAGAGACTGTTTCAGCGCGCTTTCCCAATCCCCATTAACCAATGAGATACGAGTAATTTGAGGGGATTGCTCTGTCGGTGAAATGTAAATGGCATCATTGCCCAACATAACAACTTGAGCGCTGCCTTTATTACTCGTTGGCCTTACCTTGTCTAAAATCGCTTTGAAATTCATGCTTAACTACTACTCTTACGCCATCGATTTCTTCGACCGACTTTTACTACGGATTCGGTTTTTACTGCCTTTTCGCCTTGATGAGGCAAAGGAATGATTTGTTGCTCTTCTTCAAAATATCGCCCTTGATAACCATTGATCCCTAACTCTATCAAGGTGTTCTTTTCTTGCTTTGTCTCAACCCCAACAGCAATCACTTGGGTTGGTGAATCACCACAAGCCCCAATCAAGCTACGAACAAACAGTTGGTTCTCATGTCTTTGGTCTATTTTCTTAATTAGACTTCGGTGAAGCTTAATATAATTGACCTTTAAATCTTTTATATAGTGAGTGCTAACAATGGTTCGCCCTGCTTGGCCAACAATCACTGTACACCCTAACCCCGATAACATCTTTGCCACCGGTCTCATATAATCTAAATGAGCGATCAAATGCCCTTCAGGAAATTCAAATGCAAGCAGAGAACGATGCAAGGCTGAGAGCTGTAACAACTCACTTCTAAACCATTTAAAATGCTGCTTATTAGCAAATGGAGTCACATTCAAATTAATCGAATAATGTATAGGTTGAATGGATTCTTTCACCAACTTCAACATCACCTTCAGAACCGATTGGTCCATTTGGGCTTGATAACCGACTTGCTCGACAGCCGGCATAAACCGAGATGATTTCAATAAACCTTTTTCAGGGTCCTGAATTCTAGTGAATATTTCTCTATGTAATTCATTAGCTTGACCAGATTCCGGCATAAGGTAACATCGCTGAGCAAAGATTACTAAATTTTCTGGAAGCAAAGCTTTATCAAGTAATGTTCTCCAACGAACACTGCCGCGATCAAGCTCATTTTTATTTGATTTAGGGTAGCGGCTCCAGTTATTGATGCGTTCTAACTGAGCACTTTTTAGCGCGGTTTCCGTTTCATCCATGATCTGACTATGACGCTCACCTTCGGTGTACATGGTCACACCAATATGGCACCAGTTATCCGATTCCAGAGGTTCCGGCGGGGTTAACTTATCTAACTGCCTCAAGCATTGAGCCGCCAAGGTAGCAATATCCTTTGCTCCCTGATGTGGGATAAATACCGCGAAGTCCGCTTCATAATAACGAGAGAAAATAACATCAGGATAGCGCTGAACAATATTCGACAATACTTCACCGACTTCAATAATAAAGCCATCGGTGATTAGCTTGTCGTTCACATCACGAACCTGATCCCATTCATCAATACGTATCAGTAAAACGCCGCCCCGAGCGCCACTCTCATGCAATGCCGATTCGAGCTTGTTATCAAATAGAACACGATTGGCCGTACCAGTCAGTTTGTCTAAGAAGGTATGGGTACGAATAAAGGTATCAAAACGACTTCTTTCTTGACGAGCATCTTGCAGCTCTTCAATTAACACATCAAGTGCTTCACTTGCGGTATAGGGCCACTCTCGCTCATCCCCTTTCGCATGAGCTTCCACTTGTCCAGCAAGAAGCATTCTTCCTCGCTCCTCCAGCATTTCTGACCCCATCAACTGCTCTTTGAGCCATCGAACACCACGGGCTAAACAGAAAATAATGAGAGCAACCGCTAGAGTAATTGACCACATGGCTTCAAGCGAATAGCTATAGCCTATGTAAGGAGGAAGCGCTTTAAACTCGATTCGATAACCTTCATTGCGCTCAAGGACAAAGCTTTTTTCATAAAGTCGATTAGGATCAATCTGAGGAGAGGTATCTTTGAAGCGATACACAATGCCGGTTTTGTTCGAGAGTTTCATCTCAACAATATTGCTCGCCTGCAACATCTTAGGCATCCAACGCTGCATTGAATACGCGGCGTCAGGATCTTCCATCTCTTTATCTACAACGTCGACAATACCCACCAAATAATGGTCTAAATATTCTTGCCCGATGCGCTTAAAAGAAAGTGTCCCGCCGATAAAAAGAATGAACATCGCGCTGATCACACTCACGGTGACAAAGGCGACTAAGCGAGTGCTCAATTTTAGTGTGGGGGTATATCTCATGAATAACGAAATCCTTTTCAACTCACATTATACCGTATTGCTACTTATACTATAAATTGAGGTTGTAAATAAAGCGTTAAGAATTCTAGGTAACAAAAAGCCGCGATAAACGCGGCTTTTTCCAATTTAATACTGTCTTTATAATATATTAAAAACAGGGCTTAAAATGGGATGTCATCATCAAAATCCATTGGTGGCTCATTATATTGAGGTTGAGCCTGCTGTGGAGCTTGTTGTTGAGGTGCTTTCGGCTGCTGTTGAGCTGGAGCACTGTATTGTTGCTGCTGTTGTTGTGGCTGTTGTGGCTGACCCCAACCACCTTGCTGTTGGTTATTGTTACCCATACCACCTTGAGCAGGAGCACCACCTTGAGCACGGCCACCAAGCATTTGCATTACACCGTTGAAGCCTTGAACAACCACTTCTGTTGTGTAACGGTCTTGACCGCTTTGATCTTGCCATTTACGAGTTTGAAGTTGACCTTCAATGTAAACTTGAGAACCTTTACGTAGGTACTCACCAGCAACTTCCGCCAGCTTGCCAAACAGAGCAACACGGTGCCATTCTGTTTTTTCACGCTGTTCGCCAGTTGCTTTGTCACGCCATGACTCTGACGTTGCAATGGTAATGTTCGCTACTGCGCCGCCATTGGGCATGTAACGAATTTCAGGGTCATTACCTAGGTTACCCACTAATATAACTTTGTTAACTCCACGGCTAGCCATGATTTGCTCCGTCTAAATTCATAGTCTCAGAAAATTTTAGCGCACAAGAATAGCATGCTTTTCTGCAGTGATAAATCGCATTCCTATTCTCGCCTCACTACAAAGAATAAAAACGTAACAAATCATGATATTCAGATCGATGTTGCTTTTTTCTCCACTTACAAACCTCTCATTTACTTTCCAAGTTGATATTCAACGCAAGTCACAAGAAACGCTCTAGAGAAGCGAAAGCATGCATGACAACGTGAAATCTAAACCCAGCTCAACAAGGAGTTTCAATGAGAAAATCTCGATATGCTCGCACTTTGCATTTTATCTGTATCGATCCGAGTAACACCTATTTGCATGTTAAAGAGATAGAAAAGTTTTTGTCTCTAACCCTTTTCAAGATGACACCAGATGATCTGATGTTATTTGACCGAAAGCAGAGCAACCGAATTTTGCTCGTTGATTACAAAGAGGTCCCTCAATTAACGAACCTTCATCCAAATCTACCTGTGATGTGGAAAAATCATGAGATCATTCTGTTCAACGTCCCCAAGGCACTCCCTACATCGGAGCTGATTACGTTTGGCGTATTAAAAGGTCTGTTTTACAACACTGAAGAGAAAGCCAAAATAGCGAAGGGACTTGAAGAGGTGATCAATGGAGACAATTGGCTGCCTAGAAAGGTGGCAAGCCAATTGCTGTTTTACTATCGAAACATCGTGAGCACCAATACAACCCCCACCAATGTCGACTTAACCATTAGAGAGCTGCAAGTGATTCGTTGTCTTCAATCAGGTTCATCAAACACCCAGATAGCCGATGACTTGTTTATTAGCGAGTTCACGGTCAAATCTCACCTTTATCAGATATTTCGTAAGCTGGCCGTTAAAAATCGAGTCCAAGCCATCGCATGGGCTAACCAGAACCTGCTTGCATAGTTGATCGGCCTCTTAAACTGACGATAATTTTGAGGAAAACTCTAGTGAACCATACGGATTGTTGCTGAATTTTTGACATTACTTATGCTAGAGTTGCCCTCAGAAATATCAACCACTCAGGTTGAATCCATAATTATTATAGATAAAGGGTCTTATCATGATCAAAAAGTGCCTTTTCCCGGCAGCTGGCTACGGTACTCGCTTCTTACCTGCAACCAAGTCAATGCCGAAAGAAATGATGCCCGTTGTAAACAAACCTCTAATTGAATACGGCGTTGAAGAAGCGATCGAAGCTGGCATGGACGGCATGTGTATTGTTACCGGTCGTGGCAAGCATTCATTGATGGACCACTTTGATAAGAACTACGAGCTCGAGCACCAGATCAGCGGCACCAATAAAGAAGATTTACTGATCAATATTCGTGAGACGATTGAAGCAGCAAACTTCACCTACATTCGTCAACGCGAAATGAAAGGTCTAGGTCATGCTATCTTGACTGGTCGTGAGCTTGTGGGTGATGAACCTTTTGCAGTAGTGCTTGCTGATGACCTTTGTGTTAACGAACAGCAAGGTGTACTGGCTCAAATGGTTGCACTATACAAACAGTTCCGTTGCTCAATCGTTGCAGTACAAGAAGTACCTGAAAACGAAACACATAAATACGGTGTTATTTCGGGCGAGATGATCAAAGACGATCTTTTCCGCGTCGATGATATGGTAGAAAAACCAGAACCCGGTACTGCTCCAAGCAACCTAGCGATCATTGGCCGTTATATTCTGACTCCAGATATCTTTGAGCTTATCGAACAGACTGAACCAGGTAAAGGCGGTGAAATCCAGATCACTGATGCATTGCTAAAACAAGCAAAAGCAGGCTGTGTGTTGGCTTATAAATTTAAAGGCCAACGTTTTGACTGCGGTAGTGTTGAAGGCTATATCGAAGCAACAAACTACTGCTTTGAAAACCTATACAAAAAAGACCAACAACAAATCGAGCTAGGTAAGCACTCAACAACAAAAGAAGCTTAATCGCTAATTTTGGCTTACTCGCTGTTTAACTGTTTAGTTATTTAACTAATAGCTATGAGCGGTTGGTTAGCAGCACATTAAATGATTCCAAGGGTGACTCAAAAGAGTCGCCCTTTTTTATTACTGTTTTTTTATCCAGTAAAACTTTGCACAAATCTCACTCTATGTAATACTTTAGCCACTTAAAATTACATGGTCTGTTGAGATGGATAAAATAGAAATTAGAGGCGCTCGTACGCATAACCTCAAAGACATTAACCTAACCATACCTCGTGATAAGCTGACAGTTATCACTGGATTATCCGGTTCAGGAAAGTCGTCACTTGCGTTTGATACCCTCTACGCAGAAGGTCAACGTCGTTATGTTGAGTCTTTGTCGGCCTATGCTCGTCAATTTCTATCTCTCATGGAAAAGCCTGATGTCGACCACATTGAAGGTTTATCTCCAGCCATCTCCATAGAACAAAAATCAACCTCTCATAACCCTCGTTCAACGGTTGGCACCATCACTGAAGTCTATGATTACCTAAGACTCCTTTATGCTCGTGTTGGTGAACCGCGCTGTCCTGATCACAATATCCCTCTTGCAGCACAAACCATTAGCCAAATGGTCGATAAAGTCTTAGAGCTGCCGGCTGGTTCAAAGATGATGCTGCTGGCACCGATCGTCAAAGAACGTAAAGGTGAACATGTAAAGACACTGGAAAACCTCGCTGCTCAAGGCTTTATCCGTGCCCGTATTGATGGCGAGACCTGTGATTTGTCCGATCCACCCACATTGGAACTGCACAAGAAGCACACCATTGAAGTTGTCGTTGACCGCTTTAAGGTTCGCCCAGATCTTCAACAGCGTTTAGCTGAATCGTTTGAGACAACATTAGAGCTCTCTGGTGGTATCGCTGTTGTCGGTTGGATGGATGATAAAGAACAAGAAGAGATCGTGTTCTCAGCTAACTTTGCTTGTCCAAAGTGTGGCTACAGCATGCAAGAGCTTGAGCCGCGCCTATTCTCATTCAACAATCCTGCAGGTGCATGTGGTACGTGTGATGGACTTGGTGTTCAACAATATTTTGATCCAAGTCGAGTGATTTTAGATGAGAACCTAAGCATTGCAGAAGGTGCAATAAAAGGCTGGGATCAGAAGAATTATTACTATTTTCAGATGCTAACGTCGCTATCAGACCATTATGGTTTTGATCTGTATGTGCCATTCAACTCTCTGCCTAAAAAGACTCAAGAGATCATTCTTAAAGGCTCAGGGCGTACTGAAGTTGAATTCAAATACATCAATGATCGTGGTGATATCCGAGTCAAGCGTCACCCATTTGAAGGTATTTTAAATACGCTGGAGCGCCGTTACCGCGATACTGAATCTAGCGCGGTACGTGAAGATCTTGCCAAGTACATATCAACGAAATCGTGCTCGAGCTGTGATGGTACGCGCTTAAGATTAGAAGCTAGAAATGTCTTCATTGGCGATACTACACTTCCAGAAATCGTTCAGCTCAGTATTGCTGATGCACTAGAGTTTTTCCAAAACTTGTCGCTCAGCGGCCAGCGTGGACAAATTGCCGATAAAGTGATGAAAGAGATCAATGATCGTCTGCATTTCTTGGTGAACGTTGGTTTGAATTACCTGAACCTATCACGCAGTGCAGAAACACTGTCTGGTGGTGAAGCGCAAAGGATTCGTCTAGCAAGTCAAATTGGTGCTGGTTTAGTTGGTGTTATGTATGTGCTGGATGAGCCATCGATTGGCCTCCACCAGCGTGATAATGAACGTCTACTACAAACTCTGGTTCACCTAAGAGACTTAGGAAATACCGTACTTGTTGTTGAGCATGATGAAGATGCAATTCGTTGCGCAGACCATGTTATCGATATCGGCCCAGGTGCGGGTGTGCATGGTGGACACGTGGTCGCTGAAGGCACCATGCAAGACATCATCGAAAACCCGAATTCTTTAACTGGGCAATATCTGAGCGGCGCCAAAGAAATTGCGATACCAAAACAAAGAACACCTATCGACAAGAAAAAAGTCGTCGAGATCGTTGGCGCAACTGGGAACAACCTAAAGAATGTCACTGCGACGATCCCTGTAGGCTTATTCAGCTGTATTACCGGTGTATCGGGATCAGGTAAATCTACGCTAATCAATGACACCTTCTTTAAAGTCGCGCACACTCAATTAAACGGTGCAACCACTGCAGTTCCGGCAAAGCACAAAAAGATAAAAGGCTTAGAGCATTTCGACAAAGTGATCGATATTGACCAAAGCCCTATCGGTCGCACACCAAGATCAAACCCTGCAACCTACACTGGTATTTTCACGCCAATTCGAGAGTTATTTGCAGGTACACAAGAATCACGTTCTCGTGGCTACAAGCCAGGTCGATTCAGTTTTAACGTTCGGGGCGGTCGCTGTGAAGCGTGTCAGGGGGACGGTGTAATCAAGGTGGAGATGCACTTCTTGCCAGATGTGTATGTCCCGTGTGATGTGTGTAAAGGTAAGCGTTATAACCGTGAAACTCTAGAGGTTCGCTACAAGGGTAAAACCATTGACGAAGTTCTAGAGATGACCGTGGAAGATGCTCGTGAATACTTCAACCCAGTGCCTGTTATTGCTCGTAAGCTGCAAACCCTAATGGACGTTGGCCTTTCTTACATTCGCCTCGGGCAAGCGGCAACGACATTGTCTGGCGGTGAAGCACAACGTGTTAAGTTAGCAAGAGAGTTATCTAAACGAGACACGGGGAAAACCTTATACATTCTCGATGAGCCAACAACAGGCCTACACTTCCACGATATCCAGCAACTGTTAACGGTACTGCATAGATTACGTGATCACGGTAATACGGTTGTCGTGATTGAGCATAACCTAGACGTCGTCAAAACCGCGGACTGGATCCTAGATCTTGGCCCTGAAGGTGGTCAAGGAGGCGGTGAAATTGTTGCAGAAGGTACACCTGAAGATGTGGCTTTAGTCGAAGGTTCGCACACTGCTCGCTTCCTTAAGCCTATGTTAAATTTGAAGTAGGTGTAAAATAGCTCCCTGCGAGCAGACAGAAAAATGTTAAAGTAACAGAGCTTGTTTCAGAAGGAACAAGCTCTGTTTTTATAAGGTTAGGGATTTATGGCAACAATACATACTAGCGGTACCCAGCTAGAAAATCAGAGAACTCAGCTTCCGCTTAACAAGGCATTTCTTGCCTCTTTAGCTGTTGTGTTCTTATTGGCCATGCATTTTTTCATGCCTAACCCTGGAGGCTCTGGCCTCGCTTTATCCTTTAATCCAACCACTTGGTTAGCTCTTAGCTTTACGTTAGCGATTGGCTTCTACCAGCTTGCCACTAACCGAGTACTCAAGTATTCCAAGTTAACCGTTGGCTTGTTAATAAGCTGCGTGATACTGACGCTGCCCATTCTTTACAGCAACGCCTCTCCTCAAGCCGCATCAGGCCGACTACTAGGATTGTGGGCGGGCTTCGCTTTATTCGTGGTGCTTCAGCAATTTAAATTCAGTAACAAACACAAACAACGCATGTTGTGGTTCATTGTTCTTGCTGTCGTTCTACAAGCACTCTTTGGTTATGTGCAATATTTCTTACTGGAACCTGGCAACCTATTTGGCTACAACACTGCGGCCAATCGACCTTATGGGATATTCCAACAACCGAATGTTATGGCCAGCTTTCTTGCTACCGGTTTTGTGCTTTCAGCTTATCTTTTAGCAAGACAGCCCGCTAAATATAATCACAAAATTAGCGAGTCGTTCTTACTATACCTAACACCAACCTTAACCGTACCTTTGCTTATCATCATCGCATCACGTACCGGATGGTTGGCTGCCGTAATCGGGTTTGTCTGCATTCTACCTTACCTATACAAGTTCTCGACTAAGAAACGCTTCTACGGATGGTGCGCATCAGTGCTAGTCGGTATCGTCGTCGCTTTTTCGGTGATCAGCCTTAATGCAACCGATAGTTTTGCCAGTAAAAAAGCAAACTTAGAAAGTCCACGCGCTTATACCTTTCCACAAGCGCTCGATATGATGATCGAAAAACCATTTACCGGTTATGGCTACGGAAAGTTCGAATCTGAATACACGCTATACACGGCTCGCCAGCATCAACTTAACTCAAATTATCATCCCGGCCTTCCTTCAATGGATCACCCGCACAATGAGTTCCTGTTTTGGGGAGTAGAAGGTGGAATTGTACCAATTATCGGTATCTTGATTGCTGCGGTGTTGGTGATGTCACGCATAGCTAACTCAGCGAAAGGAACACGTCTAGCACTGCTTGCGCTGTTCATACCTATACTCTTACACTCTCAGCTTGAGTATCCTTTTTACCACTCGGCGATTCACTGGATAACCTTTATCATTTTGATTTACTGGGTCGACCAACGGACTTCTCGCCACTATCAGCAGCCATTTAGTATCGTCAGTAAAACCCTATTCAGAGTGTCGAGCTTAGTCGTTCCTATCTTGGTGAGTTTTTACATGCTGAGTGCCTTACACACCAATTATGTACTCACTAAATTTGAGCTGTCCAAGCCGAAAAACCCGGACATTCTTAAGCAGGTAACGAACCCCGTAGTATGGAAAGATCGCTATGATTGGGACGTGTACAGTACCTATCTAAATATCGGCCTCTACAAAGCTGATCCTAGCCTAATCCAACCTTATATAGATTGGTCGTTAGAGATCATAAAGAGTAAGCCAAGGCCTGCTTTCTACAGCAACCTGATTCTCGCGTATCAAGGATTAGGCGATCACAGCAAGGCAGAACAAATTCGTAGTGAAGCGAGCTTCTTGTTCCCAAATAGAGACTTTTCCAAGGTTCAATATAAGAAAATATCGGAAGCTGAAAACAATATCTCTGCTGCTAAATGACGCCAAGGAAACTAGTGTTCATTCACTATATTGGCATAACCTAGACACAAAAAAGCGCACGTTCTCTCGTGCGCTTTTCTTTTAAACTTGAGTTTATTACCGTTATTTTAAAACGTCTTGTAACGCTTTTAAGCACAAAGCGACATTCTCTTTTCGAGCGCCATAACCCATTAAACCAATACGCCAAGCCTTGCCGGCTAAAGAGCCAAGGCCTGCACCGATTTCAAGATTATACTCTTCTAACAGCTGCGTTCTTATTTTGGCTTCATCAATCCCTTCAGGGAAATAAAGCGCATTCAATTGAGGTAAGCGACTCTCTTCATCAACCACAAATTTTAATCCCAAAGCTTCTACGCCAGCTTTCAGTTCTTGGTGCATCGCATAGTGACGTGACCAAGCATTATCTAGGCCTTCATTTTTCAATAGAACCAACGACTCATGCAGAGCATACAGGCTATTCACGGGTGCCGTATGGTGGTAGCTACGCTTGCCTTCTCCACTCCAGTAACCCAGTACTAAGCTTTGATCTAGGAACCAGCTTTGTACCGGAGTTTGACGCGCCTTCATCTTCTCAACCGCACGTTGAGAGAAAGTCACTGGAGACAGTCCAGGAACGCAAGATAAACACTTTTGACTGCCAGAATAAACCGCATCAAGCTGCCATTCATCGACCAAGAGTGGTACACCACCTAATGATGTCACCGCATCAACAATCGACAATGCATCAAACTGACGAGCTACTGCGGAAATAGCTTTAGCATCCGATAAGGCTCCCGTCGACGTTTCTGCATGCACAAATGCGACAGCAACAGCATCAGGGTTTTCTGCCAATGCCTTTTCTACCTTTTCAACGGATACGGGTTTACCCCACTCATCGTCAACAAGGATCGCTTCACCACCACAACGCACAACATTCTCTCGCATACGTTCACCGAAAACACCGTTGCGACAAACAATCACCTTCTCGCCAGGCTCAATCAAGTTAACAAAACACGTTTCCATCCCCGCACTGCCTGGAGCAGAAACGGCAATCGTAAACTCATTCTCCGTTTGGAATGCATATTTAAGAAGTTGTTTCAGTTCATCCATCATCGCGATAAATAACGGGTCGAGGTGACCAATAGTTGGACGGCTCAAGGCCTGTAGAACTTGAGGCGAAATGTCTGAAGGCCCCGGTCCCATTAACGTTCGGTGCGGCGGATAAAAGCTATCGATAGCAGTAGTGAGTGTTAAATTAGACATGTACATCCCTTACGTTAATGTTGTGAACAATCCACCCTAAAGCAAATTGATTACCTCAGCAATTAGCCATAAGTATTGAGGTCACACCAGTGTCACATAATTGTTAAAATTATTTTTTAAATATATCCAGTTACGGATTGACATTGTTACCGCAAACACGTTCAATGAAATGGCTATCTAGCAGAAGAGGAGCACTGCCCAGGCAGATGTTTTGTGGAACCGCATTTCCAATACAAAACATTAAGGGGGAGCAGTGCCGAGATAATAAAAGGATGCAGGACCTTTATTATCGGTTGAGCGGGCTGAATCCCGGCAACTGTCGCCATTTCTATATGGTGAGGAGCTTCTGAGGTTACTATTCTAATAATTCCTCTCTTTTTGCTCTAAATACTCTCTTCGAAAAACATCGGACGTTGGATTACCCAACCGTAATTTTATTTTAGGAAGTCGTGGGAGATATATCGTGAGTGCATCTAATGTAGCTGGTTCTTTTAATGTCGCTAAGTTTGGCGGAACAAGTGTTGCCAACTTTGAAGCAATGAGCCGTTGTGCTGCCATTATTGAAAATAACTCGAATACTAAACTGGTCGTGAGCAGCGCGTGCTCAGGCGTTACTAACCTGCTTGTTGAACTCGCGAATGGTGTTCAAGATAAAACTCGTCGCCAAGAACTAGTGACGCAGTTAACCGACATTCATAATACGATTCTTGCTCAGTTAGCCGATCCAAGCAGCATCGAGAAAGAGGTTCATAGCATTCTCGATAATATTGAGAGTGCAGCCGAAGCAGCATCTTTCCAAGTAAGCACAAAGCTGACTGACCACCTTGTCGCATGCGGCGAACTGATGTCGACGCATATCCTCGCTCAAATCATTCGCGAGCGTGGCACACCAGCGGTCCGTTTTGATATCAGAGAAGTGATGCGCACCAATGGTGACTTCGGCAAAGCAGAACCACAGTTAAAAGATATTGCAGCCTTAGCACAACAGAAATTGATTCCACTATGCCAACAGCAAGTTGTCGTTACCCAAGGCTTTATCGGCGCCGATAGCGAAGGTAACACCACAACGTTAGGTCGTGGTGGTAGTGATTACTCAGCGGCACTGATTGCAGAATCTGTACAAGCGATTGGTTTAGAAATCTGGACTGATGTTCCGGGCATCTATACCACGGATCCACGTATCGCATCGAAAGCATCTCCTATCCCAGAGATCAGCTTCAGCGAAGCATCGGAAATGGCAAACTTTGGCGCGAAGATCTTACACCCATCGACTCTAGTCCCGGCACTACGCCATCAAATTCCGGTATTTGTCGGCTCATCAAAAGCACCAGAGCTCGGTGGCACATGGATTCGTCAACAAGTTGAAAGCTCCCCTCTGTTCAGAGCGCTTGCCCTACGCTGCAATCAAACCATGGTTACGCTACGCAGCGCTAACATGTTCCATGCTTATGGCTTCCTCGCAAAAGTGTTCGAGATCCTCGCTAAGCATAAGATCTCTGTCGATCTTATCACTACCTCAGAGATCAGTGTCTCACTCACTCTCGATCAAACAGATACATCGGGTGGTGCTCCTCAGTTACCAGAAGCCGCTCGAATTGAGCTTGAGGAGCTGTGTTCTGTGGATATTGAACACGACCTATGTCTTGTTGCTCTTATTGGTAACAACATGAGTGAAAGCAAAGGCTATGCAAAACAGGTCTTCGGCACTCTAGAAGATTTCAACCTACGTATGATTTGTTACGGAGCAAGCCCACACAACCTATGCTTCTTACTAGATGAATCTGTGTCTAAGTTAGCGATTCAAAAACTTCACCAAGAGTTGTTTGAGTAGAAAGCTCGTTTATCATCGACAGATAAATAACTAAATTACAGATACAAAAAGGGTTGCTATTAAGCAACCCTTTCTCTTTTTTACTTTACGAATCAAAGCTCGTCATAGATTCAAACTAGTTAATGTTTGGACCTAACCACTTCTCAGCTTCCAACATATCCCAACCTTTACGATCAGCATAGCTATCCACTTGATCCTGTTGTATCTGTGCAATAGCAAAGTATCGGGCATCAGGATGTGAGAAGTACATACCAGACACTGAGGCACCTGGCCACATTGCGTAACTCGTGGTTAGCGACATATCGATTGCTTTTTCAACGTCCATCAACTCCCACAACGTGCCTTTCTCTGTATGCTCTGGGCAAGCAGGGTAACCCGGGGCTGGACGAATACCTTGGTACTTCTCTCGAATCAAATCGTCGTTAGACAAATTCTCATCAGGTGAGTAGCCCCAAATGTCCTTTCTCACTTCTTTATGCAAGTATTCAGCGAACGCTTCAGCCAATCGGTCTGCAACCGCCTGAATCATGATCGCGTTATAGTCGTCGCCTTTCGCTTTGTAATCATCAGCTAGCTCTCGCTCACCAATACCACCCGTTACTGCAAAACCACCAATCCAATCCGCTTTACCGCTGTCTTTTGGCGCAATGTAATCTGACAAACAGTAGTTAAATCCTTTTGGCTTTTCGGTTTGCTGACGAAGGTTGTGCAGAACCTTTAGTACCTCGGTACGAGATTCATCGGTATACACTTCAATATCATCACCAACACTGTTCGCTGGGAACATAGCGCACATACCACGAGCTTCAAGCAATTTCTCTTTCTGTACTCGATCTAATAAATCATTGGCGTCTTTAAATAAGCGCTTCGCCTCTTCGCCTACTTCTTCATGATCAAAAATTGCCGGGTACTTACCAACCAAAGACCACGTCATAAAGAACGGAGTCCAGTCGATGTACTGACGTAAAGTAGCCACATCAAAGTCCTTGAAGATGTGTACTCCCGGTTTAGCGGGTGCAGGGGGAGTATACGCATTCCAATCGATAGCAACTTTATTGGCACGCGCTCTCTCTAGCGAGACTGGCTTAGTGCGCGGCTTTTTGCGGTTGTGTTGATCGCGAACGCGATCGTAATCAATATCCAACTTCTCAACAAATGCAGGCTTCAGTTCGTTAGAGAGTAGAGAAGTACACACACCAACAGCACGTGAGGCATTGTTTACGTAGACCACAGGTTCAGAGTAGTTCTGTTCAATCTTAACGGCTGTATGCGCTTTAGATGTGGTTGCCCCACCAATCAGAAGAGGCAGTTTAAAGCCTTGTCTCTCCATCTCTTTAGCCACATGAACCATCTCATCCAATGAAGGAGTGATCAAACCCGAAAGACCAATGATATCGACGTTCTCTTCTTTAGCGACCTTAAGGATTTTTTCACATGAAACCATCACGCCTAAATCGATAATTTCGTAGTTATTACACTGCAAGACAACGCCCACAATGTTTTTACCAATATCATGAACATCGCCTTTTACGGTCGCAAGTAAGATTTTTCCGTTAGTCGCACCAACGTCTTTGGTTGCATTAATAAATGGTTCTAGATGGGCTACCGCTTGCTTCATAACACGTGCAGATTTAACTACTTGAGGAAGGAACATCTTACCTTCACCAAAGAGGTCACCAACCACGTTCATGCCATCCATTAATGGGCCTTCAATCACCTCAATAGGGCGAGAAGCATTAACACGAGCTTCTTCTGTATCTTCAACAATAAAGTCGGTAATACCTTTCACTAAAGAGTGTTCTAAGCGCTTTTCTACTGGCCAAGTACGCCACTCTAAAGCAGATTTATCTTCAACTTTCCCCACTGCACGCTCTAGATACTCAGTCGCAATATCTAGCAAGCGCTCAGTAGAATCATCTCGACGGTTTAGAACCACATCTTCAACGGCTTCACGCAAATCCTCAGGCACATTATCGTAAATCTCTAATTGCCCAGCATTTACGATACCCATATCCATCCCGTTTTTAAAACAGTGATATAGGAATACTGCGTGGATAGCCTCACGAACGTAGTTATTACCTCGGAATGAGAATGAAACATTCGATACACCACCAGAGATCATTGCATGAGGTAAGTCTCGTTTGATGTCCCCTACCGCTTCAATGAAATCGACCGCATAGTTGTTATGCTCATCAATACCCGTTGCCACCGCAAAAATGTTTGGGTCAAAAATAATATCTTCTGGTGGGAAGCCCACTTCATCAACCAGAATATTGTAGGCATTAGTACAAATCTCAACCTTACGCTTTCGAGTATCAGCTTGGCCAACTTCATCGAACGCCATCACGATAACGGCTGCACCATATCGGCGAACCAGTTTAGCTTGTTCGACAAACTTCTCTTTCCCTTCCTTCAATGAGATAGAGTTAACTATGCCTTTACCCTGAATACATTTCAGACCCGCTTCAATAACTTCCCATTTTGAAGAGTCGACCATGACTGGCACTTTCGAGATTTCAGGCTCAGATGCGCATAGATTAAGGAATTTAACCATACACGCCTCAGCGTCTAGCATCCCTTCATCCATGTTGATATCGATGATTTGAGCGCCATTCTCAACTTGCTCTCGAGCCACACTCAAAGCTTCATCATAGAGTTCTTCTTTGATAAGGCGTTTAAAGCGAGCAGAGCCGGTAACGTTAGTTCGCTCACCCACGTTAACAAACAGAGATTCCTTGGAAATCGTCAATGGCTCTAAGCCAGAGAGGCGACAAGAGACGGGTAAATCTGGTAGCTGGCGCGGTGTTACGCCTTCAACAGCTTCTGCCATTTGGCGTATATGTTCTGGCGTCGTACCACAACAACCACCAATTAGGTTCAAGAAACCACTTTCAGCCCATTCCTTAACGTGTTCAGCCATATCTTCTGGAGAAAGGTCATACTCACCAAATGCGTTAGGTAAACCCGCGTTAGGGTGAGCGGAAACATTACATTCGGAGATACGAGACATCTCACCAACGTATTCGCGCAGTTCATCGGGGCCTAATGCACAGTTCAAACCAAATGAGATTGGTTTTACATGACGAAGGGCGTTGTAGAATGCTTCCGTCGTTTGTCCGGAAAGCGTTCGACCAGATGCATCGGTGATAGTACCGGAGATCATAACGGGTAAAGTGATACCCATTTCTTCAAAGACCGATTCAACGGCAAAAGAGCACGCCTTCGCGTTGAGTGTATCGAAGATAGTCTCGATAAGAATAAGGTCTGACCCGCCTTTGATAAGAGCACGAGTCGATTCAGAATAAGCCACAACAAGTTCGTCAAAACTCACATTACGATAGCCCGGATCATTAACATCTGGGGAGAGAGAACAAGTTCGGTTAGTTGGACCTAAAACACCCGCCACAAAACGAGGTTTATCAGGAGTCTTCGCTGTCCATTCATCTGCCGCTTCACGAGCCAGTTTAGCAGCAGCATAGTTAATTTCTTCGCTAAGACTTTCCATATCGTAGTCGGCCATAGCAATGGTTGTTGCATTAAAGGTATTGGTTTCGAGGATATCTGCACCCGCTTCCAAATACTCCGTGTGGATACCTTTGATAAGCTTAGGCTGTGTAAGTACCAAAAGGTCATTGTTACCTTTTAAGTCACTATGCCAATCAGCAAAGCGCTCACCACGATAGTCCTGCTCTTCCAATTTATAATCCTGAATCATGGTACCCATGCCACCATCAATCAGTAAAATTCGTTGCTTTAACAGAGCCTCAATCTTTTGCCTTACATTACTTCCCACGGTACAGCCTCATTCCTTTAATTATCCCTCCATCCTATCACACATTAAAAAGGAGTCTAGACGTCTAAAAAAGGAAATTGATTACTAAGCTATGACAAAAAGTGTTTGCTATTTAAGCATGAGACAACGAAAATTAATTTTCATACTTTGTTACATATTGGAATCCCAATGTCGGTCTATTACACCTTATGCTTCTTGTCCGCTGCAGCCATGCTTATTGCTTTCGTGAATACCAAAATTGGTAAAATGCAGACAACCATCGCCATAACAGCTGGCTCAATGATGCTATCTCTATTGATTATCATTGCAGGACAAAACAATTGGTTCCAATTGGCAGACATCGCCTCAGAGACAGTAGCCAGTATCAACTTTGAAGATTTCCTCTTGAAAGGAATACTAGGTTTCTTACTCTTTGCTGGCGGCTTGGGGATCAAGTTACCAAACTTAAAAGATCAGAAGTGGGAAATAACTGTACTCGCATTAGGTGCAACACTGTTTTCAACCTTCTTTATTGGATTTGTGCTCTATGGATTTTGTCAGTTCATCGGCATTCAATTTGATCTAATTTATTGCTTACTGTTTGGCTCTTTAATCTCTCCAACCGATCCAATTGCTGTGTTAGCAATAGTGAAAAAGCTCGATGCTCCCAGACGAATCTCTACTCAAATCGAAGGTGAGTCGTTATTCAATGATGGTTTTGGCTTAGTTATCTTCGTAACGCTATTTACCATTGCATTTGGTACCGAGGCACCAACCGTTGGTAGTGTGACAATGCTATTTGTCCAAGAGGCTATTGGCGGTATCGTCTACGGATTTGCTTTGGGTTTGATATTCCACTATCTAATCAGCAACACCGATGACCACTCTATGGAGTTACTGCTAACCATCGGTATTCCAACCGCTGGTTATGCTTTTGCAGAGGTTCTACATGTATCAGGACCGTTAGCAATGGTGGTATCTGGAATCATGATTGGTAACTGGACACGCTTTATTGGATTCTCAAAAGAGAGTGAGGATCACCTAGACCATTTCTGGGAACTGATAGACGAATTCTTAAATGGCGTACTGTTCTTATTGATTGGTATGTCTATGCTGCTATTCAAATTCCACCAAGAAGACTGGATTTTGATGGCGTTCGCTGTACCTCTAGTACTGAGTGCTCGCTACTTGAGTGTGTTCTTATCCTACATTGGGTTTAAACGCTTTAGAACTTACAACCCTTGGTCAATCAAGATCCTTACTTGGGGCGGTTTGCGTGGTGGCTTAGCTCTAGCGATGGCTCTTTCAATCCCTTCAGGCATTTGGGTTATTGAAGACAAATCAATCGATGTTAAAGAGATTATCCTTGTCATGACATACGCTGTTGTTGTGTTCTCAATCTTAGTTCAAGGCTCAACAATCACTCCTATGATAGAGAAAGCGAAGCAAGCCGAGAAAGAATTGGATTAACACTTAGATAGATAAACGAAGGTCGCTTAGCTTAGCGGCCTTTTTTGTACCTGCCTCCATCGACAGCAACCTATCTCTAGCCTACAAGTTGCTCCCCTTATCTCTGACCACCACTTTAATAATGATCGTTATCTTCAATCATGACCCTTTGTCGTATCTGAAATACTCAAACTAGCAACCACTAGTTTGAGTACGTTCGAGAGAAAAGGAATTCTAATTCGAGTCAAAGCTTTTCTCACTACTGTCCTAGAACCGAAACTTTTCTATGAAACAGCTGATGTAGTAGAAAAAGAAGGGTCAAAATAACAGTGCTTCTGCAAACCTATTTAGTAAAAGGGAGCTTAGAAATATTTCGTACTAATATCGCAAGACCGAACCTAAGCAATTGACGAGTATGAGTGATGTAAGACTGACAGAAAACGAAAAGGCTCTAGTCTTTCTACCGGGACCCGCAATCTAGAGACTTAAATATGGCAGCGGTGGACTGAGCCAACACTTCGGAGATTCGACTGAGCTGATGAGTCAGGGTGACGCCTAGTGCTCCCAACATTGCTTCGCAGAAACAACAGACGTAAAAAAGCCCCAGCATTTCTGCTGAGGCTTTGTATATGGTAAGAGTAGAGGTTTAGACTACAACACGCTCTGCTCTCGTAAGTCGAGGAATCCGGTGTTCTGCTAATAATGTAATTAGATTCAGAAAGCAAAAAGGCTCTAGCATTTCTGCTAGAGCCTTAAATATGGCAGGGGTGGAGAGATTCGAACTCCCAACACGCGGATTTGGAATCCGCTGCTCTGCCAATTGGAGCTACACCCCTAAAACTTTTTACTACTTTAGATTCGAAAAAACCTCGCACTAGGCGAGGTTATCGAATAAGTGGCGGAGTGGACGGGACTCGAACCCGCGACCCCCGGCGTGACAGGCCGGTATTCTAACCAACTGAACTACCACTCCGCAGTGGTCAACTCACTAAGTGAGCGTCCATATCTCCAGGTCGGTCAACCTAAAGATTTAATTTAAAGCCTGGCGATGTCCTACTCTCACATGGGGAAACCCCACACTACCATCGGCGCTATTGTGTTTCACTTCTGAGTTCGGCATGGAATCAGGTGGGTCCACAATGCTATGGTCGCCAAGCAAATTTTAAAATTCGGAAAGCTTATCTAAAAGTATTTCTCTTCAAACGCATTCAAGGTCTGGTACATCTGAGTCCACAAAACCCCTTGGGTGTTGTATGGTTAAGCCTCACGGGCAATTAGTACAGGTTAGCTCAATGCCTCGCAGCACTTACACACCCTGCCTATCAACGTCGTAGTCTACGACAACCCTTTAGGACACTTATAGTGCCAGGGAAAACTCATCTCAAGGCTCGCTTCCCGCTTAGATGCTTTCAGCGGTTATCGATTCCGAACTTAGCTACCGGGCAATGCCATTGGCATGACAACCCGAACACCAGAGGTTCGTCCACTCCGGTCCTCTCGTACTAGGAGCAGCCCCTTTCAATTTTCCAACGCCCACGGCAGATAGGGACCGAACTGTCTCACGACGTTCTAAACCCAGCTCGCGTACCACTTTAAATGGCGAACAGCCATACCCTTGGGACCGACTTCAGCCCCAGGATGTGATGAGCCGACATCGAGGTGCCAAACACCGCCGTCGATATGAACTCTTGGGCGGTATCAGCCTGTTATCCCCGGAGTACCTTTTATCCGTTGAGCGATGGCCCTTCCATTCAGAACCACCGGATCACTATGACCTGCTTTCGCACCTGCTCGAATTGTCATTCTCGCAGTCAAGCGGGCTTATGCCATTGCACTAACCACACGATGTCCAACCGTGTTTAGCCCACCTTCGTGCTCCTCCGTTACTCTTTGGGAGGAGACCGCCCCAGTCAAACTACCCACCAGGCACTGTCCGTAATCCCGATTCAGGGACCAACGTTAGAACATCAAAACTACAAGGGTGGTATTTCAAGGACGACTCCACCACATCTAGCGACGCGGTTTCATAGTCTCCCACCTATCCTACACATGTAGGTTCAATGTTCAGTGCCAAGCTGTAGTAAAGGTTCACGGGGTCTTTCCGTCTAGCCGCGGGTACACTGCATCTTCACAGCGATTTCAATTTCACTGAGTCTCGGGTGGAGACAGCGTGGCCATCATTACGCCATTCGTGCAGGTCGGAACTTACCCGACAAGGAATTTCGCTACCTTAGGACCGTTATAGTTACGGCCGCCGTTTACCGGGGCTTCGATCAAGAGCTTCGACCGAAGTCTAACCCCATCAATTAACCTTCCGGCACCGGGCAGGCGTCACACCGTATACGTCATCTTACGATTTTGCACAGTGCTGTGTTTTTAATAAACAGTTGCAGCCACCTGGTATCTGCGACTCTCGTCTGCTCCATCCGCAAGGGACTTCACTGATAAGAGCGTACCTTCTCCCGAAGTTACGGTACCATTTTGCCTAGTTCCTTCACCCGAGTTCTCTCAAGCGCCTTGGTATTCTCTACCCGACCACCTGTGTCGGTTTGGGGTACGATTCCTTACAATCTGAAGCTTAGAGGCTTTTCCTGGAAGCATGGCATCAATGACTTCACTACCGTAGTAGCTCGACATCGTATCTCAGCGTTAAGAAAGTCCGGATTTACCTAAACTTTCCGCCTACATACTTGAACCTGGACAACCGTCGCCAGGCCCACCTAGCCTTCTCCGTCCCCCCATCGCAATTGTAAGAAGTACGGGAATATTAACCCGTTTCCCATCGACTACGCCTTTCGGCCTCGCCTTAGGAGTCGACTTACCCTGCCCCGATTAACGTTGGACAGGAACCCTTGGTCTTCCGGCGAGGGAGTTTTTCACTCCCTTTATCGTTACTCATGTCAGCATTCGCACTTCTGATACCTCCAGCAGCCCTTACAGACCACCTTCAACGGCTTACAGAACGCTCCCCTACCCCACATACCCTAAGGTACGTAGCCGCAGCTTCGGTGTATAGCTTAGCCCCGTTACATCTTCCGCGCAGGCCGACTCGACCAGTGAGCTATTACGCTTTCTTTAAATGATGGCTGCTTCTAAGCCAACATCCTGGCTGTCTGAGCCTTCCCACATCGTTTCCCACTTAGCTATACTTTGGGACCTTAGCTGGCGGTCTGGGTTGTTTCCCTCTCCACGACGGACGTTAGCACCCGCCGTGTGTCTCCCGGATAGTACTTACTGGTATTCGGAGTTTGCAAAGGGTTGGTAAGTCGGGATGACCCCCTAGCCTTAACAGTGCTCTACCCCCAGTAGTATTCGTCCGAGGCGCTACCTAAATAGCTTTCGGGGAGAACCAGCTATCTCCAGGTTTGATTGGCCTTTCACCCCTAGCCACAAGTCATCCGCTAATTTTTCAACATTAGTCGGTTCGGTCCTCCAGTTGATGTTACTCAACCTTCAACCTGCCCATGGCTAGATCACCTGGTTTCGGGTCTAATCCTAGCAACTGTACGCCCAGTTAAGACTCGGTTTCCCTACGGCTCCCCTAAACGGTTAACCTTGCTACTAAAATTAAGTCGCTGACCCATTATACAAAAGGTACGCAGTCACACCACGAAGGTGCTCCTACTGCTTGTACGTACACGGTTTCAGGTTCTATTTCACTCCCCTCACAGGGGTTCTTTTCGCCTTTCCCTCACGGTACTGGTTCACTATCGGTCAGTCAGTAGTATTTAGCCTTGGAGGATGGTCCCCCCATATTCAGACAGGATATCACGTGTCCCGCCCTACTCGATTTCACTGATTATGATGTGTCGGTTACGGGGCTATCACCCTTTGTTGCGCCACTTTCCAGAGGCTTCACCTGCATCATTAAAAGCTTAAGGGCTAATCCAATTTCGCTCGCCGCTACTTTCGGAATCTCGGTTGATTTCTCTTCCTCGGGGTACTTAGATGTTTCAGTTCCCCCGGTTTGCCTCCTGTTGCTATGTATTCACAACAGGATACGTGCTTATGCACGTGGGTTTCCCCATTCAGAAATCCCAGACTCAAAAGGTTATTACTACCTAATCTGGGCTTATCGCAAGTTATTACGTCTTTCATCGCCTCTGACTGCCAAGGCATCCACCGTGTACGCTTAGTCACTTAACCATACAACCCGAAAGGGTCTTAGTGTATGGCAACTAACCAAGGTTTTTGGTTGTCATTAAGAAGGGTTAATTCTCAATGACTGTTTGCCGGACTCAATTGTGAATCAAATAAATTTGATTCGAATACAAGACACTTGAATGTGTTTGTTGTGTTTATCTAATGAAAGATAAACATTGAGAACTTTTAAATTTGATTTGAATTACTCGTAAGTAATCAAATCAGTCAGCTTTCCAAATTGTTAAAGAGCATGAGACTTTAAGAACCAGTGTTCTAAAATTCACATTTTCTAAAGACTCTCGGGGTCAAACACACCAACCAACGACAAAAGAAGTGGTTTGGATATGACTATAACCAAGAATATTTAGAGAATGGTGGGCGATACCGGGCTCGAACCAGTGACCCCCTGCTTGTAAGGCAGGTGCTCTCCCAACTGAGCTAATCGCCCACGATAGTTTTAATTCCTTCGCGGAGAAAGAATGGTGGGTCGTGCAGGATTCGAACCTGCGACCAATTGATTAAAAGTCAACTGCTCTACCAACTGAGCTAACGACCCAATGGTATCCCGTAGGGGAGTCGAACCCCTGTTACCGCCGTGAAAGGGCGGTGTCCTAGGCCTCTAGACGAACGGGACACTGGATATTGAAGAACTTGGGAGTTCTTCGTCTCTTTACTTTTCTAAACCTAATCAATCTGTGTGGACACTCATCGTGGTATCTTCGTATAAGGAGGTGATCCAGCCCCAGGTTCCCCTAGGGCTACCTTGTTACGACTTCACCCCAGTCATGAACCACAAAGTGGTGAGCGTCCTCCCCGAAAGGTTAAACTACCCACTTCTTTTGCAGCCCACTCCCATGGTGTGACGGGCGGTGTGTACAAGGCCCGGGAACGTATTCACCGTGACATTCTGATTCACGATTACTAGCGATTCCGACTTCATGGAGTCGAGTTGCAGACTCCAATCCGGACTACGACGCACTTTTTGGGATTCGCTCACTATCGCTAGCTTGCTGCCCTCTGTATGCGCCATTGTAGCACGTGTGTAGCCCTACTCGTAAGGGCCATGATGACTTGACGTCGTCCCCACCTTCCTCCGGTTTATCACCGGCAGTCTCCCTGGAGTTCCCGACATTACTCGCTGGCAAACAAGGATAAGGGTTGCGCTCGTTGCGGGACTTAACCCAACATTTCACAACACGAGCTGACGACAGCCATGCAGCACCTGTCTCAGAGCTCCCGAAGGCACACCTGCGTCTCCGCTGGCTTCTCTGGATGTCAAGAGTAGGTAAGGTTCTTCGCGTTGCATCGAATTAAACCACATGCTCCACCGCTTGTGCGGGCCCCCGTCAATTCATTTGAGTTTTAATCTTGCGACCGTACTCCCCAGGCGGTCTACTTAACGCGTTAGCTCCGAAAGCCACGGCTCAAGGCCACAACCTCCAAGTAGACATCGTTTACGGCGTGGACTACCAGGGTATCTAATCCTGTTTGCTCCCCACGCTTTCGCATCTGAGTGTCAGTGTCTGTCCAGGGGGCCGCCTTCGCCACTGGTATTCCTTCAGATCTCTACGCATTTCACCGCTACACCTGAAATTCTACCCCCCTCTACAGCACTCTAGTTCACCAGTTTCAAATGCAGTTCCGAGGTTGAGCCCCGGGCTTTCACATCTGACTTAATGAACCACCTGCATGCGCTTTACGCCCAGTAATTCCGATTAACGCTCGCACCCTCCGTATTACCGCGGCTGCTGGCACGGAGTTAGCCGGTGCTTCTTCTGTTGCTAACGTCAAGATGCGCAGCTATTAACTACACACCCTTCCTCACAACTGAAAGTACTTTACAACCCGAAGGCCTTCTTCATACACGCGGCATGGCTGCATCAGGCTTTCGCCCATTGTGCAATATTCCCCACTGCTGCCTCCCGTAGGAGTCTGGACCGTGTCTCAGTTCCAGTGTGGCTGATCATCCTCTCAGACCAGCTAGGGATCGTCGCCTTGGTGAGCCATTACCTCACCAACTAGCTAATCCCACCTAGGCATATCTTGACGCGAGAGGCCCGAAGGTCCCCCTCTTTGGCCCGTAGGCATTATGCGGTATTAGCCATCGTTTCCAATGGTTATCCCCCACATCAAGGCAATTTCCTAGGCATTACTCACCCGTCCGCCGCTCGACGCCCAACAAATCCTCCGAAGATTCAATGTTGTCGTTTCCGCTCGACTTGCATGTGTTAGGCCTGCCGCCAGCGTTCAATCTGAGCCATGATCAAACTCTTCAATTTAAGATTTTGTGACTCAACGAATACTGACTTCAAAACTAATATTCATTCGAAAATGAACATGTAATTCTAAAGCTATTACCATTCCAACAGAATGGTAATGAATTGACTGTGCCGAATAATTTCTTTCTACAAGAGAAAGTCGTTAAACGTATTGGTCACTCAGTTCATTGAAATCATTGTGTTACCGAAGTAACTGTTATTACGCTCTTTCGAAAAAGAACCAATAACGTTTTGATATTCATCAACGAGTGCCCACACAGATTGATAGGTTTAAATTGTTAAAGAGCTTTGCTTTCAGTACCTTAGCACGTAAGCAGGACGCGTATAATACGCTTTCCACTTTGAAAGTCAACATAAAACTCTAAGAAACTTAGAACTCTATGGTGACTTGTCTAGAAACTAGACAAAGTCGAAATTAAAGCCTGGCGATGTCCTACTCTCACATGGGGAAACCCCACACTACCATCGGCGCTATTGTGTTTCACTTCTGAGTTCGGCATGGAATCAGGTGGGTCCACAATGCTATGGTCGCCAAGCAAATTTTAAAATTCGGAAAGCTTATCTAAAAGTATTTCTCTTCAAACGCATTCAAGGTCTGGTATATCTGAGTCCACAAAACCCCTTGGGTGTTGTATGGTTAAGCCTCACGGGCAATTAGTACAGGTTAGCTCAATGCCTCGCAGCACTTACACACCCTGCCTATCAACGTCGTAGTCTACGACAACCCTTTAGGACACTTATAGTGCCAGGGAAAACTCATCTCAAGGCTCGCTTCCCGCTTAGATGCTTTCAGCGGTTATCGATTCCGAACTTAGCTACCGGGCAATGCCATTGGCATGACAACCCGAACACCAGAGGTTCGTCCACTCCGGTCCTCTCGTACTAGGAGCAGCCCCTTTCAATTTTCCAACGCCCACGGCAGATAGGGACCGAACTGTCTCACGACGTTCTAAACCCAGCTCGCGTACCACTTTAAATGGCGAACAGCCATACCCTTGGGACCGACTTCAGCCCCAGGATGTGATGAGCCGACATCGAGGTGCCAAACACCGCCGTCGATATGAACTCTTGGGCGGTATCAGCCTGTTATCCCCGGAGTACCTTTTATCCGTTGAGCGATGGCCCTTCCATTCAGAACCACCGGATCACTATGACCTGCTTTCGCACCTGCTCGAATTGTCATTCTCGCAGTCAAGCGGGCTTATGCCATTGCACTAACCACACGATGTCCAACCGTGTTTAGCCCACCTTCGTGCTCCTCCGTTACTCTTTGGGAGGAGACCGCCCCAGTCAAACTACCCACCAGGCACTGTCCGTAATCCCGATTCAGGGACCAACGTTAGAACATCAAAACTACAAGGGTGGTATTTCAAGGACGACTCCACCACATCTAGCGACGCGGTTTCATAGTCTCCCACCTATCCTACACATGTAGGTTCAATGTTCAGTGCCAAGCTGTAGTAAAGGTTCACGGGGTCTTTCCGTCTAGCCGCGGGTACACTGCATCTTCACAGCGATTTCAATTTCACTGAGTCTCGGGTGGAGACAGCGTGGCCATCATTACGCCATTCGTGCAGGTCGGAACTTACCCGACAAGGAATTTCGCTACCTTAGGACCGTTATAGTTACGGCCGCCGTTTACCGGGGCTTCGATCAAGAGCTTCGACCGAAGTCTAACCCCATCAATTAACCTTCCGGCACCGGGCAGGCGTCACACCGTATACGTCATCTTACGATTTTGCACAGTGCTGTGTTTTTAATAAACAGTTGCAGCCACCTGGTATCTGCGACTCTCGTCTGCTCCATCCGCAAGGGACTTCACTGATAAGAGCGTACCTTCTCCCGAAGTTACGGTACCATTTTGCCTAGTTCCTTCACCCGAGTTCTCTCAAGCGCCTTGGTATTCTCTACCCGACCACCTGTGTCGGTTTGGGGTACGATTCCTTACAATCTGAAGCTTAGAGGCTTTTCCTGGAAGCATGGCATCAATGACTTCACTACCGTAGTAGCTCGACATCGTATCTCAGCGTTAAGAAAGTCCGGATTTACCTAAACTTTCCGCCTACGTACTTGAACCTGGACAACCGTCGCCAGGCCCACCTAGCCTTCTCCGTCCCCCCATCGCAATTGTAAGAAGTACGGGAATATTAACCCGTTTCCCATCGACTACGCCTTTCGGCCTCGCCTTAGGAGTCGACTTACCCTGCCCCGATTAACGTTGGACAGGAACCCTTGGTCTTCCGGCGAGGGAGTTTTTCACTCCCTTTATCGTTACTCATGTCAGCATTCGCACTTCTGATACCTCCAGCAGCCCTTACAGACCACCTTCAACGGCTTACAGAACGCTCCCCTACCCCACATACCCTAAGGTACGTAGCCGCAGCTTCGGTGTATAGCTTAGCCCCGTTACATCTTCCGCGCAGGCCGACTCGACCAGTGAGCTATTACGCTTTCTTTAAATGATGGCTGCTTCTAAGCCAACATCCTGGCTGTCTGAGCCTTCCCACATCGTTTCCCACTTAGCTATACTTTGGGACCTTAGCTGGCGGTCTGGGTTGTTTCCCTCTCCACGACGGACGTTAGCACCCGCCGTGTGTCTCCCGGATAGTACTTACTGGTATTCGGAGTTTGCAAAGGGTTGGTAAGTCGGGATGACCCCCTAGCCTTAACAGTGCTCTACCCCCAGTAGTATTCGTCCGAGGCGCTACCTAAATAGCTTTCGGGGAGAACCAGCTATCTCCAGGTTTGATTGGCCTTTCACCCCTAGCCACAAGTCATCCGCTAATTTTTCAACATTAGTCGGTTCGGTCCTCCAGTTGATGTTACTCAACCTTCAACCTGCCCATGGCTAGATCACCTGGTTTCGGGTCTAATCCTAGCAACTGTACGCCCAGTTAAGACTCGGTTTCCCTACGGCTCCCCTAAACGGTTAACCTTGCTACTAAAATTAAGTCGCTGACCCATTATACAAAAGGTACGCAGTCACACCACGAAGGTGCTCCTACTGCTTGTACGTACACGGTTTCAGGTTCTATTTCACTCCCCTCACAGGGGTTCTTTTCGCCTTTCCCTCACGGTACTGGTTCACTATCGGTCAGTCAGTAGTATTTAGCCTTGGAGGATGGTCCCCCCATATTCAGACAGGATATCACGTGTCCCGCCCTACTCGATTTCACTGATTATGATGTGTCGGTTACGGGGCTATCACCCTTTGTTGCGCCACTTTCCAGAGGCTTCACCTGCATCATTAAAAGCTTAAGGGCTAATCCAATTTCGCTCGCCGCTACTTTCGGAATCTCGGTTGATTTCTCTTCCTCGGGGTACTTAGATGTTTCAGTTCCCCCGGTTTGCCTCCTGTTGCTATGTATTCACAACAGGATACGTGCTTATGCACGTGGGTTTCCCCATTCAGAAATCCCAGACTCAAAAGGTTATTACTACCTAATCTGGGCTTATCGCAAGTTATTACGTCTTTCATCGCCTCTGACTGCCAAGGCATCCACCGTGTACGCTTAGTCACTTAACCATACAACCCGAAAGGGTCTTAGTGTATGGCAACTAACCAAGGTTTTTGGTTGTCATTAAGAAGGGTTAATTCTCAATGACTGTTTGCCGGACTCAATTGTGAATCAAATAAATTTGATTCGAATACAAGACACTTGAATGTGTTTGTTGTGTTTATCTAATGAAAGATAAACATTGAGAACTTTTAAATTTGATTTGAATTACTCGTAAGTAATCAAATCAGTCAGCTTTCCAAATTGTTAAAGAGCTAGATTTCTTTCGAAACCATTTTTAAATATTTTCAGATAAAAACACTTAAAGATGGTGGAGCTATGCGGGATCGAACCGCAGACCTCCTGCGTGCAAGGCAGGCGCTCTCCCAGCTGAGCTATAGCCCCATCTTTGTTTCTAGTCGATATTGGTGGGTCTGAGTGGACTCGAACCACCGACCTCCCGCTTATCAGGCGAGCGCTCTAACCAGCTGAGCTACAGACCCAATATCGTCTCTTTTACTTTTCTAAACCTAATCAATCTGTGTGGACACTCATCGTGGTATCTTCGTATAAGGAGGTGATCCAGCCCCAGGTTCCCCTAGGGCTACCTTGTTACGACTTCACCCCAGTCATGAACCACAAAGTGGTGAGCGTCCTCCCCGAAAGGTTAAACTACCCACTTCTTTTGCAGCCCACTCCCATGGTGTGACGGGCGGTGTGTACAAGGCCCGGGAACGTATTCACCGTGACATTCTGATTCACGATTACTAGCGATTCCGACTTCATGGAGTCGAGTTGCAGACTCCAATCCGGACTACGACGCACTTTTTGGGATTCGCTCACTATCGCTAGCTTGCTGCCCTCTGTATGCGCCATTGTAGCACGTGTGTAGCCCTACTCGTAAGGGCCATGATGACTTGACGTCGTCCCCACCTTCCTCCGGTTTATCACCGGCAGTCTCCCTGGAGTTCCCGACATTACTCGCTGGCAAACAAGGATAAGGGTTGCGCTCGTTGCGGGACTTAACCCAACATTTCACAACACGAGCTGACGACAGCCATGCAGCACCTGTCTCAGAGCTCCCGAAGGCACACCTGCGTCTCCGCTGGCTTCTCTGGATGTCAAGAGTAGGTAAGGTTCTTCGCGTTGCATCGAATTAAACCACATGCTCCACCGCTTGTGCGGGCCCCCGTCAATTCATTTGAGTTTTAATCTTGCGACCGTACTCCCCAGGCGGTCTACTTAACGCGTTAGCTCCGAAAGCCACGGCTCAAGGCCACAACCTCCAAGTAGACATCGTTTACGGCGTGGACTACCAGGGTATCTAATCCTGTTTGCTCCCCACGCTTTCGCATCTGAGTGTCAGTGTCTGTCCAGGGGGCCGCCTTCGCCACTGGTATTCCTTCAGATCTCTACGCATTTCACCGCTACACCTGAAATTCTACCCCCCTCTACAGCACTCTAGTTCACCAGTTTCAAATGCAGTTCCGAGGTTGAGCCCCGGGCTTTCACATCTGACTTAATGAACCACCTGCATGCGCTTTACGCCCAGTAATTCCGATTAACGCTCGCACCCTCCGTATTACCGCGGCTGCTGGCACGGAGTTAGCCGGTGCTTCTTCTGTTGCTAACGTCAAGATGCGCAGCTATTAACTACACACCCTTCCTCACAACTGAAAGTACTTTACAACCCGAAGGCCTTCTTCATACACGCGGCATGGCTGCATCAGGCTTTCGCCCATTGTGCAATATTCCCCACTGCTGCCTCCCGTAGGAGTCTGGACCGTGTCTCAGTTCCAGTGTGGCTGATCATCCTCTCAGACCAGCTAGGGATCGTCGCCTTGGTGAGCCATTACCTCACCAACTAGCTAATCCCACCTAGGCATATCTTGACGCGAGAGGCCCGAAGGTCCCCCTCTTTGGCCCGTAGGCATTATGCGGTATTAGCCATCGTTTCCAATGGTTATCCCCCACATCAAGGCAATTTCCTAGGCATTACTCACCCGTCCGCCGCTCGACGCCCAACAAATCCTCCGAAGATTCAATGTTGTCGTTTCCGCTCGACTTGCATGTGTTAGGCCTGCCGCCAGCGTTCAATCTGAGCCATGATCAAACTCTTCAATTTAAGATTTTGTGACTCAACGAATACTGACTTCAAAACTAATATTCATTCGAAAATGAACATGTAATTCTAAAGCTATTACCATTCCAACAGAATGGTAATGAATTGACTGTGCCGAATAATTTCTTTCTACAAGAGAAAGTCGTTAAACGTATTGGTCACTCAGTTCATTGAAATCATTGTGTTACCGAAGTAACTGTTATTACGCTCTTTCGAAAAAGAACCAATAACGTTTTGATATTCATCAACGAGTGCCCACACAGATTGATAGGTTTAAATTGTTAAAGAGCTTTGCTTTCAGTACCTTAGCACGTAAGCAGGACGCGTATAATACGCTTTCCACTTTGAAAGTCAACATAAAACTCTAAGAAACTTAGAACTCTATGGTGACTTGTCTAGAAACTAGACAAAGTCGAAATTAAAGCCTGGCGATGTCCTACTCTCACATGGGGAAACCCCACACTACCATCGGCGCTATTGTGTTTCACTTCTGAGTTCGGCATGGAATCAGGTGGGTCCACAATGCTATGGTCGCCAAGCAAATTTTAAAATTCGGAAAGCTTATCTAAAAGTTATTTCTCTTCAAACGCATTCAAGGTCTGGTATATCTGAGTCCACAAAACCCCTTGGGTGTTGTATGGTTAAGCCTCACGGGCAATTAGTACAGGTTAGCTCAATGCCTCGCAGCACTTACACACCCTGCCTATCAACGTCGTAGTCTACGACAACCCTTTAGGACACTTATAGTGCCAGGGAAAACTCATCTCAAGGCTCGCTTCCCGCTTAGATGCTTTCAGCGGTTATCGATTCCGAACTTAGCTACCGGGCAATGCCATTGGCATGACAACCCGAACACCAGAGGTTCGTCCACTCCGGTCCTCTCGTACTAGGAGCAGCCCCTTTCAATTTTCCAACGCCCACGGCAGATAGGGACCGAACTGTCTCACGACGTTCTAAACCCAGCTCGCGTACCACTTTAAATGGCGAACAGCCATACCCTTGGGACCGACTTCAGCCCCAGGATGTGATGAGCCGACATCGAGGTGCCAAACACCGCCGTCGATATGAACTCTTGGGCGGTATCAGCCTGTTATCCCCGGAGTACCTTTTATCCGTTGAGCGATGGCCCTTCCATTCAGAACCACCGGATCACTATGACCTGCTTTCGCACCTGCTCGAATTGTCATTCTCGCAGTCAAGCGGGCTTATGCCATTGCACTAACCACACGATGTCCAACCGTGTTTAGCCCACCTTCGTGCTCCTCCGTTACTCTTTGGGAGGAGACCGCCCCAGTCAAACTACCCACCAGGCACTGTCCGTAATCCCGATTCAGGGACCAACGTTAGAACATCAAAACTACAAGGGTGGTATTTCAAGGACGACTCCACCACATCTAGCGACGCGGTTTCATAGTCTCCCACCTATCCTACACATGTAGGTTCAATGTTCAGTGCCAAGCTGTAGTAAAGGTTCACGGGGTCTTTCCGTCTAGCCGCGGGTACACTGCATCTTCACAGCGATTTCAATTTCACTGAGTCTCGGGTGGAGACAGCGTGGCCATCATTACGCCATTCGTGCAGGTCGGAACTTACCCGACAAGGAATTTCGCTACCTTAGGACCGTTATAGTTACGGCCGCCGTTTACCGGGGCTTCGATCAAGAGCTTCGACCGAAGTCTAACCCCATCAATTAACCTTCCGGCACCGGGCAGGCGTCACACCGTATACGTCATCTTACGATTTTGCACAGTGCTGTGTTTTTAATAAACAGTTGCAGCCACCTGGTATCTGCGACTCTCGTCTGCTCCATCCGCAAGGGACTTCACTGATAAGAGCGTACCTTCTCCCGAAGTTACGGTACCATTTTGCCTAGTTCCTTCACCCGAGTTCTCTCAAGCGCCTTGGTATTCTCTACCCGACCACCTGTGTCGGTTTGGGGTACGATTCCTTACAATCTGAAGCTTAGAGGCTTTTCCTGGAAGCATGGCATCAATGACTTCACTACCGTAGTAGCTCGACATCGTATCTCAGCGTTAAGAAAGTCCGGATTTACCTAAACTTTCCGCCTACGTACTTGAACCTGGACAACCGTCGCCAGGCCCACCTAGCCTTCTCCGTCCCCCCATCGCAATTGTAAGAAGTACGGGAATATTAACCCGTTTCCCATCGACTACGCCTTTCGGCCTCGCCTTAGGAGTCGACTTACCCTGCCCCGATTAACGTTGGACAGGAACCCTTGGTCTTCCGGCGAGGGAGTTTTTCACTCCCTTTATCGTTACTCATGTCAGCATTCGCACTTCTGATACCTCCAGCAGCCCTTACAGACCACCTTCAACGGCTTACAGAACGCTCCCCTACCCCACATACCCTAAGGTACGTAGCCGCAGCTTCGGTGTATAGCTTAGCCCCGTTACATCTTCCGCGCAGGCCGACTCGACCAGTGAGCTATTACGCTTTCTTTAAATGATGGCTGCTTCTAAGCCAACATCCTGGCTGTCTGAGCCTTCCCACATCGTTTCCCACTTAGCTATACTTTGGGACCTTAGCTGGCGGTCTGGGTTGTTTCCCTCTCCACGACGGACGTTAGCACCCGCCGTGTGTCTCCCGGATAGTACTTACTGGTATTCGGAGTTTGCAAAGGGTTGGTAAGTCGGGATGACCCCCTAGCCTTAACAGTGCTCTACCCCCAGTAGTATTCGTCCGAGGCGCTACCTAAATAGCTTTCGGGGAGAACCAGCTATCTCCAGGTTTGATTGGCCTTTCACCCCTAGCCACAAGTCATCCGCTAATTTTTCAACATTAGTCGGTTCGGTCCTCCAGTTGATGTTACTCAACCTTCAACCTGCCCATGGCTAGATCACCTGGTTTCGGGTCTAATCCTAGCAACTGTACGCCCAGTTAAGACTCGGTTTCCCTACGGCTCCCCTAAACGGTTAACCTTGCTACTAAAATTAAGTCGCTGACCCATTATACAAAAGGTACGCAGTCACACCACGAAGGTGCTCCTACTGCTTGTACGTACACGGTTTCAGGTTCTATTTCACTCCCCTCACAGGGGTTCTTTTCGCCTTTCCCTCACGGTACTGGTTCACTATCGGTCAGTCAGTAGTATTTAGCCTTGGAGGATGGTCCCCCCATATTCAGACAGGATATCACGTGTCCCGCCCTACTCGATTTCACTGATTATGATGTGTCGGTTACGGGGCTATCACCCTTTGTTGCGCCACTTTCCAGAGGCTTCACCTGCATCATTAAAAGCTTAAGGGCTAATCCAATTTCGCTCGCCGCTACTTTCGGAATCTCGGTTGATTTCTCTTCCTCGGGGTACTTAGATGTTTCAGTTCCCCCGGTTTGCCTCCTGTTGCTATGTATTCACAACAGGATACGTGCTTATGCACGTGGGTTTCCCCATTCAGAAATCCCAGACTCAAAAGGTTATTACTACCTAATCTGGGCTTATCGCAAGTTATTACGTCTTTCATCGCCTCTGACTGCCAAGGCATCCACCGTGTACGCTTAGTCACTTAACCATACAACCCGAAAGGGTCTTAGTGTATGGCAACTAACCAAGGTTTTTGGTTGTCATTAAGAAGGGTTAATTCTCAATGACTGTTTGCCGGACTCAATTGTGAATCAAATAAATTTGATTCGAATACAAGACACTTGAATGTGTTTGTTGTGTTTATACCGTTCTTATTAACTAAGAGCAGATAAACATTGAGAACTTTTAAATTTGATTTGAATTACTCGTAAGTAATCAAATCAGTCAGCTTTCCAAATTGTTAAAGAGCATAAAGCAAAAAGCTTTAATCAATAACTTACGTTATTAATTAAAGCTCTGGCTTTAACTAAATCTAAACCATCAATCTGTGTGGACACTCATCGTAAGTATCTTCGTATAAGGAGGTGATCCAGCCCCAGGTTCCCCTAGGGCTACCTTGTTACGACTTCACCCCAGTCATGAACCACAAAGTGGTGAGCGTCCTCCTCGAAAGGTTAAACTACCCACTTCTTTTGCAGCCCACTCCCATGGTGTGACGGGCGGTGTGTACAAGGCCCGGGAACGTATTCACCGTGACATTCTGATTCACGATTACTAGCGATTCCGACTTCATGGAGTCGAGTTGCAGACTCCAATCCGGACTACGACGCACTTTTTGGGATTCGCTCACTATCGCTAGCTTGCTGCCCTCTGTATGCGCCATTGTAGCACGTGTGTAGCCCTACTCGTAAGGGCCATGATGACTTGACGTCGTCCCCACCTTCCTCCGGTTTATCACCGGCAGTCTCCCTGGAGTTCCCGACATTACTCGCTGGCAAACAAGGATAAGGGTTGCGCTCGTTGCGGGACTTAACCCAACATTTCACAACACGAGCTGACGACAGCCATGCAGCACCTGTCTCAGAGCTCCCGAAGGCACACCTGCGTCTCCGCTGGCTTCTCTGGATGTCAAGAGTAGGTAAGGTTCTTCGCGTTGCATCGAATTAAACCACATGCTCCACCGCTTGTGCGGGCCCCCGTCAATTCATTTGAGTTTTAATCTTGCGACCGTACTCCCCAGGCGGTCTACTTAACGCGTTAGCTCCGAAAGCCACGGCTCAAGGCCACAACCTCCAAGTAGACATCGTTTACGGCGTGGACTACCAGGGTATCTAATCCTGTTTGCTCCCCACGCTTTCGCATCTGAGTGTCAGTGTCTGTCCAGGGGGCCGCCTTCGCCACTGGTATTCCTTCAGATCTCTACGCATTTCACCGCTACACCTGAAATTCTACCCCCCTCTACAGCACTCTAGTTCACCAGTTTCAAATGCAGTTCCGAGGTTGAGCCCCGGGCTTTCACATCTGACTTAATGAACCACCTGCATGCGCTTTACGCCCAGTAATTCCGATTAACGCTCGCACCCTCCGTATTACCGCGGCTGCTGGCACGGAGTTAGCCGGTGCTTCTTCTGTTGCTAACGTCAAGATGTGCAGCTATTAACTACACACCCTTCCTCACAACTGAAAGTACTTTACAACCCGAAGGCCTTCTTCATACACGCGGCATGGCTGCATCAGGCTTTCGCCCATTGTGCAATATTCCCCACTGCTGCCTCCCGTAGGAGTCTGGACCGTGTCTCAGTTCCAGTGTGGCTGATCATCCTCTCAGACCAGCTAGGGATCGTCGCCTTGGTGAGCCATTACCTCACCAACTAGCTAATCCCACCTAGGCATATCTTGACGCGAGAGGCCCGAAGGTCCCCCTCTTTGGCCCGTAGGCATTATGCGGTATTAGCCATCGTTTCCAATGGTTATCCCCCACATCAAGGCAATTTCCTAGGCATTACTCACCCGTCCGCCGCTCGACGCCCATTAAATCCTCCGAAGAATCAATAATGTCGTTTCCGCTCGACTTGCATGTGTTAGGCCTGCCGCCAGCGTTCAATCTGAGCCATGATCAAACTCTTCAATTTAAGATTTTGTGACTCAACGAATACTGACTTCAAAACTAATATTCATTCGAAAATGAACATGTAATTCTAAAGCTATTACCATTC